>DAHUYL010000056.1 GCA_027315255.1 Solirubrobacterales bacterium | reverse complement strand
TGATCGAGCCCGCACAGCACCGACCTCCCGATCCACCCAGATGCGAAGATCACCCGCGTGACCCGGATCGCACTCGAGCGCGCTCGTGCCGGCAGCGAGTCGGCGTTCGCCGAGCTGACCGCACCGTTCCGGCGCGAGCTGCAGCTGCACTGCTATCGGATCCTCGGATCGCTCCAGGACGCCGAGGATGCGCTCCAGGAGACGCTCGTCTCGGCGTGGCGCGGGCTCGACGGCTTCGAGGAGCGCGCGTCGCTGCGCGCGTGGCTGTACCGGATCGCCACCAACCGTTGCTTCAACATGCTGCGTGACCAGGAGCGGCGGCCGCGGACGACCGGCCCCGGGCTGCCGTTCAAGCCGCCGCCCCCGACCCGGCTGACCGAGCTGACCTACCTGCAGCCATACCCGGACGAGCTGCTCGACGGCGTCCCGGACGCGGCGCCCGGCCCGGACGCGCGCTACGAGATGCGTGAGGCGGTCGGGCTGGCGTTCATCGCCGAGCTCCAGCGTCTGACGCTGAACCAGCGGGCCGCGCTCGTGCTGCGCGACGTGCTCGGCTTCCGCGCAGCCGAGGTCGCGGCCGCGCTGAACATCAGCGAGGCGACGGTCAACAGCGCCCTGCAGCGCGCTCGCGCGGCGCTCGAGGCACGCATGGCGCCACCGCGCGAGCGCGCGCCCGCGCCCGGATCGGCGCTCGAGCGCGAGCTCGCGAGCACGTTCGCCGACGCGTTCGAGCGCGGCGACATGGATCGGGTGATCGCGCTGTTGACCGACGACGCGCTCGTGACGATGCCGCCCGAGCCGCTCGAGTACGTGGGCCGTGCCGCGTGCGCCGAGTTCCTCCGGCATGTCAGCGCGACGCG
The DNA here is from genome assembly GCA_027315255.1 of Solirubrobacterales bacterium. Lineage (GTDB taxonomy): Bacteria > Actinomycetota > Thermoleophilia > Solirubrobacterales > Solirubrobacteraceae > Palsa-465. The sequence continues at coordinate 110,970 of DAHUYL010000056.1, read as the reverse complement.
GCGAAGCGGGGGCCGGCTGATCCTGCTGCCGGCCCGCGCGAACGGACAGCCTGCGTTCGGGGCCTACATCGCCGAACCCGGCGCCACGGTCGCAACCGGCACCGGCGTGTTCGTGCTCACGCTGGCGGGTGATCGAATCTCCGAGCTGAGCCGGTTCGACGGCAGCGAGCTGGTGGCCCGCTTCGGACTTCCGCCGGCGGTTCCCGCCTGAGCGAATAGCCCCCGGGGCCGACGCCCGAGCGGAGCGAGTAGGCTTGAGCGATCGAGTTCCTGCCCGACAGCGTCGAGCCGTTCACCAACATCTCGCCGAAGGCGTACGAGCATCCGGCGGACCGGGCCGCGACCGCGGCGCTGAAGTCGATCCCGATGCTCGACAAGGTCGTGCGAAAGCTGATCGAGTGGCGGTACGAGCGCGCGCTGCGCCAGTTCTACCTGGGCACCTCGATCAAGGTCTCCGAGCGGCAGCTCCCCGAGCTGTACGCGGCGCACGAGTTCGCCTGCCGGGTGCTCGACATGCCCGACGTGTACGACCTGTACGTCACCCGCAACGTGCTCGGACTGGCGGCCACGATCGGCTCCCAGAAGCCGATCATCGTGGTCGATGCCGGGTTCGTGAAGCGGCTCGGGCCCGGCGAGCAGCGGGCCGTGATCGCACACGAGCTCGGCCACATCCTGTCCGACCACATGGTGTACGTGACGGCACTCAACATCCTGCTGAGCGCGGGCGCCAGCCCGCTTCCGTTCGTCGGGATCCCGTTCATGGCCGTCCGGGCGGTGCTGCTCGAGTGGTATCGCGCGACCGAGCTGAGCTGTGACCGCGCCGCGGTGCTCGCCGTGCGCGACCCGCAGATCGTCTGCCGGACGCTGATGGTGACGGCCGGCGGCCTGCCGGCCGAGGACCTCGACCTGGATGCGTTCATGTCGCAGGCGGCGGCGTACGAGAGCTGGGACGACCCCAGCGACCGCGTGCGGCGCTTCTTCAACGAGATCGGCCAGACGCACGCGTACGCGGTGCGGCGCGTGTCGGAGATCATGAAGTGGGTCCAGGGCGGCGACTACGATCGCATCCTGCGCGGCGAGTACCGGACCCGCGACCAGAAGGAGAGCGTGCGCGAGGAAGCCGGCGACGCGATGGAGTACTACGCCGAGCGCTTCCGCTCGCTGTTCCGCGAGGTCGGCGACAACGTCGCCAACCTGGGCAACCAGGTCGGCGGGCTCGCCGAGCAGGCCGCGGACTGGTTGCGCAGCCGCACCACCGGCGGTGGCCGCGGTCCCTCGGACGACGACGCCGACTGACGCCTCAGCTGGCCTCTGTCAGCGGACCGTTACCCTGATGCTCCGGCTGAAGACCGCCTGCCCGGAGGCGGCACCGAACAACGCGTCAGTCGGGTAGTACCAGCGCATCAGCAGGGTCCCGCTCGACGGGAACTTCAGGTGAACGTCGAAGTAGCCCTGGCGCGAGTGGATCGTGACGGTGTCGAGCAGCGTGTAGCCGCCACCGCTCGCGGACTTGAACAGCAGCTGCGTCGTCACGCGCGAATGCTTCTGGTCGAGCATCTGGTAGTAGGCCGGGCGCACGTCGCCCCACACCTCGAGCGGCTGAAAACGGCTGCCGGCGACCGTATGCGGCATGTACAGCGGCAGCCGCCACGCGGCGTAGCCGGGCTTCGGGCGGCCGTTGTAGAACACCAGACCGCTGGCGTAGCCGCCGAAGTTGTTGGAGAACGAGGGCCGCAGCGGGTCGAACAGCAGGTACTGCTCGAACGACCCGATCTGGGGGTTCTTCCACGAGAGGTACTCCGCCCAGTTGTCGTAGTAGGCAGCCGTTGCAGGCGAGACGGCGGGAGATTGGTCCTTCTTGTTCGGTCGCTTCGGCGGGTCGGTCATGTAGCCGAACTCGGTGTTCCAGATCGGCAGATGCCGCTTCCAGCCGTACGCCCCGAACGAGCGGTTGAGCGCAGAGGTGAGGTTCCCGATCGTCCCGAACGAGGAGAAGCCGTGCACCAGCGAGGACCACACGCTGGGCGGGTAACGCTGCCCGGAGTTGGATGTGTAGTTCTCCTCCTGGTTGGGCGGGAACCAGCGCATGTAGGCGTGATCGGAGAAGCCGCCGGCCTTGAACAGCCCCGCGTTGCGAGCGACGAACGCGCGTGTCCCCGCGAGGTTCGCCGGGCACCCCTCGAGCGTCGCGAGCTCGCCTCGCAGCGGCCGGTAGTTCGAGCCGAGGCAGTACAGCGACTGGACGAACGTGGTCGGCAGCATCCCGTTGAAGTTGCCGAACGGGACGTTCGTCGCGCGCGGCGCGAGCTCGCCGATCAGAAAGCCGTCGTTGCCGTGGCCGGTCATGTGCAGTGCCGCCCACGCGGCGGCCACGAGCGCCCGGTACATGCGCCCGCTCGCGGGCACCGGCACGTGGCCCGGAAGCTGATGGCCGGGGAGCGCCTGCGGGGCGAGGCTCGGACCGTAGTTGGGCTCGTTCCAGATCGACCAGAAGTCCACGCGCGGCAGGTCGCCCCTGTTGTGTGGCATCAGCCGGCGCCTGCCCGGGTTGTAGCTGCCGCTGTAGCGCTCTCCGACCGCCCGCATGAACTGGAAGAAGTCGTTCGCGTTCGGCTCCCAGTTGTGGAACGGCCAGCCCTGAGCCATCGTCGCCTTCGGCATTCCCGGCCCGGTCGCCCACAACGGCGCGCCGCCGACGACGTTGAAGTTCACCTGGATCCGGTCGGCGGTCGCGTCGCGGACGATCGCGTCGTACGGCGCCCACAGGCGGGCCGGGTAGTCGGCCGGGTTCGCCGCATCGAAGTGCGCCGGCGCCTTGAACGAGTTGGGGTCGGGAGCGATCAACTGCCAGCGCAGCGCGACCCGCACCTGCTGGGCGCCGAGCTGGCGAAACCGCAGGAGCGTGCCCACCGGATTCGTCAGCAGCTGCGCATCGTCCTGGATGATCGCCACCTGGTTGCCAGCGGCCTGCGCGCGGGATGCGAGCGCGGCGCCCGCGACGAGCGTGGACGTCGTGATCAGCAGCACCGCGACGATCCACCTGGACATGAACCGCGGCGGCGCGGGCAGGTGCGCCGGCGCCATGCCAGATAGAACCCGCTCCGGGGCCAAAGGTTGCGCTCGCCACGATCGACGTTGCCTCCCGACCGTCCGGCCGGGCTCCAGATCGCCTCCTGGTCAGTGGTCTGACGCTTCGGCTACGCCGACCGCGCCGGCCCGGTCAGTCTCCGGCTCGATGGCTTCGCCGCCGCGGCCCAGGCGAGCGTGGTCGACGCCCCTTGACATCTGCTAGATAACGATATATCGTTGACCTATCTCGATAGATAGGAGATACAGATGATGTGTAACGAAGGCATTCACACGAGGCACGCGCGCGCGCGGTTCCCGGGCGAGGGAACCGACGAGCCGGGCCCGGGCGGACCGTTCGGCGGCCCCGGAGGCCACCGCGGTGGCGGCCGCCCGTTCTGGGGCCCCAAGGGCGTCGGCCCGTTCGGCGCGATGTTCGCGGAGCTCGGCGGGTTCGGCCCCGGCGGCCCGCGCTGGCGCCGGCGGCGCGGAGATGTCCGCACGGCACTGCTGCTCCTGCTGCATCTCGACGGCCCTGCCAACGGCTACCAGCTGATGCAGGCGCTCGAGCAGCGCAGCGACGGCCGCTGGCGCCCGAGCCCGGGATCGGTCTACCCGGCGCTGGCCCAGCTCGAGGACGAGGGCTTGATCCGGCAGGTTTCGATCGATTCCGGGCGAGTCTTCGAGATCACCGATGCGGGACGCGAGCAGGTCGAGGCAAGGGGCGATCAGAAGCCGCCGTGGGAGCCCGAGGGCGAGATCCACGAGGCCTACGTCGACTTCAAGCGGGCGATCGCGTCGACCGCGAAGGCGGCGATGCAGGTGCTCCAGGACGGCGACCAGCATCAGGTCGCGCGGGCGGCCGAGCTTCTCGAGGAGGTCCGCCGGGCCCTGTACCGGCTGCTTGCGGGCGACGATCCCGCCGCTCGCAAGAGCGATCCCGGGTCGACCGACCAGGACGAATCGTGAGCCTCGCCTGAAGAGTCTCGCGGCGCGCGCTCCGGATTCCGCCCCCGGCGGAATCCGGGTCCGCGCCTGCAGGGCACCGGGCCAACTCGGTAGGGTCGCGCTGTGCGGCTCGATCCGGCGCTCCTGTCCCCGGCCGACGTCGTCACCGCCGCGCGCGGGGACGTGACGGTCACGCTCGCGGACCTGCCGCGCCGGGCGATGGAGCGGACCGCCGCGGTCGTGCGCCACCTCGCCGAGTCCGAGCAGCCTGCGTACGGCGTCTCGACCGGGTTCGGCTCGCTCGCCAACGTCCCGATCCCCGCCGATCGCCGGGTCGAGCTGCAGCGGGCGCTGATCCGCTCGCACGCCGCCGGGATGGGGCCGCCGGTCGAGCGCGAGACCGTCCGCGCGATGATGCTGCTGCGGGCCCGCTCGCTCGCGATGGGCTACTCGGGCGCGCGGCCGGTGGTGGCCGACGCGATCCTTCGGCTGCTGAGCGCGGGGATCACGCCGGTCGTGCCCGAGCACGGGTCACTCGGCGCGAGCGGCGACCTCGCGCCGCTCGCCCACTGCGCGCTCGCACTGATCGGCGAGGGCGAGGTCACCGGAGCCGGCCGCCCCCGCCCGGCTGCGCAGGCGCTGGCCGAGGCCGGGATCGAGCCGCTGACGCTGATCGCCAAGGAGGGGCTCGCGCTGATCAACGGCACCGACGGCTCGCTCGGGATGGTGATCCTCGCGCTGCACGACCTGCGCCGGCTGCTGAAGCTCGCCGACGTGGCGGCGGCGATGTCGGTCGAGGCGCTGCTCGGCACCGACCGGGCGTTTGCCGAGGACCTGATCGCCCTGCGCCCCCACCCCGGCCAGGCCGACAGCGCCGCCAACCTCGCGCGCCTGCTCGACGGCTCCGCGATCGTGCAGAGCCACCGGGTGAACGACCCCCGCGTCCAGGACGCCTACAGCGTGCGCTGTGCCCCCCAGGTGATCGGCGCCGCCCGCGACACCGTCGCGTTCGCCGACGCGGTCGCGCTGCGCGAACTGCGCGCCGCGATCGACAACCCGATGGTGCTGCCCGACGGCCGCGTCGAGTCGTGCGGCAACTTCCACGGCGCGCCCGTCGGGCTCGTCGCCGACTTCCTCGCGATCGCCGCCGCCGAGGTCGGTGCGATCGCCGAGCGGCGCACCGATCGCCTGCTCGACCCGACCCGTTCGCACGGGCTGCCGCCGTTCCTCGCAGCCGACCCCGGAGTCGACTCGGGACTGATGATCGCCCACTACACGCAGGCCGGGGTCGCGGCCGAGAACCGCCGGCTGGCGGCGCCCGCGAGCGTCGACTCGCTGCCGACGAGCGCGATGCAGGAGGATCATGTCTCGATGAGCTGGGGCGCCGCCCGCAAGCTGCGCAAGGCCGTCGCCAACCTGCGGCGGATCCTCGCGGTCGAGCTCGTCTGCGCGGCGCGGGCAATCGAGCTGCGCGCGCCGCTGGCGCCCTCGCAGGCGACCGCCGCGGCGCTCGAGGCACTGCGCGTGCGCGTCCCCGGTCCCGGAGCCGACCGCTTCCTCGCACCCGAGCTCGACGCCGCCGTCGGGCTGCTCGCGGACGGCACGATTCTCGCCGCCGTCGAGGCGGCCGTGGGCGAGCTCGCGTGAGCGACGCCCCTGGCCCACGCCCCGTCCGCGCCCCGCGCGGCGCAGATCTCAGCTGCCGTGGCTGGCCGCAGGAGGCGGCGCTGCGGATGCTGATGAACAACCTCGACCCCGAGGTCGCCGAGCACCCCGACGAGCTCGTCGTGTACGGCGGCACCGGCCGCGCCGCCCGCTCGTGGTCGGCGTTCGACGCGCTCGTCGCGGAGCTGCGTCAGCTGCGCGACGACGAGACGCTGCTCGTCCAGTCGGGCAAGCCCGTCGGCGTGTTCCGCACTCACGAATGGTCGCCGCGGGTGCTGATCGCCAACTCGAACCTCGTGCCCGAGTGGGCCACCTGGGAGGAGTTCCGCCGGCTCGAGGCCGAGGGCCTGACGATGTTCGGCCAGATGACGGCGGGCTCATGGATCTACATCGGCAGCCAGGGGATCGTGCAGGGGACCTACGAGTGCTTCGCCGAGATCGCGCGGCGACGCCACGGCGGCACGCTCAACGGCACGGTCACGCTGACCGCGGGGCTCGGCGGGATGGGCGGCGCGCAGCCGCTCGCGGTCACGCTGAACGGCGGCGTCGCGCTGTGCGTCGAGGTCGACCCGGCGGCGATCGAGCGCCGCCTGAGGACCCGCTACCTCGACGAGCGAGCCAGCGACCTCGACGACGCGATCCGCCGCTGCGAGGCGGCGCGGGCCGCCGGCCGGCCGCTGAGCGTCGGCCTCGAGGCCAACGCCGCCGACGTCCTCCCGGCGCTGCTCGAACGGGACTTCCCCGCCGACATCGTGACCGACCAGACGAGCGCCCACGACCCCCTCAACGGCTACGTTCCGAACCTGATGTCGCTTTCTGAGGCGCTCGAGCTGCGTCGCACGGACCCCGACCAGTACGTCGTCCGCGCCCGCCGCGCGATCGCCGCCCACTGCGCCGCCATGGTCGGCTTCAAGGATCGCGGCGCCGAGGTGTTCGACTATGGCAACAGCCTCCGGGCGGAGGCGAGGCTCGGCGGCTTCGAGCGCGCGTTCGACTATCCCGGGTTCGTCCCCGCCTACGTCCGGCCGCTGTTCTGCGAGGGCAAGGGCCCGTTCCGCTGGGTCGCGCTGAGCGGCGATCCTGCGGACATCGCCGCGACCGACCGGGCCGTGCTCGAGGAGTTCCCGGACGACGAGCCGCTGCACCGCTGGATCACCGCGGCCGGCGAGCGGATCGCCTTCCAGGGGCTGCCGGCGAGGATCTGCTGGCTCGGATATGGCGAGCGCGCCCGGCTGGGGCTGCGCTTCAACGCGATGGTCGCCTCCGGAGAGCTGCGGGCCCCGATCGTGATCGGCCGCGACCACCTCGACTCGGGCTCGGTCGCCTCCCCATACCGCGAGACCGAGGCGATGGCCGACGGCTCAGATGCGATCGCCGACTGGCCGCGCTTGAACGCGCTCGTCAACACCGCCGCCGGCGCCAGCTGGGTGTCGATCCACCACGGTGGCGGCGTCGGCATCGGCCGCTCGATCCACGCCGGGATGGTGTGCGTGGCGGACGGCTCGGAGCTCGCCGCGCAGAAGCTCGAGCGGGTGCTGAGCACCGACCCCGGCACGGGCGTCATGCGCCACGCCGACGCCGGCTACGAGCGTGCGGCGGAGGTCGCGCGCGAGCGCGGGATCCGGATCCCGATGGCGTGAGCGTCCGCGAGATCGTCACCGCCGGCCATCCGGCCCTGCGCCAGTGCACCCGCGAGCTGGCGCCCGAGGAGCTGCACACGCCCGCGATCCAGGCGCTGATCGACGACCTGATCGACACGATGCGGTTCGCCGGCGGTGCCGGACTCGCGGCCACGCAGATCGCCGAGCCGGTCAGGATCGCCGTCGTCGAGGTGGTGCCCGACCACCCCCGCTACCCGTACAAGCCGCCGATCCCGCTGACCGTGCTAGTCAACCCCGAGCTCGAGCCGGTCGGCGAGGAGACGGTCGAGATCAACGAGGGCTGTCTGTCGGTCCCCGGGCTGCGCGGCGAGGTCCCCCGTCACCTGACCGTCCGCGCTCGCTACCTCGACCGCCGCGGCGAGCCGCGCGAGGAGCTCCGGCGAGGGCTCGCGGCCGGCACCTTCCAGCACGAGGTCGACCACCTCGACGGGATCCTGTTCCTCGACCGCGTCACCGACCCGCGCACGCTGATGACGTGGGAGTCGTTCGAGCGCTTCCACCGCGACGCGTTCGTCGCGCGCGTCGCCGGGCTCCCCCGGTGAGCGCGTACTGGTGCGAGCTCGCGTGGCTTGGCGGCGAAGCGCCCGTGCCCGGCGTGCTGATCGACGTCGATGAGCAGGGGTTCGTCTCGGGGGTGGTGGCTCACCATGCCACCACCCCCGAAGCCACCGTTCTGCCGGGCCTGACCCTGCCCGGGCTGGCGAACGCGCACTCGCACGCGTTCCAACGGGCGTTGCGGAGCCGGGCCCAGGCCGCCGATCGGGGGTCGTTCTGGACCTGGCGCGAGCAGATGTACGCGCTCGCCGACACGCTCGACGACGACGCGCTCTACCGGCTCGCGCGCGCCACGTTCGCCGAGATGGCGCTGGCGGGGATCACGCTCGTCGGCGAGTTCGACTACCTGCACCGCTCAGAGGCGCTGATGCGCGCGGCCGCCGACGCGGGGATCCGGATCACGCTGCTCGACGCCTGCTACCTGCACGGCGGGCTCGAGCGGTTCCACGACGCCTCGGCGCACGCCTGGGCGGCGCGCGTCGACTCGATCGAGCCCGGACGGGAGGTTCGGCTCGGCGCCGCGATCCACAGCGTGCGGGCGGTCGACCCGGCCGCCGCCGCGATCGTCGCCGCGTTCGCCGCCGAGCGCGGCATGCCGCTGCACGCCCACGTGTCCGAGCAGCCCGCGGAGAACGAGGATTGCCTGCGCCGCCACGGGGTCTCGCCGCTCGCGCTGCTGGCGGGCGCAGGGGCGGTCGGCGAGCGGTTCACGGCAGTGCATGCGACGCACCTGCTCGAGGGGGATGCAGAGCTGCTGCGCGACGCGGGCGCGAGCGTCTGCATGTGCCCGAGCACCGAGCGCGACCTCGCCGACGGGATCGGCCATCCGCCGGGGCCGCTGGCGCTCGGGACCGACTCGAACGCCGTGATCGACGTGTTCGAGGAGGCGCGCGCGGTCGAGCTCGACGAGCGGCTGCGCACCGGCGTGCGCGGCAACCACGCGGCAGCGGCGCTGCTTGGAGCGGCGACCGGGAACGGCTACACGAGCCTCGGCTGGCCCGAGGGCGGGCAGATCGCGACCGGCGCGCTCGCCGACCTCGTCAGCGTGCGGCTCGACGGGCCGCGCCTGGCCGGGACGCGCCGCGCCGACGCGCTCGAGGCGGTCGTGTTCGCCGCCACCCGGGAGGACATCGGCGCGGTGATCGTCGGCGGCAGGCAGCTCGCGCTCGACCCGGCGGCGGTGGCCGCCGAGCTGTCGGCCGCGATCCCGCGATGAGCTCGCTCGCGATCGACCGGATCGGATTGCTCGTCACGTGCGAGCCGTCGCTCGGCGACGGGCCTTTGGGGCTCGTCCGCGACGCCGCGCTCGTGATCGAGGGCGGCCGGGTGGCCGCGATCGAGCGCGCCGGGCACGCCGCCGCCGACGCGCGGCTCGACGCCGGCGGGCGCTGCGTGATCCCGGGGTTCGTCGACAGCCACACGCACCTCGTGTTCGCCGGCGACCGTGCGGCCGAGTTCTCCGCGCGGATGGCCGGTGCGCCATACGAAGCCGGCGGGATCCTGACCACGGTCGCGGCGACCCGCGCGGCCTCTCGGGACGAGCTGCGCGCGCTGGCGGCGGCGCGGCGGGGCCAGCAGCTGCGCGCCGGGATCACCCACTGCGAGGTCAAGTCGGGCTACGCGCTGACGGTCGACGGCGAGGCGCGGCTGTGCGCGCTCGCGGCCGAGCTGACCGACGACGGCACCTTCCTCGGCGCGCACGCCGTCCCGCCGGAGTTCCTCGGTCGGGCCGACGAGTACGTCGCGCTCGTCTGCGGCGAGATGCTGGCTGCGTGTCGCGGCTCCGTGCGGTGGGTCGACGTGTTCTGCGAGCGCGGCGCGTTCGATGAGGATCAGTCGCGAGCCGTGCTCGAGGCTGGACGCGGTGCCGGCCTCGGGCTGCGGGTGCACGCCAATCAGCTCGGGTTCGGGCCCGGCGTGCAGTTGGCGTGCGAGCTCGGCGCCGCCTCGGCCGACCACTGCACGTACCTGAGCGACGCGGATCTGGCGGCGCTGGCGGGATCGGGGACGGTCGCGACGTTCCTGCCGGCGACCGACTTTGCGACCCGCCAGCGCTACCCCGATGCGCGCCGCGCGATCGACGCGGGCGTCCGCGTCGCGCTCGCGACGAACACCAACCCCGGCTCGAGCTACACGACCTCGATGTCGTTCTGCATCGCGCTGGCGGTCCGTGACCTCGGGATGAACGCGGACGAGGCGCTGCTGGCCGCGACTGCCGGCGGCGCGAGGGCGTTGGCACGGGACGACATCGGCCGGCTCGCCCCCGGCTGCCGCGCCGACGCGGTCGTGCTCGATGCCCCCGCACCTGACCACATCGCCTACCGGCCCGGCATGCAGCTCGTCGCCGCGACACTGGTGGGCGGCGAGCTGAGGTTCGCGGCAGGCGCGCTGGGGAGCGCGTAAGCTCGGCGGCGATGAGCTTCGAGCCCTCCCGCGAGCAGCTCGACCGCTACGCGCAGCTGCTCGTCGGGTTCGCGCTCGGCGGCGGTGCCGGGATCGCCGCGGGTGACGTCGTCTCGGTGTCGGCGGAGGAGGGCGCGCGGCCGCTGTATGCCGCCGCGTGCCGCGCCGTGTGGCGCGCGGGGGCACATGTGATCGGCCAGTACGGCCCCGACGCGGGCGGCGGGGTCAGCGTGATGCGCGACTTCTACGAGATCGCGAGCGGCGAGCAGCTCGACTTCTTCCCGGCGCGCTACATGCGGGGGCTGTTGGACGACGCCGATCACCTGCTGCGGATCCACTCCGAGAGCGATCCGGGCTCGCTGAGCGACGTCGATCCGGCGGCGCTTCTGCGCCACCGCCGCTCCCGCCGGCAGTTCAGCGAATGGATCCAGGAGCGGGAGGCGACCGGCGAGCTCAGCTGGACGATCGCGCTCTACGGCACCGAGGCGATGGCTGCCGAGGCGGGGATGTCCTGCGAGGAGTACTGGGGCGAGATCATCGCCGCCTGCTTTCTCGACGACCGAGATCCGATCGCCCGCTGGCGCCAGGTGGGCGCGCAGATCGACGCGCATTGCCGGTTCCTCAACGGCCTCCCGATCGAGCGACTGCACGTCACCGGCCCGGACGCCGACCTGTGGGTGGCGCTGGGCGAGCGGCGCCGGTGGCTCGGCGGTGGCGGGCGCAATCTGCCGAGCTTCGAGGTGTTCACATCGCCGGACTGGCGCGGCACGGAGGGTTGGATCCGCTTCAGCGAGCCGCTGTACGTCTACGGCTCGCTGATCCGCGGCGTCGAGCTCGAGTTCGCCGCCGGCCATGTGAGCGCCGCCCGCGCTTCGGAGAACGAGTCGCTGCTGAGGGAGATGCTCGCGAGCGAGGGCGCCGACCGGATCGGCGAGTTCTCGCTGACCGACGCCCGTCTCTCCCCGATCCGCCGGTTCATGGCCAACACCCTGTACGACGAGAACACCGGCGGCCCGTTCGGCAACACGCACATCGCCGTCGGCTACTCGATCCACGCGTGCTACGACGGCGATTCGGCGCACATCTCGCAAGACGAGTGGGACCGGCTCGGCTTCAACGCCTCCGCCGTCCACACCGACATCGTCTCGACGACGGACCGGACGGTCACCGCGGCGCTGCGGGACGGCAGCGAGCGGGTGATCTACGCCGACGGCCGCTTCCAGGGGTCCTGATGACGGTCACCGACGATCCGCAGCGCGGGCTCGCAGGCGCGAGCTACGAGCCGCCGCAAGAGCAGCTCGTCCGCTACGCGCAGCTGCTCGTCGGGTACGCGCTCGGCGGTGGCGCCGGGATCGCCCCCGGTGACGTCGTGCGGGTGACCTGCCCCGAGAACGCCAAGCCGCTGTTCGCCGAGCTGTGTCGCGCCGTCTGGCGCGCGGGCGGCCACGTCCTTCAGGATTACCGGCCGGCCGACGGCGGCGCGCTCGCGATCGAGCGCGACTACTTCGAGCTTGCCAGCGACGCGCAGCTCGACTTCTTCCCGGCGCCGTACTACAAGGGTTTGATCGACGCCTGCGACCACGCGGTCTTCGTGATCGGCTCGACCGACCCGAAGGCGCTCGCGGGCGTGCCGCCGGAGCGGCTGATGCGCCACCAGCGGAGCCTGATGCCGGTCGTCGAATGGCAGCAGGCCAAGGAGGCCGAGGACCGCTTCTCGTGGACGGTCGCGCTGTACGGCACCGAGGCGATGGCCGCCGAGGCAGGGATGACGCTCGAGCAGTACTGGCAGCAGATCGTCGCCGCCTGCTTCCTCGACGACAGCGACCCGATCGCGCGCTGGCGCGAGGTGGGCGCCGCACTGCGCGCCCACTGCGGCGTCCTGAACGGCCTGCCGATCGACCGGCTGCACGTCCTCGGCGACGACGCCGACCTGTGGCTGACGCTCGGCGAGCGGCGCAGGTGGATCGGCGGCAGCGGCCGCAACATCCCGAGCTTCGAGGTGTTCACCTGCCCCGACTGGCGCGGCACCGAGGGGTGGATCCGGTTCAGCGAGCCGCTGTACGTCCACGGCTCGCTGATCGAGGGGGTCGAGCTGCGGTTCGAGGCCGGCCGGGTGGTGTCCGCGACCGCGCAACGCGGCCAGGAGCTGCTCCGGCAGATGGTCGCGACCGACGGCGCCGACCGCGTCGGCGAGTTCTCGCTGACCGATGCCCGGCTGTCACGGATCACCCGCTTCATGGCCAACACGCTCTACGACGAGAACGTCGGCGGGCCGTTCGGCAACACGCACGTCGCGCTCGGCCTCGGCGTCCGCCACGCGTACGACGGCGACCCGGCGACGGTCACCGAGGCCGATTGGGAGCGGCTCGGCTTCAACCAGTCGGTCGTCCACACGGACATCGTCTCGACCGCCGACCGGACCGTGACGGCGGTGCTGCGCGACGGCAGCGAGCGCGTGATCTACGCCGGGGGGCGGTTCCGGTAGAGGCTTCCGTCTCGTTGGCGGCGCCCGGCGGACGGGGGACGCTCGGTTTCCGGCCGATGCTCCCGGAGGACCTTCCGCTGCTGTGGGAATGGCTGGGGCAGCCGCACGTCGCCGCCTGGTGGGGGCTGGGGTCGAGCCTCGAGGAGCTCCGTGCGGAGTACCTGCCGGCCTTGACGGGCGCCGATTCGACACGCTGCTTCCTGATGCTGCTCGACGGCCGCGAGATCGGGATGGTGCAGACATACCCGTGGGACGCCGAGCCCGTGGGCGGCCCGGCCGTCGACGCCGTCGCCGGCGAGTGGGGCCTCGACTACCTGATCGGCGATCCTGCGCTGATCGGCCGCGGGCTCGGAACGGAGCTGCTGGGGCGGTTCGTCGACGAGGTGGTGTCCGCTCGCCTGGGGGCCGACGGGATCCGCACCTGCGTCGCCGTGGGGAACGTCACGTCGTGGCGGTGCCTGGAGAAGCTCGGGTTCTCGCGCAGCGAGCCGCGTGCGGTCGCGGGCGAGGACGGCCCGCAATACGTGCTGACGCTCGCCCGCTCGCTGCCTTGATCCGGGCGCTGGCGAGGTTGGGGCCCGCTGCGGGCCCGAACCTCGCCGGCAGATCTCAGCTCACGCGCGAGCGGCGGCCGCTCACGCGTGCGCGGCGGCCGGCTCCTCGGCGCGGCGCGGCAACAGCATCTCCCGCGCGATCACGAGCCGCTGGATCTGCGCCGTGCCCTCGTACAGCTGCAGGATCTTGGCGTCGCGCATCAGCTTCTCGACCTTGTACTCCTTGATGAAGCCGTAGCCGCCGTAGACCTGGACCGCGTCGGTGCAGACCTCCATCGCCATGTCGGCGGCGAACCGCTTCGCGTGCGAGGACTCGAGCGTGTTGCGCCTGCCCTGGTCGAGCAGCACGGCCGAGTTCCACGTCGCCAGCCGCGCCAGGTGGATCTTGGTCGCCATGTCGGCGATCATGAACTGGATCGCCTGGTGCATCGCGATCGGGACGCCGAACTGGACGCGCTCCTTGGAGTAGTCGATCGCGAACTCCATCGCCGCGCGGGCGACGCCGGTCGCCATCGCCGCCACGCCCGGACGCGTGCGGTCGAGCGTCATCATCGCGATCTTGAACCCCTTGTTCTCCTCGCCGACGAGGTGGTTGAGCGGGATCTCCACCTCGGGGAAGGTGATCGTCGCGGTGTTCGAGGCGCGCTGGCCCATCTTGTCCTCGTGCTTGTCGACGATCACGCCTGCGTCGCGCGGGACGATGAAGCAGGAGATGCCACGGTGGCCGGCCTCCTTGTCGGTCTTCGCGTAGACGGTGTACCAGTTCGCGTATTCGCCGTTGGTGATGAAGCACTTGGAGCCGTTGATCACCCACTTGTCGCCCTTGCGCGTCGCGGTCGTCTTCATGCCCGAGACGTCCGAGCCGGCGTCGGGCTCGGTCAGGCAGAAGGAGGCGAGCAGCGGCGCCTCGGCGAGGCGCCCCAGATAGTCCTTCTTCAGCTCCTCGGAGGCGGCGAGCGCGATCGGCGCGGTCGCGAGCCCGTTGCACGACAGGCTCGTGCCGATGCCCGAGCAGCCCCAGGCGATCTCCTCCTCGATGATCGCGCCGTCCAGGTAGCCGAGACCCGGGCCGCCGTACTCGACTGGGAGGTGGCTGTTCATCAGCCCCAGCTCCCACGCCTTGTCGATGATCCCGCCCGGCCAGGTCCCGTCGCGGTCGTACTCCCAGGCGACGGGCCGGATCTCCTTCTCAGCGAAGTCGTGCGCCATCTCGCGCATGCTCAGCTGCTCGTCTGTCAGCGTGAAATCAACCACGATCCAATCTCCCTTGAAATCTCGAAGCGAGCTGCGGACTGCCTTGGCACAGCTTCCATCGGCGTTCTCAGCGAGGCGATTGACTAGTCAGTCAACCCCTGGACAAAGCGTACCGGATCGGCAGCCGGCGGCCACGTTCGAAACGTCGTAGGCTGCCGGCATGCCTGATCCGCGACGTGTCGAGCTGGAGGACCTGGTCAACCGTCCGGGGACGTACTTCAACCCGCAGACCGAGGTCCTGATCGTCGTCGACGACTCGCCCGAGCTCGACGACGAGATCTTCAACATGGAGGAGTACGAAGGCGCCGACTGGGTGCAGATCTCCGACGAGACCCCGATCGACGAGAGCCGTCGGGACGAGCTGCTGCAGGCCTTTCAGGTCCACTATCACCCGGGCGCCGTGGCGGACAATGGCGACGACGAGCTCGACGAGCTCGAGGAGGACGACCAGGACGTCGGTCGCGAGTAGCTGCAAGCCCGCTTGCAGCAGCGCCGGCCGTCAGCTGGGACCCTGGACCTCATGGTCATCGCGCTGACGAACGCCGGCGTGACCCGGCGTCGGGCGCCGGTCGCCTCTAGCATCGGATCGCATGCCTAGGGGACGGCGACCGGGCCGGATCCGCAGTCGACCGCTGACCACCATCGGATGCGCGATCATGGCGCTCGCCGGCGGCGCCGGCACGGCGCTGGCGATTCCGGCAAGCGGCGCGTCGGGCCGGACCGGCCGCGGCTCCGCCGCAGACGTCTTGGTGCTCGGCCCCGGAGGTCGAGTCCGGACGGTCGAGGATCGATTCCTGAGCGGCGTCGCGCTCGTGCCGCCTGCCTTGGCCGGCGTGCCGGCGAGCACGCCCACCGCGTTCACCGGCGATCTGCGTGGCGCGCGCCCGACGACGCGCGGCTCCTCGCCTCCCACCGGAGGGGTGACGCTGACGCCGCCGACGACCTCCACGACCACGACCGGGCCGACGACCACCGCCGGGACCACGACCACGACCACCGGGACGACGACCACCGGGACGACGACCACCGGGACCACGACCACCGGGACCACGACCACGACCACGGGGACGACGACCACCGGAACGACTACCACCGGCACCACGACCACACCCGGCTCCTCGAGCGGCGGCGGGTCCTCGAAGGGGTCCAAGGGACGCGCCCAGGTCACCGTCGTCAGCGTGCTCGCGCAGCTTGCCGCCAGGCACGAGATCACGGCCGCACAGCACGGTCAGTACCTGAGCGAATTCGACGCCGCGCTCGCCGACGAGAAGCACCTGAGCGGAACCCGGCGGGCCGAGCTGGTCGCGATCACCGAGACGATGCACACGATCGCCGCGAGCGGGCAGATGACCGTCTCACGGCTACCGGCGATGTTCCTGACGCTTCAGCGAAACGTGCAGTGGTGGACCAGGGGCCCGCTGCTGACCGCCGATCAGCGCGTCCAGTTCTCCGGCTCGCAGATCGTCTGGGAGTACTACCCGGATCAGGGGATCCAGCTGCAGCCGCTGGCGAGTTTCGGCGAGGCGAACGGCATGTACACGGCCGGCAAGGCCGACTACCCGGCGATGCTGGCGCTGCTCGCGCAGATGCTGCCGCTAGCCGCCGACCAGGACCACGGCATCACCTGGGACTACTACTTCCCGTTCGACGGCGGCCAGCCCCCGTGGTCGAGTGCGATGACCGACGGCACCGCGCTCGAGGCGTTCACCCGCGCCTACCTGGCGACCGGCATCCACCAGTACCTCGTCGACGGCGCGGAGATCCTGCCGCTGCTGCGGGACGCACCGCCGCGCGGGCTGAGCATCCCGACCCCGCTCGGCAGGCGCTTCATCCAGTACTCGTTCACGCCCGGCACCGACATCATCAACGCGTTCCTGCAGACCGTCATCGGCCTCTACTGGTTCTCCCACGTGAGCGGCAACGTGCTGTCGATGAAGCTGTTCGAGCAGGGCAACGCCCAGGCACAGGCCGAGCTGCCTTCGTTCAATACCGGCGCCTGGTCGCTGTATCAGCCGGGGGTCGAGGACGACCTGAGCTACCACCAGCTGGTCACCGGCTTCGTTCAGGAGCTCTGCACGCTGACGAGCGCTCCCGTCTACTGCCAGACCGCGACTGCGTTCCAGGCGGATCTGACCACACCGCCGACCGTGACCCCGACGAGCACCCGGGCGCCCGCCCGTCACGGCTTCGCGTTCGACTTCCAGCTGTCGAAGGCCTCGCGCGTCGGCCTCGTGTTGCTGAACGGCAGCCAGACGGCGTTCTCCACGAGCGCGAGCTTCGGGTACGGCAGCAACTCGTTCGCCATCCCGAAGCTGCCAGCCGGGACCTACGCCGTGCACATGAGCGCGACCGATCTGGCCGGCAACTTCACCAGGGTCACCGGGACGTTGCAGGTCGGCTGACCACGGAGCCGTCCGCGGCTCCGTGGGCGGCTCCGTGGGCGGGGTCGGCCTCACCCGCGCCGCGCAGCATGTCGATCAACGATCGCAGCCGCATCGGCTTGCCGAAGTAGTAGCCCTGTCCGAGCTCGCAGCCGAGCTCGCGCAGCGTCGCGGACTGCTCCTCGTGCTCGATCCCCTCGGCGACGACGGCCACCCCGAACGTGTGGCCGAGCCCGAGCACCGCGCTGGCCAGGCCCGAGGTGATCTGGGCCGCGCCCATGTTGAGCAGCGAACGATCCATCTTCAGCGTGTCGAGCGGGAACCGCGTCAGGTAGCTGATCGACGAATACCCGGTGCCGAAGTCGTCCATCGCCAGCTTGACCCCGATCGCCTTCAACTCGTTCAGGCGCTGCACCGCCAGCTCGACGTCGGTCATCATCACCGACTCGGTGATCTCGAGCGTCAGCGCCTCGGGTTCCAGGCCGGAGCGGTCGAGCGCATCGCACACCTCCTCGAGCATGTCGTCGCCGAACAGCTGCTCGACCGACAGGTTGACGGACATGTACAGGTCGGCGGCGCCGCTCTGACGGCGGATCTCCTGCAGGGCTCGACAGCCCTCGTGCAGCGCCCAGCGGCCGATCGGCACGATCAGCCCGCTCTGCTCGGCGAACGGGATGAACTGGTCGGGTGGGACGAGCCCACGGGCCGGATGATTCCAGCGCAGCAGCGCCTCGACGCCCGTGACCGCGCCGCTGTCGAGCCGCACGATCGGCTGGAAGTACAGCTCGAAGTGGTTGGCCTCCAAGGCCCGTTCGAGGTCGGCGCGGAGCTCGAGCCTGGCCAGCACGCTCTCGTGCATCGCCGGCTCGAACAGGCGATAGCTCCCCTTGCCCTCGGCCTTGGCGATGTACATCGCGGCGTCGGCGTTGCGCGTCAGCTCGTCGGCATCGCTCGGCGAACCGGGTTCGGCGACCGACAGCCCGAGACTCGCGCGGACGGCCACGTCCTTGCGCTCGAGTCGCATCGGCTGCGCGAGCGCGTACAGGATCCGCTCGGCGGTCTCGGCGGCCGCCTGAGCCCCGTCGATGTCCTCGAGCAGCACGGTGAACTCGTCGCTGCCGAACCGCGCGACCGTGTCGCCGGCACGCACGCTCGCCTCGAGCCGCTGGGCGACCTCGAGCAGCACGCGGTCACCGGCTGAATGGCCGAGGCTGTCGTTGACGATCTTGAAGTCGTCGAGATCGATGAAGATCACGGCCAGCCCGATCCCCTCGCGCAGGCTGCGAGCCACGGCGTGACGGACGCGCTCGGTGAACAGCGCCCGGTTGGCCAGGTGCGTGACCGGATCGTGGAACGCCTGCCGCGCGAGCTGCTCCTCGAATGCCTTGCGCTCGCTGACGTCGCGCCCGTTCAGCACGATCCCGTGCACCGCTCCGTCCTCGAGCATGTTGTTGTGAACGATCTCGAAGTGACGGACGCTGCCGTCGCGGTGCTGGAGCGCGCACTCGATCGGATCCCCCTCGCCACTCCGCGAGCCACTCGTCAGCCGCCGCAGCAGCCGGCCCTGCTCGGAGGGATGCAGCAGGGTCGCGAACGGCCGCCCGACCACCTCGTCGGGGCTGTAGCCGAGCACCCGCTCGATCGACGGACTCTGGTAGACGATCTGGGCGCGTCCGTCGAGCACCGTGATCAGGTCGCTCGAGTTCTGCACCAGCGAGCTGATCCTCGCCTCGCTCTCCTGGCGATGCATCTCGTCGCCGCGGGCGTTGCTCTCGAGCGCCAGCGAGACCTGCGAGACGAGCGTGCGCAGACCGCTGAGCGCCCCCACCGCGCCGCGGAAGTCGCCCGCGACGATCAGCATGCCGGGGGTCGTGCCGCGGACGGCCGGCAGTTCGAGCGCGACCACTCGCGCGGGCAGCCCGTCCATCCGGAGCCTGATCCGCGCGGCATCCGGCAGCCGCACGACGCCGTCGCCATCGGTCAGCCCCGGTAACAGGTTGCGCCCGGGCAGCGTCCAGACGGATCGCAGGAGGCCCTGCCCTTCCCCGAACACGACCATCCCGCCGTCCTCGGGCAGGCACAGACGGGCCGACAGATCGCCGTCGATCAGGGCGTGCACGGCGTCGAGCGCCGCCGCCGCGATCTGGTCGCGGGAGGTGGCGCCGACCAGCATCGCCCCGGCAGCCGTCAGCGTCCGCTCGCGGTTGACGGACTGCTCCCGGGCCCGGACGAGCCATGCCATCCGCAGCACGACCAGCAGGAACAGCACGACCGAGGCCTCGATCGTGACACGCACGTCGAGCCCGGCGCGGTTCATCCCCTTGGTGATCTCGATCGACGGCGCGATCATCGACGCACCGGTCAGGAGCGTCAGCCGCACCCGTGTGAACGGGGGCTCGCGCTCACCGTTCGGCTGCTCGAGATCGCGCATCGACGGGTGCAGCGCGGCACCCCCGAACAGCACGGCGAGCCAGAGCCAGCTCGAGCGCAGTGCCGGCTGGCCGTCGTAGGCGCCGTGGAGGACGAGCGCGCCGTGGACGAAGTCGACGGCCAGCAGGCAGCCGACCCCGACGAGCAGCAGGCGCAGGACGATCCGGCCGGAGGTGCCCTCGACGGCGAGCCGGATCGCCGCTGCCAGCACGACGACGTCGCCGGCGAGGCGACCCAGCGCCATCGCCTGAGCGCCCGCCGTGAGCCCCTTGTCGTAGAGGAACGGGGCGATCAGGAAGACCCACAGCAGCAGCGCGCCGCCGAGCGTCATGATCAGCGAGTCGATCACGCGGGGACCGTCGAGAATCCGGCCGCTGCGGCGGACGAGGATCAGCAGGCCGACCGCCACGAACGGATACACCGTCAGACTGCCGACGTTCGTCCACGACCGCACGACGGTCGCGGCTGGCAGCAGCTTCGGCGCCCACTGGATCACCGCGTCCATGGCGAGCGGCAGCGCCAGGCCAACCGCGAAGCACCGCCACGCGACGATCGCGCGCGGTCGATTGCGCCTCACGCCGACCAGGAGCGCGACGATCCCGGCAAGGCCGAGCAGCTCGCTGACGGACGCCGAGCCCTTGTACGGCGGCACCGCGAGAAACAGGACCGCCAGAAACGCGGCAAGCACCAGGTACGGTTGCCACAGCTGCAGGCTGAGGCGGCGGGTGGCCTCCGGCTCGAGTTGAAGGGCCGGTACCGTCGTCATCCCGCGGTCGACTCCGTCCAGGGTCCGGTCGGCGTCCGGCGTCCGGTCGGCGTCCAGTGCCCGGTCGGCGGCGCCGTCCCCAGCTGCGCCCACCCCGCGGCAGGCTCCGGCCGCCCCGGACCGGAAGGCGGCGGCGAACCGGTCTCAGATGGGGTCATGCCCGGGATATCGACCGCCGAACTGGACGCTTGAAAGCAGAGGACCGGGTTACGGACGGATGAAGGCCGCTCGGCCGTAGAAACTACGTAGGGCGTCCGTCGACCCACCCCCGGCCGAGGCATTTGCGGCAAGTGGCGGCGTCTGGACGTACGTCCACTTCAGGCGCGGCACGGGTGCAGGCCTCGACCGGCGCCCGGCCCAGCTGGCCAGCGGCGAGCGGCAGGGACCGGCGAGCCTACAATCGCCTTTGTGGCCCGAATCCGGCGAACAGCGGCCCTCCCCCTGGCCGCAAGGTAGTCGCTCACGATGGACAGCGCCCGAGCCGACCCAGGGGTCAAGCGCGCCGCGTCCTTCGTGGCCCGAGTGGTACGCGCCGCGGGGCGGCTCAGCTCCCAGCAGCGCCTGGCGGCGATCGCGGCGCTGTCGCTCTTCCTGACGCTGTTCCTGCCGTGGTACAGCGTGACACTCGTTGCGGTCTCGAAGGTCGAGAGCGCCAAGCATCAGCTCGACCAGCTACCGGCCACGTCCTTCACCGGCTGGGGCGCGTTCTCGTTCGTCGAGGCGGCTGTCCTGGTGGTCGCGATCGGCGTGCTCGTGCTGCTGTTCCGGCGGGCCGAGGGTCGCGCCTTCCACCTGCCCGGTGGGGACGGCACCGTGATCACCGTCGCCGGCGCCTGGACGTGCTTCCTCGTGATCTGGCGGATGTTCGACAAGCAGGGGGTGACGAGCAGCGGCCAGGTCGACCTCTCGTCAGGCATCCAGTGGGGCATCTTCGTCGCGCTGCTGGCCGCCGCATTCCTGACCTATGCCGGGACCCGCCTCCGGGCGGCACGCAGGCCCGAGCCGCCGCTTGCAACCGAGGGAGGGGCCGTGTTCGACGGCCGCTGGCGCGACCCGGAGCATCCCCCGACCGGCAACGCTCACAGCTCCCCGGAACGCCGCGCTCCCGTCGAGCGGCGGTTCGAGTCCGAACGGCGCCCGCGCGACGCAGGCCGGTATGAGCCGGAGTCGTGGGACGAGGGACGAGCTCAGCCCGAGCGGGCGCCGGTCGAGCATCGTCCCGGTGCGGTCCGCTCGGCGTGGCGACCAGCCGAACGGCCCGAGTGGTCCGACCCCGACGAACGCTCCTGGCAATCGGACTGGCGTGAACGCGACCGCGATCCGCGCGACCGACCACCGCCCGACGTCGGCAGCGATCAGCTGACGATTCCGCTCGAGCCCGGCGACGACGGGCGCTGATCCGGTCCAAGTCTGACCCTATAGTTGGGCCGGATGGCAGCGGAGCCCAAGACCGTCGACGAGGTCGAGGATGGCCTGCGCTCGGTCGGATACCTGACGGCGGGCGCAACCGCGCTGGTCGCATTCCTGGCCACGAAGCTAGGCAAGCCCGTCCTCGTCGAGGGCCCGGCGGGCGTCGGGAAGACCGAGCTGGCGAAGGCGCTGTCGCGCTACCTCGACCGCCCGCTCGTGCGGCTGCAGTGCTACGAGGGCCTCGACGAAGCCAAGGCGCTGTACGAGTGGAACTACCGCAAGCAGCTCCTGCGCATCCAGGCCGAGGCCGACGGCGCCGCCTGGGACTCGGTTCAGGAGGACATCTTCGGCGAGGAGTTCCTGCTGGCACGACCGCTGATGACGGCGATCGCCTCGCCCGATCCGGTCGTCCTGCTGATCGACGAGATCGACAAGACCGACCAGGAGTTCGAGGCGATGCTGCTGGAGCTGCTGTCGGACTTCCAGATCAGCATTCCCGAGCTCGGACGGATCGAGGCGCGCACCCACCCGGTCGTGCTGCTCACGTCGAACAACAGCCGCGAGCTCACAGAGGCGTTGAAGCGCCGCTGCCTGTACCTGTGGCTCGACTACCCCGAGCTGGAGCACGAGCTGCGGATCGTCCGGCTCCACTGCCCGGAGCTGGGCGAGACGGTCGCCCACAAGCTCGTCGAGATCGTCCAGCTCGTGCGCGAGCTGGACCTCAAGAAGCCGCCGAGCATCGCCGAGTCGATCGACTGGGCGCGAGCGCTGCTGCTGCTCGGAGCGGGCGACATCGACGCCGCCACCTTCCGCCAGACGATGAGCGTGATCGTCAAGCACCGCACGGATCTCGACACGGTCGCCGAGCGCATCGGCGTCAAGCTCCAACCGCAGATCGCCGACGCGGTCGCCGGCGGTCGCCCGGCCGGCTAGCCGGGCGACCGCGCATGCCCCCGCCACCCAAGCTGATCTACGGCGGACTTCCGGAACGCCAACCGGGAACGTTCGACGGCGAGCTGCTCGCCTTCGCCGAGGACCTGCGGTCCGAGGGGATGGCCGTCGGCACCTCCGAGATCCTCGACGCGGTCCAGGCGCTGCGTCACGTCGACTGGACGGCACCCTCGGATTTCCGCGAGGCACTGGCGACGACGATCGCCAAGTCGCCCGACGATCGCCGCATCTTCGAGCTCGTGTTCGAGCGGTTCTTCTTCCGGGCGACGGAGGCGCAGGCGGTGCGGCTCGGCGTGTCGGAGCCACAGGCACGAGGCGAAGGCGAGGCAGGCATCGGCGAGGAGCTCGACCTCGACGCGCTCCGGCGCGAGATCGCGGCGGCGCTCAAGCACGGCAGCGAATCCGACCTGCGGGACCTGGCGCGACTCGCGATCGCGGCCTTCGGCAAGGGCGAGGGCTCGGGCGTGCTGGGTGTCGACGTGCAGCGCATCCGTCGCGCGCTCGGGCTGCGCACCGAGCGTCGACCGGAGCTGCCCGAGGGCGACCCTCGCCGGGAGGGGGTGCCGCCGGAGCAGCTGCGGCGGTTCGAGCGGCACCTGCGGCTGGAGCTCGAGCGGCGGCTGATCGAGCGCACCGAGGCGCTCCCCCCAAAGCGGCCGCTGACCGAGCTCGACCGGACGCTGCCCACCAGCCCGGTGCAGGACCTGGCCGCCGTGCACAGGGTGGTCGCGCAGCTCAAGCGCCGGCTCGCAACCCAGAGTCACGAGCTCCGCGGCCACCGCCGGCACGCCCACGTCGACGTGCGCGCGACGATGCGCGCCTCGCTGCAGACCGGCGGCGTCCCGATCGAGCTGCGCTACCGCCCGGTACGCCCGCGGCGCCCGGAGATCTTCGTGATCTGCGACGTGTCGACCTCGGTGACGAGCGCCAGCACGTTCTTCCTGTCGGTCGTGCACGCGCTCCACGACTCGTTCCGCAAGCTTCGCTCGTTCGTGTTCATCGAGCGCGTCAGCGAGGTGACCGACGTGTTCGAGCGCGAGCGCGACTTCCGCGCCGCGGCCGCCGCGGTCTCCCGCGACGCCGGCGTCGCCGACATCTCCGGTTACACCGACTACGGCCGGGTCTGGACCGAGCTGCTCGCGCTGATCGAGGACGAGCTGCATCCGCGCGCGACCGTGATCGTCCTCGGCGACGCGCGCACGAACGGCCGACCGCCGCGCGAGGACGTATTCGCGCGGCTCGCCGCCCAGGCCGGACGCACGTTCTGGCTGAACCCGGAGCCGCGGCTGTACTGGAACTACGGCGACAGCGTGATCTCGGCCTACGAGCGCCACTGCCAGGCGTTCGAGTGCTGGAACACCGACGGACTCAGTACATTCGTAGATGCGCTCATGAAGCCCACCCAGTACTGAGGGAGGCGCCGTGGCCAAGAAGCCGACGCAGAGCGAGCCGCTGAAGCGGGCCATCGGCTAGGTCCGTGTCTCCAGCGTCGGAGGTCGCGCCGGCCCCGAGTACCACACGAGCGGCGGGCTCGCGGCGCGAGCCGATGCTGGCCGACCGATCAGCTGGAGAAGTTCGTCAAGGCGCTGACGCGGCCACAGACCCGCTAGCGCTCGATGCGCATCGATGGTATCCTAATGCCATGCTAAATGCCATGCGTGCCACCATTGACGCGGCAGGCCGCCTGGTGGTGCCGAAGTCCTTGCGGGAGCAGCTTGGCTTCGCCGCCGGCGCCGAGCTCGAGATGAGCGCGGTCGACGGCCATCTCGAAGTCGCAATCCCCTCGCAGGTCAGCGTCGAAACCGGTCCGCATGGTGTTCGGTTCGTGGCTGCGACCGACGCGCGTCTTGATGCCGCGGAGGTTCGCGAGTTAATGGAGCAAGGCCGACGCTGACCGCCGACACCAGCGCGGTCATTGCCGCGCTGTCGGCGTGGCACGCACGACACGCGCCGTCCGCGGCAGCGCTCGATGGAGTGGATGTTCTGCCGGCGCACGTCCTGATCGAGACCTATTCCGTGCTGACGCGGCTGCCGTCCGGTCTCGCGGTCGTGCCCGCGCTCGCCGCAGAGGTGCTCACGAGCCGCTTTCGACAGCCGCCGTTGCGGCTCGGCGATGCCGAACGGCGGGGCGCCCTGCAAACGTTGGCGGCTGCCGGCGTGTTCGGCGGGGCGAGCTATGACGGCTTGGTTGCCATCGAAGCCAATGCACACTCCCACACCTTGCTGACGCTCGACGAGCGAGCCCAGCTGACCTACCGACGCCTGGGCGCCGACTTCACTGTCATCTCGGAGTGAGGCGCGGCGCGAGTCACTCCGCGGCGCGGTAGACGACGGGCTCGCGCCTGCCCGAGTCCGCCGATCGGACGATCGCGTCGGAGATCTCGGCTGCGCGGTAGCCGTCCTCGAGATCCGCGCCGTGCGGCCGGACTGACGCGCGATCGCGAATCGCCGCGAGGAGGTGGGCGAGCTCGTGGACGAAGGTGTGCTCCCAGCCGATCACGTGCCCCGCAGGCCACCACAATTCTGCGAGCGGCTGGCCGGGCCCGGTCACGCTGACCGTCTCGAACCCGGAGCGGTCGCCGCGACAGACCTGGAGCTCGTTGAGCCGCTCGAGGTCGAAGGCGATCGACCCGTCCGATCCGTTGATCTCGAGCGCGAGGTGATTCAGTCGACCCGGGCACAACCGCGATGCTTCGAGCATGCCGGTCGCGCCGCCCTCGAATTCGACGTTGGCCTGAAATGCGTCATCGACGTCGACTGCGTGGCCCGCGCGGTCGCCGATGAACGTCCGCACCGTCCCGGATACGGCGCTGATCTCGCCGACCAGGTAACGCGCGAGGTCGATGATGTGCGAGCCGAGGTCGCCGAGGGCACCCGAGCCGGCGCTCGCACGCTCGAAGCGCCAGGTCATCAGCGTGCGGTCGAGTCCCCACGACTGCAGGTAGCGGGCGCGGAAGTGGCGCAGCTCGCCGAGCTGCCCGTCGGCGATCAGCTGCCGCGCCAGCCGCACCGCGGGGACGAAGCGATAGTTGAACGCGCACATGTGGGTCACGCCGCCGGCGGCGACTCCCTGCCAGATCGCGTGGCTCTCGGCCGCGTCGCGACCGAGCGGCTTCTCGCACAGCACGTGCTTGCCGGCCTGCGCGGCGGCAACCGTCGGCTCCAGATGCAGCGCGTTCGGACCCGAGTTGTCGAGCAGGCCGACGCCCTCGTCGGCGATCAGCTCGCGCCAGTCCCCCACCGATCGGGCGAACCCGTAGCGGCGGGCGGCGTCAGCGGTGGCGGCGCCGTCGCGACCGCAGATCGCGATCAGTCGCGGTTGCAGCGGCGGCGGCCAGACGGCGCTGGACAGGGCGCGATAGGCAGCGGAGTGGGCGCGCCCCATGAACGCGTACCCGAGCATTCCCACACCGATCTCGGGGAGCTCGTCGGTCAACTGGTGAACGCCCGGGTGCAGCGCCGCAGACTGAACGATCAGCCCGCTTGCACGAACGTGGTCTTGACCGTGCGCGTGTCGCCGTTGGAGTCGCGCACCACCCACGTCGCGTCGTACACGCCCGACGCCAGACCGCGGACCGCCACGCCGCCACTGACCGCGACGTTGACCGCGTGCCACGCGACGGCGTGCGAGCCGGCCGGCGAGATCGACAGCGACACCGCCGCGGCGACCGGAACCGTGCCGCCGTGCGGGCCGGTGACGCCGGTCTGCGCGAGCGCGGTGAACCTGCCGTACACGGTCGCGTCGTCGGCCGGGGCCTCGCCCTGGAGCGACGGCACCGAGGTGATGGTGACGCCGCCGGAGCGGTCGTCGACCTGCGCCACCGGCGCGGTCGGCAGCCCTGCCGCCTTGCCGTTGGCCGGGCAGATGCTGCCGAGCCCGGCGGCGCCGGGCTGGCCGATCGCGGCGCTCGACGGCTCGCTGGTCAGCGGCGTCCCCCAGTAGTCGCCCGGCTCGCACGTGCCCGATGCGATCACGCTCTCCTCGCCGTCGATCGCGATCCGCAGGTGGGCGACGTGCAGCGTCGTGAGCGCCCGCCCGGCGGCGTTGCGGAGCGTCAGCTGATCGCCACCGGCGAGCGGTTGCGGTCCGGGGAAGCCCGCGACGTGGACGACGCCGCGGCCGTCGGCCCGCCCGGATCGGGGGGCGTGGCCGCGGCCGCGAACCACCCTGTAGGCGGCGCGCGGGACGAGGCCCGTGCAGCTGACCTCGCCGGTGCGCAGATCGGCTGTGCACGCGGGTATGCCCGTGTCGGGGAACGGAACCTTGCTGCCGCCCGCAACCGCGGCGACGCTGCCTGGCTCGCCGAGCGCGACGGTCATGCTGACGAGCGCGCCGTTGGGCGCGTACGCCGTCACCGCCCGGTTGTCCTCGCTGGTCAGGAGCACGCGGCTCGAACCCGTCACGTGCGGCAGCCTGACGACGGACGCATCGAGCTCGGTCGAGCAGCGCGGCACCGGCGCGTCGCTCGCGACACCGTCGACGGTCACGGTCAGGACACCGATCTGCCCGCATGGTGCGAGCGCCAGCGCGCCCGGAGCGAGCGCGAAGCCGGTGTCGAGGTCGAGCCAGTTGGTGAATCCCGATTCCGTGAACGGATTGCCGCCGGCGCCCGTGGCGATCACGTCGGGCTGGGGGCCATGCGGGCCGTAGCCGACGAGCAGCTCGTCGCGGTCGTCGCCGAGCCCGTGCAGGGCGCCGTGCGGGCCCATCAGCGCCAGCGGTCCCCACGCGCCGTTAGCGCGGGTCACCCCGGCCGCCGCCGCGACGATCCCGCCGCCACGCAGCAGCGCGATGCGAACCGCCACGTGCGCCTTCGGGTAGCCGATGTTGCCGCTGATCAGCGGCGAGAACTGGCGCAGCGCGATCCGCGGCAGGGGCAGCGCGTTGGTGGTGACGGCCGAGCGCTGCACGCACCCCTTGGCCGCGTCGGACCAGATCTCCTGGATCTCGTACTGGTGGCCGTTGATCAGCTGGTCGTAGGGAGCGCCGTTCGGGGCATAGCCGAGCGGCGTTCCGACCTGAGGCCCGCTCTCGCACTTGTCCCCCGCCTCGAACCCGTTCGGGTCCATCCAGCCGTTGCCCTCGGGGTTCGTGATCCCCTCGATCGTCTCGTGGGCAGCCGTGTCGATCGCGGTCTCGGCCTCCGGATTGCCCTGCGGATCGGCGCCGCCGATCGGTGGCGCCTCGATCAGGCTGTCGATCACCACCGCGTAGATGAACATCCCGTGGCCGGCGTCGGCCAGCGAGTGGTAGCCGGCGAACGAACTGGTGCCACACACCGCGATTGCCGAGCACTCGTCGACGCCGGGAGGCAGGAACACCTCCCACAGATCGTGCAAGCCGTAGCCGGCGGGGTCGTGGGCCTGGATCACGTGGTCGATCTCAGCGGTCAGCTCCGCGTCGGTCAGGCACGTGCCGATCCCCGCCGGCGAGGGGCACTGCTTGGTCGCGGCCGGATACGGGTCGGTGTCGAGGATCGCGCTCGTGGCCGGGCTGTAGGCGATGTTGTAGCGCCCGGGCCCGGAGTTGTCGCCGTACTGATAGAGCGTCGAGAAGATGTTCGACTGAGTCCCGGAGTCGTGCGCGACATCGGTGAAGAACTGCTCGATCAGGGGGACGTAGCCGAGCGTGGCTCCGCCCGGAGAGCCGTCGTACGCGTACCCGGCCGGCGCCCAGAAGATCGTATGGACGGTGACCGTGCCCGTGTCCATCACCTGCCCGCCGTGATAGACGACGGGGATGCTCTGGCCAACCGAGGGGTCGACGGTTGCGCCCACGCCCGGGACGATTCCCATCGCCCTTCCGACCTGCGGCCGGAACGGCGATCGGCGCGCGGTCGCGGGCGTCGCAGCGACCGCGAGCACCAACAGCAGCGTCAGCGGCGCGACGGTGCGACGGATCCCGGTTGCCACTGGCGGGGACGTTAGCGCACCGCTGTCCAGCGAGATCCCCGATCCCGCTAGCGTGGAACCGTGCCCACCGCCGAGCGGAGCGCAGTCGACGTGACGTCCACCAGCCGGGGCTGCGCTCCGGCGGCCGGCGCCGCGCCGCACGCCGGTATCGCCGTCGAGCGGGTGACCCGTCGCTTCGGGACCGCCGGCGGCGCCGAGCTGGTCGCGCTTGCCGACCTCACGCTCCACGTCGCTCCCGGCGAGATCGTGTCGGTCGTAGGACCCAGCGGGTGCGGCAAGACGACCCTGCTCGAGCTGATCTGCGGGCTCCAGCGCCCGGACGCCGGCCGCCTCGTGAGCGAGCCGGCGGCGCTGATGCCCCAGCGCGACCTGTTGCTGCCGTGGCTTTCGGCCCTCGACAACGCCGGTCTGGCGCTGCGCGCCCGCGGCGTCTCGCGCGCGGCCGCCCGGGCGACCGCAGGCCCGTTGTTCGAGCGGCTCGGACTGGCCGGGTTCGAGCGGACGCGTCCGGCGCAGCTGTCCGGGGGCATGCGCCAGCGGGTCTCGCTGGCGCGCTCGCTGCTGGCGGGAAAGCCGGTGCTGGCGCTCGACGAGCCATTCGCGGCGCTCGACGCGATCACTCGCGCGGAGCTGCAGGCCTGGCTCGGCCACACGCTCGCCGGCGAGCGCCGGACGGTCGTGCTCGTCACGCACGACGTCGAGGAGGCGGTCCTGCTGTCCGACCGCGTCGCCGTGATGTCCCCGCGTCCCGGCCGCGTCGTCACCGAGCTCGAGGTCGCGCTGCCGCGACCCCGCAGCCGCACCGATCCGGCGCTCGTGCAGCTGCGCGCCCAGGCACTGGCCGCGCTCGGGGGGCGGGCTTGAACCGCTCGGCGATCTCAGGCCGCGCCGTCCGGGTGCTGCCGCCGGCGCTGGCGCTTGCCCTGCTGCTCGGCATCTGGGAGCTGTACGTCGACCTCGGAGGAGTCAACCCGGCGATCCTCCCCGCGCCTCATGCGATCGCGCGCGCGCTGTACACGGACCGGCAGACGCTGTGGAGCAACTTCCTGACCACCGCGCGGGAGATAGTGCTCGGGATCGCCGTAGGCGTCGCGACCGCGCTGGTGTGCGCGGTCGCGATCCATTTCTCCAGCGTTGCGCGTCGGGCGCTGTACCCGCTGCTGGTCGCCTCACAGGCGGTGCCGGTCCCGATCCTCGCGCCGGTGCTCATCATCTGGCTCGGGTTCGGCATCCTTCCGAAGCTGCTCGTGATCGCGCTCGTCGCCTTCTTCCCGCTCGTCGTCACCACGCTGGCCGCGCTCGACGCAGTCGATCCCGACCTGCTGAAGCTGATGCGCACGTTCGACGCCGCCCGCGGGCGGACGTTCCGCCACGTCGAGCTGCCCGGGGCGCTGCCAGGACTGTTCACGGGAGCCAAGCTCGCCGCGGTGTTCGCGGTGATCGGCGCGGTGTTCGCGGAGCAGACGGGCGCGTCGAGCGGCCTCGGCTACCTGCTGTCGATCACGACCTCCAACTACGAGTTCGCGGAGACGTGGGCCGCGGTCGCGATCCTGTCGGCGTTCGCGATGGCGCTCTTCGCGCTCCTCGCCGTGGTCGAGCGGCGAGCGCTGCCGTGGGCGTACGGAGGTGCGCGATGAGTGCGGCGCGGCGGCGCTGGCCGACGGCCGTCGCCGCGGTCTGCGCGGCCGTGACGGTGGCGGGCTGCGGCGAGGTCAGGAACACGATCACGCCGGCGCCCTACACCGCCAACCAGCTGTCCGTCGCGCTCGACTCGAGCCCGAACGCCACCCATGTCGGCATCTACTACGCGCAGGCGCGCGGCTACTTCCGCCAGACCGACCTCGACGTCCACCTGAGCGTTCCAACCGCCACGGCACCCCCGCTCGAACAGCTCGCCGCGGGCGATGTCGAGGTCGCGCTCGCCTCCGAGCCGGAGGTGCTGCTCGCACGCAACCGCGACGAGGCGCTGGTGGCGGTGGCCGCGATCGTCCAGGGCCGGCTGTCGGCGATCAAGCTGCCGACGCCGTCGACCTCCGGCGGGCGGCCGATCGGGCCCTCGTCCGCCACCGGCACTCGGGGCGGCCGGGCCCGAACGACCCCGCAGAAGCCGGCCAGGCACTCGAGCACGTCGCGCGCGGGGACGCGCACATCGCGCACCCGGACGAGCACGACCCCTGCGGGCACGACGACGACCGTGGCCACGAGCACGACGACCACGCCCGCAACCACGAGCCCGTTCGACCGTGCGGGAGTCCCGACCTACGACGGACTCGTGATCGTCGTGCGCAAGGCGACGATCGTCGACCACGCGCCGCTGATCCGGAGGTTCGTGCAGGCGCTCGCCCGGGGCTACGAGGCGGCGCGCGCCAACCCGGCCGCCGCCACGAGCGCGCTCGTGCGCCTCAACCCAGGGCTGGGCTACCGCCGGCAACTGGCGCGCGTGCGGGCTTCGCTCGGCGCATTCTTCCCATCCGGCGGGCACCCGTGGGGCTGGCTCAGCACGTCCCGGTGGAACGCGTTCTCCGAGTGGATGACCCGCGAGCACCTGCTGAGCAACCCCAACGCGCCGGTCGACGCCTCGACCAACGAGTTGCTCGCGGGTCAGGGCGTGTAGGCGCCGGCGCCGCGCAGCGCGTAGATCCCGGCCAGGCCCCGCCACGGCGCGTACGGCGCGAACAGCTCGCGAACATCCTGCTCGCCGGCGCGAGCACGCGGGTCGCCGCCACTGCGCAGGCGCCCGACGAGCTTGCGGAACGCGAGGTCGCCCGCTGGGAGCTGATCCAGCTGTCCCTGACCGGTCAGCGCGAGCGTCTCGATCGTCCACGCGCCGATCCCGGGCACTGCGCGCAGCCGCCGCCAGCCGGGCTCGGGGTCGCCGGCGTCGAGGTCGACGAGGCCGGCGGCGACATCGCGAGCGACACGGCGCAGGCTGATCGCCCGACCCGCGGACAGGTCGAGCGACTGCAGCAGCGCCGGCGCCTGACCGGCGAGCGCCTCAGCCGACGGCGAGTCGCGCATGCCGGTGTCGGGGCACCGGCGGCCGAACCGGGCGACCAGCCGGCGCTGGATCGCCGCCGCGCGCTCGTACTCGATCAGCTGCTCGGTGATCGCCCAGGCGAGCGCCTCGAACGCGGACGGACGGCCGCGGACGCGCAGCGCCGGATCGCGCCGGATCGCCGCGCCGAGCAACGGGTCGTCGCGGAAGCGGTCGTGGAAGGCCGCCAGATCGTGGTCGACGCCGAGCGCGCGCCGCATCCGCGCGATCGCGCGGCGCGCCGTCGAGGCATGCCTCGCCCGGGCTCCGAGCAGGACCCGGCCGGAGCTGAGCTGGGCGACCCGCACGAGCGCAGGCTCGCCGTCCTCGTGCAGCAGCCGGTGCAGCACGCCGCCGCGGATCCGCGTGAGGCCGTCGAGCCCTCCGTGCGCGGGCAGCCGGTAGCACCACGCGGGCTCGACCTCGAGCCTGACCTCGAGGGTCAATCGACTTCGCGGGAGGGGTGGGTGGGGATCAGTCGCACGCGGACGAGGTAGGTTCGCTCGCCAGCGGCGGCAACGGGATCCGGTGATCGGGGCCGCGCTGGCACCGGTCCGGGGCGGCCCGCGACGCCCGCCGCGGCCGCGCGGCGCAGACCGTAGCGTCGCATCAGCGCCAGCGTGGCAGCGCCGGCTACGAACCCGGTCGCCGCCGCCGCAGCGGCCTGCACGCCCGGGATGCCGATCACACGTGTGAGCGTGCGCGAGGAAGCGAGCACCGGCAGCCCGTCGCCACCGGCCGCCCCGACGATCAGCTCCGCCTCGACCAGTTCGGGGTCGACGAGCTCGGCCTCGACCAGCTCCGCCTCGACGATGTCCGCGTCAGTCGGCTGCGGCTCCTCGTAGTGCGCGTCCACGCTCGCATGGTGCCACCGGCGACGGCGCTGTCAAACCCGGACGCGGCGGTTACCATCGTGTCGCTGTGCCGACCTCGATCGACGTGTTCGCAAAGGCGCGCGATTTCGAGCGCCGCGAGATCCTCAACGCCGCGCGCGAGCACGACATGCTCCCGTACTTCCGCCCGCTCGAAGGCCCGACGCTGCCCGTCGTCGAGATGGAGGGCGGGCGCCGGATCATGCTCGGCTCCAACAACTACCTCGGGCTGACCGGCGACGAGCGCGTCAAGCTCGGGGCCCAGCAGGCGCTCGATCGCTACGGCACCGGCCTCACCGGCTCGCGGCTCCTGAACGGCACGACCGAGCTGCACCTCGAGCTGGAGCACGAACTGGCGGAGTGGTTCCAGACCGAGGCGGCGATCGTGTACACGACCGGCCACCAGGCCAACCTGGGAGCGCTCGCGACGATCCTCGGGCCGGCCGACACGGTCATCGCCGATGCCTCCGACCACGCGTCGATCCTCGACGGCTGCATCCTCTCGCGCGCGAAGATCCGCCCGTTCCGCCATAACCGGCTCGACCTGCTCGAGCGGCGCCTGGAGGCGGCCGCGGGTGACGGCGGCGGCGTGCTCGTGGTCGTCGACGGGGTCTTCTCGATGGAGGGCGACGTCGCGCCGCTGCGCGAGATCGCCGAGCTGTGCGACCGCTACGGCGCGCGGCTGATGGTCGACGAGGCGCACGCGCTCGGAGTGCTCGGGGCACGCGGGGCCGGCTCGAGCGAGCTGCTCGACGTCGAGGACCGGGTCGACCTGCGGATGGCGACCTTCTCCAAGTCGCTCGCCTCGTGCGGCGGGGTGATCGCCGGCCCGGCCGACGTGATCGAGTACCTGCGAATCCAGTCGCGTCCGTTCCTGTTCACCGCCTCGGGCGTACCGGCCGCCGTCGGGGCGGCGCTCGCCGCGGTGCGGATCTGCCGCTCGCCGGAGGGTCGTGAGCTGTTCGCGCGGGTGCTGGACAATGCTCGCTACCTCCACGCCGGGCTTGCCGGCCTCGGGTTCAAGGTGGTTTCGCCGACGCGGCTTGCCGACGGCACCGAGGTGGTGACGCCCGTCGTCCCCGTGATCGTCGGCGACGATTGGAAGGCCGGGCTTGTGTGGAAGGCGCTGTACGACTCCGGCGTGTTCGTCAACGTCGCGCTGCACCCGGCCGTGGCGCCCGGCCACGCCCTGCTGCGTACGAGCGTGATGGCCACGCACGACCGCGCGACGCTGGACGAGGCGATCGGGACGTTCGCGCGCGTCAAGGATGCGTTCGAGCTCGAACACGGCCCGCTTCCAAGCGGCGGGACCGAATAGAAAAAACTTGCTCGTAGCTTGTGCTTTTGTTTTCCGGGTCTTGCTCTCCGGCCCGTCGCTTCGGTAAGTTCACAGGCGCTTGAGGTGGTCGGGTCGAGTGGCGCCGAGTCCGTCAGGGGACCGGAGCGCGGACGGCTGAAACGCCACTGAGGTCGGGCATTCATCTCCCAGATTCGCAGTACCCGCCTGTGCGGCGGCCGCTGGGCTGCGGCCGGACAGGCGGACAACGTCCACATGCCCTCGCACGGGCCGATCAGAGCGCAGGAGAGACACAATCCAATGACAGCGATCGCAGACCCGCCCCGGATCCAGCAGCCCTACGACGCGCTCATGAAGGCCAACGAGGTCCGCCGCACCCGCGCCGAGCTGAAGCGCCGGATCGCCCGCCGCGAACTGACCGCGGCGGAGGTGATCCTCGACTGTCCGAAGGGGGCGCTCGGATGCACCGTGGCCGAGCTGCTCGCGGCCCAGCCGCGGTGGGGCACCGCCCGCTCGCAGAGGTTGCTCGACCGCACCGGGATCAGCGAGATCAAGCGGATCGATTCCCTGACCGACCGTCAGAAGCGGCTGCTCGCCGCAGAGCTGCAGGTGGCATCCGCCGCCCGCGCGCGCGAGCGGGCAGCCGCTGGCAGCTAGAGCGTGAACCCGCCCGGGACCGGGCTCGCTCCGGCCAGGAAGAAGAACCACACGCCGAATCCGACGAGCGTGCAGGCGGCGCTGATCACGAGCACCGACTCGAGCACGAAGTGGCCAGGGTCGCGGCGGCCGCGGGCGACGCAGTTCTCGCGGTAGACCTCGCTCAGCTTGGCCAGGAGGACCGCGAGCAGGGCGACCGAGGCGAGCACCCCGCAGAACATCACGGCCAGTGCGCCGCCGAGCGAGGCGGTCGCGCCCTGGACCTGCGAGCCGATCCACAGCCACAGGAGCGGCGTCCCGAGCCACAGCCCGAGGCTCCCGAGGAACATGATCGAGAGCAGCAGCAGGGCGCCCGTGCCGGCGCGCACCAGATCGCGCATAGCAAGCTCAGCGTAGTGAGTGCCGGACGGCAGCCGCAAGCCGCGCAGGTCGCGTCCATCCGTCGCCGATCAACCGCTGCCCGATCACGCCGCCGGGCCGCACGAGCTCGACCAGCGGGCAGACGGCCACGCGGTAGAGCTTCCCGGTCACGCCCGTGATGTCGTAGGCGATCGGGATCGTCCACCGCTGCCGCCGGGCGAGCAGCGCCGTCGGATCGCGACCCGCTCCGACCGCGACGGCCGCGAACGTCACATCCGGGAAGCTGCGGGAGACCCGCTGCAGGGCGTCGACCTCGCGCTCGCACGGCCGCGCGCCCAGCACGAAGAATGCGAGCACGAGCGAGCCCCGCCCGCACACGTTGAGGCCGCGGCGGGCCGGGCGTCGCGGGTCGCAGCGCGGATCGGCGTTGACCGCGGCCTCGAGGTCGCTGCCCGCCAGCGGCGCGACGAACCGATGCAGCCGCGCGCCTGCGGCCAGCCCCGGGGTGGCCGGCTCCCCGCCGCGAACGAACAGGAACAGCGAGAACGCGACGACCAGCGCCAGCCCGACTCCACCCACAATCCACTGGTAGCGATGCGGATCGGGCGCGGGCGGATCCACCCTGCTCACGCGACCTGGGTCTGCTCGCGCGCCGCGACGGACCCCGCCCGGGCCCGGAACCCGCCCGCGGCTGCGGCCGACTCGGCCACCGCCAGGGCCGCCGGCAGGGTGATCAGCACACCGGCGAGCGACACCGCCAGGTCGACGACGGTCACGAGGCCGAAGTCCCGCAGCATCGCGATGCTCGACACGAGGAGCACCGCGAAGCCGGCGATCGCAGTCGCGCCCGAGGCGAGCACCGCGCGCCCCGTCGAGCGGTAGGCGCGTTCGAGCGCCTCGACGAACGAGCCGCCAGAGAGCCGCTCCTCGCGGGCGCGCTCGGCCAGCAGGACGCTGAACTCGGTCGAGATCGCGATCACGAGCGCGCCGAGCGTGGCCGACAGCGGGTTGAGCGGGAGCCCCGTCGCGAACAGCACGAGCGCCGACCAGCCGCTCGCGAGCACGATCGGGATCAGCGGAACGAGCGCGCGCCGCACCGAGCGCAGCGCGACCAGCAGCGCGAACGAGACCGCGAGCAACCCGGCGAGCACGGTCTCAAGCCGCCGCGAAGGCGAGGACAGGGCGCCGTCGGCGTCAGCGGCCAGCACCGGCAACCCGGCCAGACTCGCATGCACGCCTGGCGGCGGGCGCAGGTGCGCGCGCATGTAGCCCACGACGCGGCGCTGCTGCGCGAGCGGCATCAGGCGAATCCCGAACGCGAGCACCGCGTAGCGCCGGTCGGCGGTGATCACGGCGCTGGAGAAGTAGCTCGGGAGCGCGCTCAGCAGCGCGTCGATCGACCCCTGCGTCGGACCCGGCGCCGCCCGCGAGCTCCCCGACGCCGGAGCGACCAGGTCGGGCAGCGACACGATCGGACAGACGGTCGCCGCGGCGCAGCCGCGCGCCCCGGCGAAGCCGAAGTGGCGCAGCAGCGCCCGCTCGTACCCCGCCATCCAGCTGACCGCGCCGCGCGCCGTGACGTCGCGCGCGCTGACCAGCACGTCGATCTCGCCGGAGCTACCGGTCGCACGCTCGAGCGCCTCGAGGTTGCGCAGCGCCGGCATCCCCGCGGGCACGAGCTTGGTCACGTCCGCCTGGACCGGCGTGTGAGCATCGAGCACCCAGCCGGCGGCAGCCGCGACGAGCCCGAGCACCAGCACCCGGCCTGGCCTCCGGGCCAGGCCGGCAAGGATGGAGCGCAGCGACGGGGTGAACCGCAGCGGGGTGGCGAGCAGCTCACCGGCGCCACGGACCGACGGCATCAGCCATTCGATCGGCCGGCTGCGCCTCGGGCGTCGGAGCACGAGTGCGGCCGGGACGACCGTGAACGTACACGCCAGCGCAACCGCGATCCCGACGACGAGAAGGGCTCCGAACCCGCGCACCATCGGCACCGGCGAGAGCAGCAGCGCGACGAACCCCGCACCGGTCGCCAGCGCCGCTGCGGCGATCGGGCGGGCGGCGGAAGCAGCGTCCGCGCGCTCGCGCAGGCGGGACTGGAACTGGATCGCGTAATCGACGGCCAGGCCGATCAGGATCGGCACCCCCGCCAGCGATGCGAGCGTCAGCGTCCCGCCCGCGAGCTCGAGCAGGCCGAACGCGATCGCCGCCCCGGCCAGCGCCAGCGCCAGCGGCAGCAGGCTGAGCGGTCCACCGAACGCGAGCGCCAGGACGGCGGCCATCACGACCGCGGCGACGATCAGGAGCGGCGCGATCGAGCGCGTCAGCAGCGAGGCGAGATCGCTGAGCAGCACCGGTTCGCCGCTCACCAGGTAGCTACCGCCGGAACCTAGCGCGAACTGCGGCATCCGCACGGCCGCACGGATCAGGCGGATCGCCTGCGACTCGCGCGCGGCCGACAGCGATGCCCGCAGGCGCACCTCGATCACCGCCGCGGCGCCGTTCGGGAACACGTAGGAGAAGCGCGGATTGACCGTCCCGCTTCCGTTCGCTGCCGTCGCGAACACGATCCGGTCGAGGAACGCGGGATCGTCGATCGACGGCACTCCGTCGGCTCCGAGCGCGAGCGCGAGCGCACCCAGCCCGCCGACGATCCGCTGCGCCTCGAGCTGCCCGGCCGTGCGGGCCGCCGCGGTCATCTGGCGTGGCGACAGTCCGCGCTGCCGCGCCAGCGCCCGTGCCGCCGCCTCGGCGTTGGTCACGGCCCTGCGCGCGGCCGCGCCCGTGCGCAGCAACTGGCCGTTGACGGCGGCGACCGCACGGTTGAGAAACGTTCCCGGCCCGTAGACGGCCGTCGCCGGACGCTCGCGCATCAGCGCCGCGCACGGGCCCGAGCTCCCGCCGTACGGACCGCCCGCGCCGGGAAGCAGCGCCTGGAGCCGGCGATCCCAGGCGAGCCGCTCGCCGGCGAGGCAGGCCTCGAGCGCGCTGACCCGCTTCAGGTCGCGCGCGACCAGCTGCTGGAGCGGCTCGCGGACCAGCACGACGACCGCGTCGCCGCCGAACCGGCGCGCGTCGGTCATGGTCGCGCGGTAATCGGGCGTGGAGCTCGACACGAACGTGCCCAGGCCGGTCGCGGGCCGCAATCCGAGCGCGACGACGCCGCCGGCGAGCGCCAGCGCCACGAGCACGGCGACCCTCACGCGCGGGCGGCGTGGCACGGGTCAGCTAGTCCATCGCCAGCGGCCCGTCGGCGTCGCCGGTCAGGAACTGATGGATGAACGGGTCCTCGGAGCTCAGCATCACCTCGGCCGGGCCGGCGCCGACGATCCTCCCGCGCCACAGGACGTTGATGTAGTCGGCCACGCGACGGGCGCTCATCACGTCGTGCGTGACGACCGCGAAGGTCGGCATGCGCGTCTTGCCCGCGGCCTGCGCCTCGGCGAGCATCTCGGCGTGGATCTGCCGGATCAGCTCGCCGAGCAGCGCCGTGCGGACCGGGTCGAGCCCCGAATCGGGCTCGTCGAACAGCACGATGTCGGGCTCGAGCACGAGTGCGCGAGCGAACCCCGCGCGCTTGCGCATCCCGCCTGAGAGCTCGTTGGGCATCTTCTCGCGCGCGTTCGCGAGGCCGACCTCGGTCAGCCGCCGCATGACGATGTGCTCGATCTCGTCCTCGCCCTTCTCGGTGTGCTGGCGCAGCGGGAACGCGACGTTGTCGTACAGGTTCATCGAGCCGAACAGCGCGCCGTCCTGGAACAGCAGGCCGAACTTCTTGCGCATCTCGAACAGCTCGCGATCGGGCATGTTCGGGACCGAGTGACCGTGCACGAGCACGTCGCCCGAGTCGGGGTACAGCAACCCGACCATGTGCTTGATGCAGACCGACTTGCCGGTGCCGGACGGCCCGAGGATCATCGACACCATCCCCTCCGGCAGCCCCATGTCGAGGCCCGCGAGGATCTTGTTGCGCCCGAACGACTTGTGGACGCCGACGAACCGGATCGCGTCGGGGCGGCCGGACGGCCGAACGGAGTCGCCGTCGCTCGTCGTCGACGAGCCGAGCACCGAGCCGGCGCGGTTGCGCGAGTCGAGCTCGTCGGTGGCTCCCTCCATCCCCCTCCCCCCGAACAACGATCGCCGCATCGGGCTAGCCGCCGATCGGCGCCCGCGGATTGTTGCCCCAGAAGATCTGGGTGCCGAGCATGCTGATCAAATGGACGCCGACGATGTTGATGACCATCGATTTCGCCGTCGCGGTTCCGACTCCGACCGGACCACCACTCGCGTTGTACCCGTAATAGCAGCCGACGAGTACGACGAGCACCGCCATCGCCATCGCCTTGATCAGGCTGAACAGCACGTCGGGCGGGTTCTGGAACTGCCAGAAGATCAGGAAGAAGCCGCCCGAGGAGACGTCGCCGATCTGCTGGACGACGGCCAGGTAGCTGGCGAGGAAGCCGGCGCCGATCGAGCACAGGTACACGAACGGGAGCACCACCAGCGCCGCCAGCAGGCGGGTCGCGCACAGGAACGTGATCCCGCTGATCCCCATCACCTCGAGCGCGTCGATCTCGTCCGAGATCCGCATCGAGCCGAGCTCGGCGACGATCCCGGTGCCGACCTTGGCGGCCATCATGTAACCGAAGCAGAGCGGCACCAGCTCGCGCAGATCGCACCAGGCGGCGA
Organism: Solirubrobacterales bacterium; assembly: GCA_027315255.1. Lineage (GTDB taxonomy): Bacteria > Actinomycetota > Thermoleophilia > Solirubrobacterales > Solirubrobacteraceae > Palsa-465. Next base: position 71,619 of record DAHUYL010000056.1, on the reverse strand, counting down.
ACACCCCCGAATACGCCGGCGTGCCGACCGACTGGTTGAAGTACGCGCCCTCGATCCCGCACTGCAGGCCGATGATGAACACGAGGCCCCAGATCACGAGCGTCGAGGAGACGATCAGGATCCCGGCCTGGCGCAGCGTCTCGCCGGTGTAGCGGAGCACCTGCAGCCCCGCCACGCGCCCGACGACGCGCGCGCCGAAGCGGACGACGTCGCCCATCGAGTCGAGCCAGTCGCGCGGGACCTCGACGAGCTCGTTCATCGGGCGATCGTCGTCAGCTGCGGGTGGGTCGCCAGCAGCACCTGGGTGAACACGTAGTTGAACGCGAAGATCGCAAGAAACGCGATCACGACCGCCTGGTTGACCGCGCGCCCCACGCCCTCGGCGCCGCCGGAGGCGGTCATCCCCTTGTAGCAGCAGACAATCGCGATGATCGCGCCGAACATCGTCGTCTTCACGACCGAGCCCCACAGGTCGGTGGTCGACGCGTTGTTGAAGAAGGTCGCCCAGAACGGCCCGAGCGGCTCGTTGTTGACGAGCGTCGCGATCACGCCGCCGAGCACGCCGAGCAGCAGCGCGTAGACGTCGAACAGCCCGGTGACCAGCATCAACGCGACGAACCGGGGGACGACCAGGTTCTTGATCGGGTCGACACCGAGCACCTCGAGCGCGTCGAGCTCCTCGCGGATCTTGCGCGCGCCGAGATCGGCGGTGATCGCCGTGCCCGCCACCCCGGCGAGCACGATCGCGTCGACGAACGGCGCGAACTCGCGGATCGACGCGAGCACGAAGAACCCGCCCAGCCGGTCGGGCGCCCCGAACAGCACCAGGAAGTTGATCGCCTGCAGCCCCGGCGCCTCGTACCCGAACGCGACCGTCGAGATCGCCAGCGGCAGCCAGCAGAGCCGCAGCGCGAACATGAACTGACCGACGAACTCGGGCCCGTACGGGTACGGCGGGCGGATCGCCGAGACGATCGTCCGGCCGGTCAGGATCATCATGTTCCCCGCCTCTTCGAGCGCATTCCTGCTGGGCTGCAGCGCTCGGTCGACGGCTGCTCTGATCACGGGTTCGACGCCTCCCTCGGCGAGCTCCACGCGCGGATTCCGCGAAGCCTACACATGTGAAGGCTACGTTTGCGAAGCTACGCTCGCGGCAGCCGGGCCCTGGTAGATTCGAGCGCCTCTTTGACAGGGTCGAGACCCATTTGCAGTGTTGCGGCGGCCCGGGTGGCCGCCGCAATCGGCATCCTCGGGGTCGCCGGCGGGGTGGCGGCCTGCGGCACCGCCGTGGGCGCTGCTCGACGGGACCCCGCGCGCGGTCACGGTCGCCGTGGCGGTGGCGACGGGTTGCGCGTTGAGCTGATGAGGGCGTCCTTCCCGCCTCGGCAGCGACTCGCGCAGCAGACGAAGCTCGAGATCGCCGTGCGCAACTCCGGGACGCGGCCGATCCCCGACATCGCCGTGACGCTCGTGAATCCGCGCTACGGGACGGCGGCGCAGCCGCTGGGCACCCTGATCGCGGCCTCGCCGCCCGGTGGTCCGATCCTCGCCGGCCGCTCGCGACCGGTGTGGGTGATCGACCGGGCGCCGGGAGCCTGCGCTTACAGCTGCCGCCAGGGCGGGCTCGGCGCCGCGGCGACCGCCGACGCCAACACGTGGGCGCTGGGGCGCCTGGCGCGGGGCGCGACCGCCACGTTCACCTGGCACGTGACCGCGGTGCGGCCGGGGGGATACAAGGTCGGGTTCGTCGTCGCGAGTGCCCTGACGGGGCCGGGCGCTCAGCTCGTCGGACCCGGCGGGCGGCCGCTGCGCGGGAGCTTCGCGGTGACGATCTCGAGCCGGGCGCCGACGCCGCACGTGACCGGGAGCGGTCAGGTCGTCTATTCCGGCTGACGCAGGCGCGTGCCGGTTCGTGGTGCGAGTCGCCGTGCCGGCGGCCTGCCGCCGCACTTGGATACGAGAACTTGTCTCCACGACCAGAGCCTGCATCCGAGCCGGGCTGAGCGCCTACCGCATCATGCGCTCGGCACCGACCGGCATGGAGTCTGCGACAGCCTCCCGGGGCCGACGTGGTGCCGGCGGGGCCGGAGGGGTGTGCGCTCCGATCCCGGGCGCTGGCCGTCTGGCGAAGGCCGTCCGAGGGGGATTGGCCATCGGGATAGTGACGGCCAGGCGAAGGTCGCATAATCTGGCGGCCGCTCGGCCTCCAGGTCGGGCCGGATCGCCCATGCGTGCCTCTACCGCCCGAGGCGCGGACAGGAAGGAACAAGAACACCGCATGCCCCGAATTCGCCAGCAGAACGTGCTCGCCGCGCAGTGGACCCCGAATGGCGGTGCCATCGGCACCGCGGACCTGACGTCAGCCGACAACCAGATCTTCGGTGAGAACGTGTTCAGCCCCGTCGTCCAGCGCCAGCGGCTGCCGAAGGACGTCTACCAGAGGCTCTCTCAGACGCTCGCCAAGGGCGAGGCGCTCGACACGTCGCTGGCCGACGCGGTCGCACTCGCGATGAAGGAGTGGGCGCTCGAGAAGGGCGCGACCCACTACACGCACATGTTCCAGCCGCTGACCGGGCTGACGGCCGAGAAGCACGACAGCTTCTTCAGCCCGACCGGCGAGGGGACGGCGCTCGCTTCGTTCTCAGGCAAGGAGCTGATCCAGGGCGAGCCGGATGCCTCCTCGTTCCCGACCGGCGGAATTCGCGCGACCTTCGAGGCGCGCGGCTACACCGCCTGGGACCCGACCTCGCCGGCGTTCATCCTCGAGAACCCGAACGGCGCGCTGCTCTGCATCCCGACCGCGTTCGCGTCGTGGACGGGCGAGGCGCTCGACCACAAGATCCCGCTGCTGCGCTCGATGGACGCGCTGTCGAAGTCGGCGATGCGGGCGTTGCAGCTGTTCGGCAACACCTCGGCCAAGCGCGTGTTCACGACCGTCGGCCCCGAACAGGAGTACTTCCTGATCGACCAGCAGTACTACTTCGAGCGCCCCGACCTGATCACCTGCGGCCGGACGCTGTTCGGCGCCAAGCCGGCGAAGGGCCACGAGCTCGACGACCACTACTTCGGCTCGATCCCCGAGCGGATCCTGGCGTGCATGCTCGAGACCGAGCGTGAGCTGGCGAAGCTCGGGATCCCGATCAAGACCCGCCACAACGAGGTCGCGCCGAACCAGTACGAGGTCGCGCCGATCTTCGAGAACTCGAACGTCGGCTCGGACCACCAGCAGCTGACGATGCAGATCATGCAGAACATCGCCCGCCGCTACGGCCTCGTCTGCCTGCTGCACGAGAAGCCGTTCGCGGGCGTCAACGGCTCCGGCAAGCACAACAACTGGTCGATGGGCACCGACGACGGCGAGAACCTGCTCGAGCCGGGCGACACGCCGCACGACAACCTCCAGTTCCTGTTCTTCTGTACGGCCGTGATGCAGGCGGTCAACAAGCACCAGGGGTTGCTGCGGGCATCGATCGCCTCGCCCGGTCAGGACCATCGTCTGGGGGCCAACGAAGCCCCGCCCGCGATCATCTCGGTCTTCCTCGGGGCCGAGCTCGAGAAGGTGTTCGGCGCGATCGAGCGCGGCGAGGCGGGCGAATCGACCCCGGAGTCGTTCCTGGGCCTCGGAACGCCGGTGCTGCCGCCGCTGCCGATGCACGGCGGCGACCGCAACCGCACGAGCCCGTTCGCGTTCACCGGCAACAAGTTCGAGTTCCGCGCGCTCGGCTCGAGCATGTCGCTGTCGCTCCCGAACACGGTGCTGAACACGATCGTCGCCGAGGCGATCGACTACCTGTCCGAGGAGCTCGAGGACGCGCTCGGCACCGGCAAGGAGCTCGAGGAGGCGCTGCGCCCGATCCTGCAGCGCAGCTACGCGGCCAACAAGCGGGTCGTGTTCGGCGGCGACAACTACGCCGAGGAGTGGCACGCCGAGGCCGAGCGTCGCGGGCTGCTGAACCTCCGGTCGACGCCGGACGCGCTGCCGTACCTGATCAGCGACGAGACCGTGTCGCTGTTCTCCAACTACGCGGTCCTGTCCGAGCGCGAGCTGCATGCCCGGTACGACGTGTTCGCCGAGCAGTACGCGACGAAGGTCAACATCGAGGCCGAGACGGCCGCGACGATCGCCCGTACGATGCTGGTGCCGGCGGCGGCGCGCTACCTGGGAGAGCTGCTCGCCGCGCAGCTGCCGGAGCTGGCGTCGGAGACGAAGGAGCTGATCGACCAGCTGGTCGACGCGCTGCGCGCGCTCGAGTCGGCCAACCTGGCCGAGAACCACGAGCACGAGAACATCCTCGCCGAGGCGAAGTACATGCACGACGTCGTGCTGCCGGCGATGGCGGCGGTGCGCGAGGTCGCGGACAAGCTCGAGAAGGTCGTCGCCGACGATCTGTGGCCGCTGCCCAAGTATTCGGAGATGCTGTTCATCAAGTAGGTCGGGCAGTCCGGTGCGGGATCACTTCCCGCCACCTTGCGCAGTGGGCTCGGGGCCGGTGCCGTTGCCTGCTTCTGCGCGAGGTGGCGGGGCAGTGACCCCCGCAACTTCCTCACGACCCGACTGAGCAAGATCAGGCCGTTCGGCGCAGCCCTCGACGTGCTGGCGCCGCACAGCCGAATCGCCATCCGGACCTCCTCGGCGAGGATCTCGACGCAGTGGCGCACCCCCGCCTCGCCCGCAGCGGCGAGGCCGTACAGGTGCGCGCGCCCCCGTCGAGGAGGGCGCTCACCTTCAACTCCGGGAGTGGCAGCTCGAGCCCCGAGCGCTTCTCGCGTTCGCGCTTGGAGCGCACAGCCGTGTCGACGCTGGGTAGCAGCGCGCTGCATCCGGCGGCCTGAGCGCGCCTGACGGCCTCCTCCGAGTCCGCACCTCTGTGGTTCCAGCTGTACGCGTGGGGCGTCGCGGCCTGTCCGGGGTGATTGACGACGCTGCTCTCTGGCGGACGCGGCCGGTCGCGCTCTCCGGATACGGTGTGGTGGTCCGGGCGGCTGGTTCGTCGAATCGCTATGAGTGCGGAGGATCGTGTGACGATGGGTGAGGTCGATCCAGAAGAGCAGCTCGAGACGAGTCGCGGCGTGTTCAAGCGGCTCGGCGACTGCACCGGCTCGGAGATCGAATCGGCGATCGGCTTGATCGCCCAGAGGCGGATCGAGCGCGCCTGGATTGCCGAGCAGGAAGCAGGGCCGGATCGGGGTGAGCTGATGATCGCCCGCCGGTTCTTCGCCAACGCGACGGACGCGGAGCGGGACCTGATCGCCTACTGGCAGATGGTCAAGCTGGTGGAGGATGCACACCTTCGCTACGGCAGAGAGGGCGATGCTTGACGTCGCTGGGCTCAGACCGGAGGGCTGGGATCAGGGGTGCTGGGGCAGGCCCGCGCGTACATCGCGCACATGCGGCGCGCACGGGTATGTGACGTCGGCTCGGCGTGCTGTCGACAGGCTGCGCCTCCCGCGTTACGCCGGCTCCTTCGCGACTTCCTGCGCGCGCGCTATCTCGGCGTTGATCTCAGCACCGAACAGCAGCGCGATGTTGGTGAGCCACAGCCAGACGAGCAGGATGATCGCCGCGGCGAACGAGCCGTAGGTCACGTTGAAGCTCTTGAAGTTGGCGAGGTATGCGGAGAACGCCGCCGAGGCCGCAAGCCAGACCGCTACTCCCACGAGCGCTCCCGGCGCGATCCGTCTGAATGCGCGGTGGTTCACGTCGGGCGTGACGTAGTAGATGAACGAGAACACCAGCAGCGCGCTTGCGAACGCCCCCGGCCAGCGTGCGATCCGCCACACCGACGACACCTCCGATCCGAGCACGTGATGCGCGATCCCGCCACCGGCGAACATCAGCACGAGTGTCGCGAGTATCAGCGCAAGCAAGACGAGCAGCGACGCCACGTCGGTCAGCTTCCGGCGCACGAAGCTCCGGCCGTGCCTCGACTCGAACACGACGTTGAGGGCGCGCCGCGCGGCTTCGAGGTAACCGGTACCCCCGTACAGAGCTGTGACGATCGCGAGGAGGAAGGCCACCACCGCGGTGCCCCGGCTCTTCACCGCCGCCTTCACCGCTGCTTTGAGCGGTGCCAATGTGACCGCCGGCACGACGCCGTGCAAGTGAGAGACGATCGCGTTGTATGTGGCCGGATAGCCGCCGAGCACGCCCAGCAGCGACACTGCCAGAAGCAACATCGGAAACAGTGACATCAGTGCGTAGTAGGTGAGCGCCGCGGCGTGGTGCGTTCCCTGGTCGTCGTAGAAGGACACGACGGAGCGCTTCGCGACCAACCGTACGCGCATCACGAGCCGAGAGCCTACCGGCAGGTAACGACGTGCCGTACTGAGCGGGCGACAAGCCGCGCCGACCCGGCGGCAGGGACGGAGAACCGCTGTCGAGCGGCGCTTTCCGGCGGTAGACGTCTCGCCGCCTTTGGCCCACCCTGTCAAGCCTTTGTCTAGGGTGCGTATAATTGCGGTGTGTCGGCTCCAGAAGCGCTTCGAATCGGCGAGTTCGCCCGGCGCGTCGGAGTCAGCACCGCACTGCTGCGCGCATGGGAGCGGCGTTACGGGCTGCTGCGGCCGGTCCGTTCCCCGGGCGGGTTCCGGCTCTACGGTACGGAGGACGCCGAGCGTGTCGCCCGGATGCGTCGCGGCCTGGCTCAGGGGCTCTCGGCGGCGCAGGCGGCTCGCGCCGCCGTGGCAGAAGCACGACCGTCAGCGGGACTGCTCGAGGACGCGGCCGCCCGGCTGCTGCAGGCGATACGCGAGTACGACGAGGCGACCCTGCAGGCTGTGCTCGATGAAAGCTTCGCGGCGTTCGGGCTTGAAGCCGTGCTCCGCGAGCTGATTCTTCCGGCTCTCGCCCAGGTCGGGCGCGAGTGGGAGCAAGGGGCGCTCGGGATCAGTCAGGAGCACTTCGCGAGCAACCTGATCCGCGCGCGACTGATGTCGCTGGCCCGGTTGTGGGGTCGCGGCGGTGGACCGGTCGCGCTGCTCGCCTGCGCACCCGGCGAGCAGCATGACATCACCCTGCTGGCATTCGGGCTGGTCCTGCGGTCGCATGGCTGGCGCATCATCTTTCTGGGCGCCGACACGCCGATCGCAACGGTCTCCGAGGTCGCCGAGAGTACGCAGCCGGCGGTCACGGTCCTCGCCAGCTTCGACCCGGCGCGTCTCGACGCCGAGTCGGCGCCGCTCCGCAGGCTCGCCAAGCGGATCCCGCTCTTCCTCAGCGGGCCGGGGGCAACTGAGGAGCTGTGCGAGCGACTTCGCTTGCAGCGGCTCGATGGCGATCTGATCGAAGCGGCGCACGACACGGCGCACGGCGCGGGCTCATGACCGGCCCTCCGGCGGTCGCCGTGCGTGCGTGCTGACCGGCCGTTTGAAGGGCCGATCAGGTCGAGCGCGCGTCACCGTCAGCCAGCGGCCCGGCTCGCGCCCGCCGCGGCGGTCGCGACTCGCCCAAGGTCGAGGTCTTGGGCGAGCGCGAGCCGGAGCGCATCGTCGAAGCCGATCGGCTCGATCTCGAACAGCTGCATCCCAGAGGCGTCGGTGACCACGGTCGGCGTCGCCAGGCCCTCGACCAGTGGCCGTGCGACACCTGCGTCGACGGGCGTGACGAGCCCGATCCACAGCGATGACAGCCATGGGGTGATCAGCGGGACGGGGATCCGCGGGCGTCGCGGGATGCGCAACGCCGCTGCCATCCGGTCGAGCATCTCACCGTAGGTGAGCACGTCCGGTCCGCCGATCTGGATCTCACGGCCGGCCGACCCCTCGATCGCCAGCGTCTGCACGAGGTAGCGCAACGCGTCGTCGATCGCGATCGGTTGAGTTGGGTTCTGGAGCCACGCGGGCGCGATCATCGCGGGCAGTCTCTGAACCAGGTAGCGCAGCGTGCGGTAGGACTCGCTCTCGGGGCCGACCACCATCCCGGCGCGGAAATAGGTCAGGGGCGGGCCGTGCTCGCGCAGCAGCAGCGCGGTTTCGTGTCGGCTGCGCAGATGCCGGGAGTGGGGGCGATCGCCGAGCCCGCCGAGGTAGATCACGCGCTCGATCCTCTCCGCGCGCGCCATGCGAGCGAAGGCGATCGCGCCGGCGCTCTCGCGCGACTCGAATTCCCTGGATGCGCCCCGGCCCATCGAGTGGATCAGGTAATACGCGGCATCGATCTCCCGCCCGGCACCGCGCAGCGTCTCCGGATGCAGGACGTCCCCCTCGTGCAGCTCGAAGCCGTCCCTCGCGAGCGCGCGCGCCCGGGTCCCTTCGCAGTCGCGGACGAGGCATCGCACCTCGTGTCCCGACGCGCGGAGAGCCCGCGCTAGGCGACCGCCGATGAACCCGGTCGCGCCAGTGACCAGCACGCGCCGGCTCATGCCGCCACCGCGTCCTGCCGGACGTCGGTGTTGACGGTGATCGGGGCGAGCCTGTGCTCCAGACCGTCGAGTGCCCGGTCGCCCAGCCGCCTGAACACGACGCCGAGCAGCGGATCGGCGATCCGCAGCGGGCCCTTCAGCACGAGGTCGGCGTCGTAAGTGACGCGCGTGCCGCCGCCCGCGATCTCGAAGCTGATCCTGTCGGTGGAGATCACGGTCGCGTTCTCGCCACGAAAGCTCACCGCGTGCGGAGGGTCGTACTTGACGATTCGGTAGGTGAGCGCCGTCGTGCGGCCAAGGAACTCGGTTACCAAGTGGAACTCGGTTCCCTCCCCGACCGGGCCGTCGTCCAGGCGCTCGGCTTGGACGACCCCCGGGTCCCACTCCTGTGTCGTCGAGAAGTCGCTGAGATATGCGAACACGTCCTCGCGCTCGCGTGATGTATCAACCGTTGCTCGATAGCGGGCCATCGGGTCTCTCCTTGTTGTTCAGGCTGGTCGGTCTGGTTCGGTGTGTCGACCCGCACCGCGTTCGCATGACCGCCCGCATAGTCGGCCGCCTCGAACACGGTGAGCACGTGCCGCGGATGCAGCAGACGGGCGACCACCAACCCCGAGACGCCCGCGCCGACGGCCGCGATCCTCATCGCCGCTCGCGTCGAACCAGACGCGAACGCGAGCGCTCGCAGCAGACCGCACACGCAAAGCCTCCTCCGGACTGCTGCCCGCGGGCGAGAGGCGATCCGGAACTCGGGTGCGCGACTTCCTTCGACAGACTGCGGACAGACATGTGACCATCATAGCGTGGTCGCGGCACCGCTGCCGAGAGTTTGGCGAGAGTCTGTCTAACTTTAGCGTGTTCGTCCAGCCGAGCCGCGGGGGCCTACTCCCAGTGCCGCTCGTCAGGGACAGCGACAGCCGCGCAGTCGACGTCAGCTGCGATCGGTACGTAGTTGGCCTAGCGGTGTGCGCCGCTTGCACCGGATGTGCAGCGCCCGTCACCCATGGCAGCGTGCTCGTATGACGGTTCTCTGGTTCATCGTCTGGCTGATCGCCAACAACGTCGGCGGTCACGAGCCTCTGCTGTTCGATCCGGTGAACGCCTGGACGGCCACGCTGATCCTGGCGATCGGCCTCGATCTGGGCGCGGCCCACGCGCGCACCGGCCAGAAGGGGCGCTAGCGCTAGCGCTGGCTGCTAGCGCTAGCTGGCGACCGTGGCCGGCCCTCTGCGCACTCTGCCGGAATCCACGGTGCGACCTGCAGTCTTGGACGGATGCGGGCCGGGCACCCGGCGGTACCGTCGAGCAATCGACCTCGACGTCAAGGAGCCGCGCCATGAGCGATCCTGGATCCTCGGGCGATCCCAGACTGCGCCTCGAGCTTCGTGGGGGAATCCGCGCCGGCGACACGTTCGAAATCGGCGCTGATCGACTGATCGTCGGCAGCGATCGGGATTGCGACATCGTCTTGGGCGGTCCCGGCGTATCCGGGGAGCACGCGTCCTTGAAGCTGCGCGAAGGGCACCTGGTGGTGCACGACCTGGGATCGGGCACCGGCACGTTCGTGAATGGCCTCAAGATCACCACCCCGACCGTGGTCGGACCGGGCGATCGGCTCACGATCGGGGGAGGAGAGCTGGCAGTCGTCCGGGCCTCCGAGGAGCCGTCCGAAGCTGCCCCGCCTGCAGCGCCGGCTTCGCGACACCGCCGCCGCATCGGTTTCACCACGCGGGGCGCGCTGATCGGCACGTCGATACTGCTCATCGGCGCGGCCGCCGCGATCGTCGCGTTGATCGTCGACGGCGCTTCGCGGACGCGCCTGACGCCCGAGCAGCTGATCGCAAGAGCATCGCCTGCGGTCGTGAGGATCACCGGCTCAGATGGCGCCGGCTCGGGCGTCGTCATCGATGCCAAGCGGCAGCTGGTCCTGACCAACGCCCATGTCGTCGTCGGTAACGGCGCCCTCGAGGCCCAGCTGGGCGATGACCGCAGCCGCACCAGCCCGCTGCAGCTCGTGGCGGCAAGCCCGGGCGACGACCTGGCAGTGGTCAAGCTCGTGACCCCGCTGCCACGGCTCAAGGCGCTGCCGCTCGGCACGTCCGCGACCGTGCGCCCCGGCGACACGGTCACGGTCCTCGGCTTCCCGGGCTCATTCCAGACGACACCTGGCAGCGGGCAGATCGGCCAGCAGCAGGCTTCGACCGTCGTTGCCAACATCGGCAGCGTCTCACAGGTCGACGTCCAGGCAACCCCCGACCCGTCGCTTCCGACCTACCAGAGTCTGATCGTTCATCAGGCCCCGACGAACCACGGCAACTCCGGTGGGCCGCTGCTCGACGAGCGAGGCCAGGTGGTTGGCATCAACACGCTCGGCAACCCGAGCAATCAGGGTCAGTACTACTCGATCGCGATCGATTACGCAAAGCGACTCCTACCGGACCTCGAGGCGGGCCGGAGCCACGGCCTGATCGGCTGGAACCTCGTCCAGCTGTCCGCCGAGGACCCCCATCTCACCCAGACCCTCGAGGACATCTACGCGAGCGACTCCACGTACGCGCCGTACGCGTCGAGGCTGGCGGCCGATACCGCCGCCTTCCTCCAGGCCAAGCCGGCGACGACCGGGATGTATGACCTCGGGGACGAGCCGGGCTCAGCGGCCGACAAAGCCAACGTCGGCGCCGGTTGGCTGATCTACAACATCAACGGCACGCCCGTGCGAACGATGTCGGACGTCTGCGACATCGTGAACAGCGCGCGCCCGGGCCAGACGCTGCGGATCCACGAATACAACATCGCTGGAGGCAGCGATTCCAGCGAGCTGAGCGCCCAACGCGCGATCGACGGGCGCAGCTACAGCTGGCACGTCGATCTCAAGGTGCCGAGCAACTAGCAGTGCCTTGTCGGGGTGCTCGCGAACGTCGTGGCCGCCCGCGACTCGACTCGCAGCGAGCGCCGGCCGCCCGCGCCGGCGAGCCCCGGGGTCGGGCGCGTCCGAGCCGGCCCGTGGCCGGGCTCGAAGCGGTCCGGCACACGCGTTCGAATCTGCCAACCCCCCATCCCAGCGGGGGGATGGCAGCCACAGCCACCTGTGAGATGGTCTGAGCTGCCAACCCCCGGCAAATCCCGGGGGTTGGCAGATTCAGCTCGCCCCGGCCCGCACCCCGGCCCGCACCGCCGCCCGCACCCCGGCCCGCGCCCGGTCACGCTCCCGGCCACCCTCCCAGCCAACCCCCGGCCACCGATCCGGCGGCGCTCGCCCCCCGTGCACGCACGGTCCCGCGCGTCGAGCGCTCGCCTGACAAAGCCCCTCTGGTTGCCCCAACCGGGTCGTGTGCGTCTCGATCGCTTCGAATCCGGCCGCACCGAGGGTAGGAATGAGAAGCGCCGTTCGGTGCGCGCCACGGAGATCACGCCCCGCGGCGCGCCCTACGGTTATTGCATGACTCGTCGCTTGGTGCCGTTTGTCGTGCTCGCATTCGCAGCCGCAGGCGCTGGCATGGCGAACGGGTCGGACGCCAACGGCAGCGCGAGCACATCGACCGTGAGCGTCTATGCGACGAATGCCGCCGGCGGCGACGTCTCACAGTTCGATGTCGGGACGGGAGGGCAGCTGAGGGCGAAGTCCCCTGCGACGATCGGCAGTGGTGGGCGGCCGTACGGGCTCGCCGCCAGCCCCGACGGCCGTAGCCTGTACGTGGCGAACTTCTACAGCGCCACCGTCACCCAGTTCAGCATCGGCGCAGGCGGCGAGTTGCTGGACAAGTCGCCCGCCACGGTCGCAACCGCCGCCTATCCCACCGCGGTCGTCGTCAGTCCCAGCGGGACGAGCGTGTATGTCGCCAACCAGGACAGTACCGGGAGCGTGTCTCAGTTCACGGTCGGGTCGGATGGCAGGCTGACTCCCAAGAACCCGGCCACGGTGGCGACTCTGCCGTATCCGAACACGCTCGCGATCAGCCTGGACGGCGCGAGCCTGTATGTGACAAGGAACACCAGCTCGCTACAGAACGTCGAGCAATTCGACGTCGGCGCCGGCGGGCTCCTGTCACACAAGTCGCCGGCCGGCGTCACGGCGGGCGGCAACCCTTCGAGCATCGTCATCAGCCGCGACGGCAGGACCGTCTACACGACCAACCACAGCACCAGCAACATCTCGGAGTTTCACGTCGGAGCCGGCGGATTGCTGACCGAGTTCGGGCGCATCCCTGCCGGCGTCGGGCCGCAGGACCTCGCCATCAGCCCTGACGGCAGGAGCTTGTACGTCGCGAACGCGGATGACAGCACGGTCTCGCAGTTCAACGTCGACGCGACCGGCGGGCTGTCGCCCAAGGCACCGGCGAAGATCGCGGCCGGCGCCGGGCCGACCGGCATCGCGTGCAGCCCGAGCGGCACCGATGTCTACACCGCCAATTACAACGCCGACACCGTCTCGCAATTCGACGTTCGCGCCGGCGGGCTGCTGGCTGCCAAGCCCCAGGCGTCGGTGCGGGCCGGATCGACTCCGGTCGACATCGTCGTGCTCCACACGCGAGCCGCACTCGCCCCGCTCACGGTGAAGGTCAGTGGCCCGGCGACGCAGGTTCTGCGCAGTCCGCGCAGCCTCGCGACAACCCTGAAGTGCACCGCCGACTGTGCCGCAAGGCTGACTGGCACGCTCCGAATCGGTACTCGCGCGCTCGCGACCATGCAGCGAACCTACGAGCTGCGAGCAAACAGGAGCTATCCGGTCACGATCACCCTTTCCTCCCGCGTCTTTGCCACGGCTCGCGCCGCGCTCCGCGCGCACGAGCGCGTGACGTTCACGGTCAGGGTGAGCGCGCGCGATGCGGCCGGCCGGTTGCACACGGACACCCGCAGCTGGTCGCTCGCCATGCGCTGATCGTCTGGCAGGCGGGAGGCGCGGCCGCTCAGGCAGACGATCGGGCCAACGACCTGACCGCACAGAACCCGGATCGGGCAGCTCGCCGCAGTCGCCCTCCGCCCGATCCACCGCGGAGACCCAGCCGCCGCAGTGGCCACGACCCAGCCGCGGGAGTTCGCGGCAACCAGCGCCTGACGCTGCGCAGCAGGCCGGGTGGCAGGCGGCCGTCCGTCGCCAGCCACGACCCCGCGAGGATCAGCAACAGTCCTGCGACGGCCCCGGCGCCCGGCCGCTCACCGAGCAGGGTCACGCCGAGCGCGACCGCCACAACCGGGTTGACATACGTGACGACGACCGCTCGCCCGGCCCCGATCTCGGCGATCAGCACCGCCATCAGCACGAACGCGAGTGCCGTGCACACGACGCCGAGCCCGCCCACGGCGGCGAGCGCACCACCGCTCGGCATCCGGCTCGGCGCGTCGATCAGCGCGAGCGGCGTCAGCAGCACCGCGGCGATCGCGAGGACAGCCCCCATCGTCGCGCGCGGGTCGAGCCCGGCGAGGTGGCGCTTCAGGATCATCGCGCCCGTCGCGTAGCCACCGGCGGACACGAGCACCGCCCCGGCGGCCAGCAGGGACGCGAGGCTTCCCGACGCGTCGAGCCCGACCAGCAGCACCACGCCGACGAGCCCGACGAGCAGGCCCGCCAGCTGCGGCCCGCCGGTCCGCTCCGTCGGGTCGTAGCGGAACGCGAGCAGTGCGACCAGCAGCGGCACCGAGGCGATGATGATCGCCGCCAAGGAAGACGCGACGTGGCGCTCGCCGAGCGCGATCAGCGGGAACGGGATGCACAGCTCGACGACCGCGTAGGCGACCAGCACCCGCCAGCGCCCCCTGAGCTGATCGAGGACCCCGGCGCGGCGGGCGAGCCCCAGCAGGATCGCGGCCCCCAGCACGATCCGCGCCCACGCGAGCACGACCGGCGGCATGCCGCCGTCGACTGCGATCTTGATCAGCAGATACGGGATCCCCCAGACGACCGAGACCGCCGCGAACAGCGACCAGGCGCGAGCGCTCATCGCGACGCCGTCCGCCTCGTCGCTCGCCCCACCCGCTCGCTCATCGAGTGCACGATAGCTGCCGGGCATCCCGCCATGCACGTGACTAAACGCAGTACCTATCTGCGCTTGTGATACTGTAAACGCAGATTGCAGCTTCGTTTAGGAAGAGAACCGGAATGGCGGCTCTGACCGCACCCGCAGCGGGCGTGACCGCGCCCGCGGACCTCCGTCACGCCCGGCGCTGGTGGGTCCTCGCGGTGCTTGCGATCGCCCAGCTGATGGTGGTGCTCGACGCGACGATCGTGAGCATCGCGCTCCCGCACGCGCAGACCGACCTGCACTTCTCCAATGCCGACCGCCAATGGATCGTGACCGCGTACGCGCTCGCGTTCGGCAGCCTGCTGCTGCTCGGTGGCCGCCTCGCCGACGTGTTCGGTCGTAGGCGCGTGTTCGTCGCAGGCGTGCTCGGATTCGCAGCCGCGTCCGCGATCGGAGGCGCATCCACGAGCTTCGCGATGCTGACCGCCTGCCGCGCCATCCAGGGAGCGTTCGGAGCACTGCTGGCGCCGGCCGCGCTGTCGCTTCTGACGATGACCTTCACGCATCCCGACGAGCGCGGCAAGGCGTTCGGGATCTACGGCGGGATCGCCGGTGCCGGGGCGTCGGTCGGATTGCTGCTCGGCGGGATCCTCACCGAGTACCTGAACTGGCGGTTCACGATGTACGTCAACGTCGTGTTCGCAGTGGCTGCGAGCGTCGGCGGTCTCGCGCTGCTCGCCCCGCACGCTGCGGAGCAGCGCGTGCGGATCGACCGCCGCGGCACCCTGCTGGCGTGCTCCGGGCTGTTCGCGCTGGTGTACGGGCTCTCGCACGCAGCCCTGAAGGCGGGCAGCGCCGGGTGGACCGACGGCCAGACGCTCGGCTTCCTGGCGGCCGGGATCGTGCTGCTGGCCGCGTTCGTCTGGGTCGAGCGCCGCGCCGTCGATCCGCTGCTGCCGATGCGCGTCGTCCGAGACCGCAACCGTGGCGGGGCGTACACGGCGATGTTCCTCGCCTCGATCGGCATGTACGGGGTGTTCCTGTTCCTCACGTACTACCTCGAGACGATCCTCGGCTACAGCCCGGTCAGGACCGGGCTCGCGTTCCTGCCGCTGACCGGGATCGTGATCGCCGTCGCCGCGGTCGCCAACACCGTGCTGATCAGGCGACTCAGTCCACGGCTGCTGGTTGGAGCCGGGCTGCTGCTGGCGGCGGCCGGCCTGGCGTTGATGACCAGGATCGGCCTTCACTCGAGCTACGTGCCGACGATCCTGCCGTCGCTGGTGCTGGTCGCGATCGGCCTCGGCCTCGTGTTCGCGCCCTGCTTCAGCCTCGGCACGCTCGGCGTCGCCGCTTCGGACGCCGGGGTTGCGTCGGCGACGATCAACGTCGCCCAGCAGATCGGCGGCTCGATCGGAACCGCCCTGCTCAACAGCATCGCCACCAGCGCCGCTGCAAGCTTCATCTCGTTGCACGCCGGCAGCCGACCGATGAAGCTGCTGACGGCGCAGGCAGCCGTGCACAGCTACACCGTGGCCTTCTGGGTGGGAGCCGCCGTGTTCGCCCTCGCCGCACTGGTGGTCGCGCCGCTGCTGCGGCCAGGCGTGCCTGATCTCGCGGCCAACGAGGGCATCGGCGAGGTCACAATCCCCGCATGACACCTGCGCCGCTCGAAACGCAGCCACTCGAGGCGTCCGGCACCGGCGCCGGTGTCGGCGCCGTCGTGACCTTCGTCCAGCCGCGCCGACTGCGTGCCGACGCAGCCCGCAACCGCCAGGCGCTGATCGACGCCGCCGAGCGGCTGTTCACGGCCCGCGGCCTGTCCGTGACGCTCGACGACATCGCCGCCGAGGCAGGGGTCAACGTTGCCACCGCCTACCGGCACTTCGCCAACAAGCACGCGCTCATCGGGGCGTTCCTGCAGCAGCAGATCGAGGAGGCCGTCACGATCGCGCAGGACGCAGCCGCCACCCCCGACCCGTGGCAGGGGATCACCCAGTTCCTGACCCGCACGCTCGAGCTGTTGAGCGCACGCCGCGGCTTGGTCGACGTGTTCAAGCCCGGGTTCGCGGACGAGTGGCTCGAGCGCCTCGACGCGCAGACCGAGCCGCTGCTGCTGGAGCTGATCGAGCGAGGGCGCGCGGCAGGGGTGCTGCGTGAAGATCTCGCCCCCGGCGATCTCGGCGTGATCCTGCACATGCTCGCGACCGTGTGCGACATCCCAGCGGCCGACCAGAAGGTGCTCATGTACCGCTACCTGGAGCTGATGCTGGCGGCGCTCCGGCCGACCGGCACGTCGCTGCCGGGCACCGCCCCGACCCCCGCGGAGGCGCGCACGGCGATCGAGACCGCAGCCAGGGCGAGGAGCAACGCGGCAACGCGCCGTGCGACCAAATCGCGTCCGATCCGCTAGGTTCGTGTGCCGCATGAAGGGCTCGCACAAGCGGCTGCAGTCGCCGGTCCGGCGGCTGCTGGCGCTGCTCTCGGCGGCGCTGGCGACGGCGGTTCTCGGCCCGCTGGCGGCGATCGCGCTTGCCCCGAGTGCCGGTGGCGGCACGCCCGCGGCAAGCGCTGCCACGGGTCCTGGCAGCGGCGGCGCGGGGCTGGGGACAGGGACGACGAGGACAACGGGCACCGGGGCGGGCAGCAGCGGGCCCGGCGGCTCGAGCACGACGACGTGCGCGACGGCCACACCCACGAACACGACGGCCACACCCACGAACACGACGATCGCGCCCACGAGCACGACGCTCACCACCCCGACGACAACCGGCGCGACCCCGACCACCACGCTCACCACCCCGACGACAACCGGCACGACCCCGACCACCACGGTCACGACCTCGACGACGAGCGGCACCGCGACCACCGGGGCGACGTCGCCGGCGGCGTGCGCGACCACGCACACCCCCACGACTCCATCGGCGACGCCCACGACGCCGGCGCTCCCGCCGGCTCCCGGCGGCAACCCGTTCGCGGGCCGCGGAATGTGGGTGTGGGTCATGAAGGCGACAGACCACGGCAACGTCGCGGCGATCGTGTCGCAGGCGCGCGCCTACGGCGTTGCGACGCTGATGATCAAGAGCGGCGACGGCACCCAGATGTGGTCGCAGTTCAATGCCGGGCTGGTGGCGCGACTGCATGACTCGCACCTTCGCGTGTGCGCGTGGCAGTACGTGTACGGCCGCCATCCGGTGTTCGAGGCGCAGGTCGGTGCCCAGGCAGTCCGGGACGGCGCGGACTGCCTGCTGATCGACGCCGAGTCCGAGTACGAGGGCGAGTACGTCCAGGCGCAGATCTACATGCAGACGCTGCGCAAGCTGATCGGGGCGAGGTTCCCGGTCGCGCTGGCCGGCTTCCCGTACGTCGACTTCCACCCGAGCTTTCCCTACTCCGTGTTCCTCGGCCCGAATGGCGCGCAGTTCAGCTCCCCGCAGATGTACTGGCAGCTGATCGGGACGACGGTCACGACGGTCTACGCCCACACCTACGAGTTCAACCGGCTCTACCAGCGGCCGATCGTGCCGCTCGGCCAGGTGTTCGACCGGCCCCCGGCCCGCGCGATCCGCCAGTTCATCGGGCTGCTGCACCCGTACGGCGCGAGCGGCGTGTCGTGGTGGGACTGGCAGTCAGCTGCCGTCCCGCAGTGGCGCGCGGTCTCAGGCCAGACACCCGCCGCGCCGCGCTCGGCGGCGAGCAACCAGGTCGCGACGCTCGCGCGCAAGGCCGCCGGCGACCTCGTCGTGTGGGCGCAGGAGCACCTGGTCGGGGCCGGCATCAGCACCCCGATCAACGGCGTGTTCGGTGTCCCGACGCAGCGGGCGGTGAGCGAGTTTCAAACGCAGCACGGTCTGCAGCCGACCGGCGTGATCAGCGCGGCGACCTGGGCGTTGCTCCTGCAGAAGCCGCCCGTGGCGGTCACGTGGAAGTCCGGCTCCCGCCACTCGTCGACCGCGGCGGCGGCGTGGCGCGCGCACCGGACGGCGGCGAGCGCCTCCCGACGCAGCGGGAGCGCGCCGCTGGCGCTCCCCGAGCCGCTGTCGGCACGGATGCCGGCGACGCGCGACGAGCTCGCAGGCGCCCTCGGGCAGTAGCGAG
The DNA here is from genome assembly GCA_027315255.1 of Solirubrobacterales bacterium. Lineage (GTDB taxonomy): Bacteria > Actinomycetota > Thermoleophilia > Solirubrobacterales > Solirubrobacteraceae > Palsa-465. The sequence goes on along the minus strand of DAHUYL010000056.1, from coordinate 53,201 downwards.
CCGACGAGAACCGAGACGCTCCGCGGCGGCCGTCTCGACGATCGAGTGGGTCGGTCAGCCCAGTCCGTGCTCTTGCGCGTAGGCCACGAGCGCAGCGCGGCTGGTCCGGCCCGTCTTGCGCTGGATGTGGGCCCGGTGTGACTCGACCGTGCGCACGCTGAGGTACAGCTTGCCCGCGATCTCGGCGTTGGTGTGCCCGCGCGCGATCAGGCGCAGCACCTCGACCTCCCGCGACGACAGCGCGTCGGGCGCCGGCGGCCGATCGGTCGGCTCGGCTGCGAGGCGGGCACCCAGGCTCGGGTTCAGGTACGTGCGCCCCTGGGCGGCGTGGCGCACCGCCTCGACCAGCTCGGTGTCGGCCGCCTCCTTCAGCACGTATCCGACGGCGCCGGCGCGCAGCGCATCGCGGGCGAAGGCCGGGTCGCTCTGCATCGTCAGCACGACGATCTGGGTGTCCGGATCGGTCTGGCGCAGGCGCGGGATCGCCTCGATCGGCGGCTCCCCGGGCATGTTCAGGTCGAGGATCAGGACGTCGGGCCGGAATGCCGAGACCTTGCGAGTCGACTCGGCGGTGTCGCCGGCTTCGGCGAGCACCTCGAAGTCCTCCTCGCTCTCGAGCAGCAACCGCAGCCCGGCGCGGACCACACGGTGGTCGTCGGCGAGCACGATCCGGATCCTCCGACCCGGCGTCCCGTCGGTCGCCACCTCTGCCTGAACGTCGCTCACGTCCAGAGATTATCCGTAGTTTTCCCGGTCTGCCAGTAGGAACTGGTCAGTTCCCCGACCCGGACGCGCTCGCCGCCGTCAGCCGGGCTTTCCCTGGACCGCCAGCCGTTGATTCGAGTACACCGCTTCGCCGGTCACCTCGCGCCCGAACCAGGCGGGCGCATCGAACTGCTGCGCCGCCGCCACGTCGGCGAACTCGACCTCGGCCACGACGAGCCCGGCAAGCGCTCCGGCGAACAGATCGAGCTCGATCGTCAGCCCGTTCGGGCCGGGCAGCGCCCGGCGGGTCTTCTGCACGCGCCGGCCTGCGGTCGCGGGCCACAGCGCCTCGAACTGGTCACCCGACAGCGGGGTCTCGAACTCGTTGCGCTCGAGCCCCCGCCCCGACTTGACCGTCAGCGAGCAGCGCTCGCCGCGGCGGCGCACTCGCACCTCGGTGCCGTCGTCGCAGATCGCCAGATAGCCCTGGTCGATCGGCTCGGCTGCGTAGGCGAGCACGCCGGCCGGTGGCTCGCGCACCAGCCACTTGCGCTCGACCTCCATCGCCCGGCTAACCCTCCAGCACCGTTCCGGCGGCGATCGTCAGCGGCTCGTCCGCGTGCAGCTCGACCGCGCCGCGAACGACCACGCCTGCGCCAAACGTGACATCGCCCTCGACCACGAGCCGCTCGGCGCCGCGCAACGACGGTGGCCCGTCCGGAAACCGCTGCTCGAACTGGTCGAGCAGCTTGTAGTGGAGGGGGTCGAGCTCCACATACGGCAGCCGGCCGACCTGGCCGCGGCCACCCGGGCCGGCTGCCGGCGCGACCTCCCCCCCGTCGCCGAGGCGGTACACGTCGGAGCGCAACAGCAGCAGGTCGTCGGTCGTCTTGACCGGCACGAACCGGGTGCGCGGCACGAGCAGCAGCCGGGCATCCGCGAAGCTCCCGACCGCTGCCCCCATCGCGCTCTCGAGCTGAACCACGGCCGCGGACCCCGGATCGCGCGGGTCGACGGTCTTGTGGTTGACGATCACCGGGAGCTCGAGCCCGCCGTCACGCGCCGCGAGCGTCTGCTCGAGCACCTCGAGCGAGACCCACAGCGAGTTCGTGTTGTAGTAGCGCCAGCGCCGGTAGTCACGGAACGAGTCGGCGTCCTGCGGCGGCGTCTGCGCCGTCTCGCGGAGCACCAGGCGCCCGTCGGCCAGCCGCCGCGCGAGGTGCCCCCCCTTGCGATCGGCCTCGGTCCCCTCGACTACCTCCATCAGGAACGGGATCCGCTCCGTCGCCACGTAGGCGGCGATCCGCGGGTCGACGGTCGAGCCGAGGTTGTCGGCATTGGAGATCATCGTGTAGCCGTAGCCGTGCTCGAGCAACGCAGCCAGCATCCCGGAGCCGCGCAGCGACGCGTACACGTCGCCGTGACCCGGCGGGCACCATTCGAGCTCGGGGTTGGCCGGCCAGGCGACCGGCTCGAGCGAATCGCGGGTCAGCTTCGGGATCATGCTCTGCAGGAAGTCCGCGGCGATCCCGGGCACCGCCAGCTCCGGGTGGGCGGCCAGCGCCGCGTCGGTCGGCGCCCGGGTGACCTCGCTGTTCATCAGCACCAGCGGCAGCGTCACCGACCAGCGCCGCCGCAGCGACAGGATCTGCCGAGCGATCACGTCCAGGAACGAGGCGCCCTCGCGCGCCTCGACCAGCGACTTCGGCTGCTCGAGCCCCATGCTCGTCGCGAGCCCGCCGTTCAGCTTGATCACCGCCACCGAGGCGAGCGCATCCGCAGCATCCACGTCGGGCAGCTCAGCCAGCGCCGCCACCCCCTGGACCGGCTCGAGCTCCGAGCTTGGCAGCAGCGTCTGCACGCCGTCGCGCACGCGCGACAGCGCCGACTCGAAGCTCCGGACGGCCTCCTCGGTCTGCCCGGCCGCCCGCATCTTCTCCACCGCCTTCATGCGGCGCAGGATGTCACGCGTCAGGCTTCATCGGGTACCTCGCGCGCGAGCTCGTCGAGCCACGCAGCCGCGCTCGCGTCGCTCGGGGCCCGCCAGTCGCCACGCGGCGACAGTGACCCACCGGAACCGACCTTCGGCGCGTTCGGGATCGCCGAGCGCTTGAACTGGCTCGTGCGAAAGAAGCGGTCGAGGAACACGCCGAGCCAGTGCTTGATCTCCGCCAGCGTGTACTGGTTGCGCCGCTCGAGCGGGATCAGGTCCGGCCAGCGGCCGGCGTCGCGGTCGCCCCAGGCGTGGTGGGCCAGCCACGCGACCGTGCTCGGGCTGGCGCCGAACCGCACGGTCCAGTACAGGAAGAAGTCCTGGAGCTCGTACGGACCGACGATCAGCTCGGAGTGCTGCTCGGGCGAATCGGCGTCGGGGTCGGTCGCCGGGACGAGCTCAGGCGAGATCGCCGTGCCGAGCACCGCCTCGAGCACCCGGCCCGCCTGCGCGCCGAACTGGTCGGTGTCGATCGCCCACCGCACGAGGAACTGGATCAGCGTCTTGGGGACCGAGGCGTTGACGTTGTAGTGCGACATGTGGTCGCCGACCCCGTACGTGCTCCACCCAAGCGCGAGCTCGGACAGGTCGCCGGTGCCGACCACCAGGCCGCCGTGCAGGTTCGCGAGCCGGAACAGGTGCGAGGTCCGCTCGCCGGCCTGCACGTTCTCGTAGGTGACGTCGTACAGGGGCTCGCCGCGGCAGGCCGGATGGTCGAGATCGCTCAGCATCTGCTGCGCGGCCGGGCGGATGTCGATCTCGCGCGCGCTGACGCCGAGCGCCCGCATCAACGCGTGCGCGTTGGCGAGCGTCGAGCGGCTCGTCGCGAACCCCGGCATCGTGTAGCCGAGCACGTTCGAGCGCGGCAGCCCCAGCCGGTCGAGCACCCGCGCCGCGACGATCAGAGCGTGCGTCGAGTCCAGACCACCGGACACGCCGATCACGAGCTTCTCGATCCCGGTCGCCCGCAGCCGGGTCTCGAGTCCGTTGACCTGGATCAGGTAGACCTCCTCGCAGCGCTCGTTGCGCACCGCCGGGTTCGACGGCACGTACGGGAAGCGCTCGATCTCGCGCGCCAGCGCGACCGGCCGCTCCGGCACCCCGAACCGGAAGCTCACCCTGCGCACGCGCCGCAGCCGCTCGTGGTGGTCGTGGAGCGAGTCGGTCCACGAGCTCAGCGTGGCCCGATCGGCCAGCAGCCGCGCCAGGTCGACGTCGGCCAGCACCAGCTCGTCATCAGCAGGGAACCGCGCGGTCTGGGCGAGCAGGTCGCCGTTCTCGCAGATCATCGCCTGCCCGTCCCAGGCAAGGTCGGTCGTCGATTCGCCAAGCCCGGCCGCCGTGTACAGGTACGCCGACAGCGTCCGCGCCGAATGCGCGGCGCACAGCAGGTGGCGGTAGTCGGACTTGCCGACCGTGATGTTGGAGGCGGACAGGTTCGCGAGCACCGTGGCGCCCGCGAGCGCGCCCCAGCTGCTCGGCGGGATCGCGGCCCAGACGTCCTCGCAGATCTCGACGAACACCGCGAACCCGGGGACGTCGCTGCATTCGAACACGATGTCGGGGCCGAACGGCACGGCCGAGCCCGCGATCACGACGTCACCCCCGATCAGGTCTCGGGCGGCGCGGAACTGGCGCTTCTCGTAGAACTCGCGGTACTCGGGCAGGTAGCTCTTCGGGATCGCGCCGAGCACCCGGCCGCGGTGGATCGCGACCGCGGCGTTGAACAGCCCCTGCTCGCAGCGCAGCGGCGCGCCGACGACGATCAGCGGCGCGAGGCCGGCGCTCTCGGAGACGAGTCGCTCGAGCCCGCTGTCGACGGCGTCCAGCAGCGCGGCCTGGTGGAACAGATCGTCGTTGGTGTACGCCGACAACCCCAGCTCGGGGAACACGACCAGCGCCGCGTCCTGCTCGGCGGCGGTCCGGGCTAGCGCGAGCGTGCGCTCGACGTTGGCCTGCGGATCGCCCAGATGCACGCGCGGGACGGCAGCTGCCACCCGCACGAACCCGTGGCGGTAGATCGAGTGAAACGTCACGGTTGCGGAGTATCGCGCCCGCTCGACGGGTTTCCACGCTTACCCGGGTCATTGCAACCGCTCGACCATGCGGCATGATCGGCTACGCTCGATCAGCAGAGAGGCGAGCGACAGTGCGCAATCCGTGGATTGCCGTCGACGCGGCGACGGACCCTCGCGTGCTCGCGCGGGAGCTGAGCCGTGCCCACGAGCTCGCGCTCGGGCGTGACGAGCCCACGAGCGGAGTGCGCGAGCTCGTGCTCGCGAGCTGGCGGCGCAGCCTGGCCGCCGGCGTCGTCCCGGACGCCGATGGCTCGGCCGTCCGGCTCGCACACGACGAGCTCGAGCGGCGACGCGCGGTCTCGCCGCTCGCGCCCGCGGTGCACGCGATCTTCGAGACGCTCGCGAACCTCGACGGCGACGCCAGGCACGTGGTCGCGATCGCCGACGCCGAGGCGAGCCTGCTGTGGGTCACGGGCGACCCGTGCGCGGTCGAGCGCGCCCGCGCGATGGGCTTCCAGGAGGGCGCATCGTGGGCGGAGTCGGACGCCGGCACGAACGCGGTCGGCACCACCGTCGCGCTCGACCACGCGATCCAGATCTTCTCCGCCGAGCACCTGGTCGCAGCCGTGCACCCCTGGACCTGCTCGGCAGCGCCGATCCACGACCCGGTGTCGGGCGAGTTGATCGGCGTCGTCGATCTCACCGCCGACCTGCGCAGCGCCCATCCGCACACGCTGTCGCTCGCCGCGATGGCCGCCCACGCGGCCGAGACGAGGCTGCGCAACGACGCGGTCGCGCGGTCGCGGCGGGCTGCGGAGCCGCACTCGGCAGCCCGCATGCTGAAGCGGCCGCGGGCCCCCAGCCCGCGGCCGGCGACCCCGAGGCCGTCGCTGTCGCTGCGGCTGCTCGGTCACGGCGCCACCGCGACCCTGCGCAGCGGCGCGAGCGAGCACGCGTTGCGCTCGATCGAGCTGCTGGCGGTGCTGGCGATGCACCCGGAGGGGATGACCGCCGAGCAGCTGGCGCTGGCGATGTTCGGGGAGGACGGCAAGACGGTCACGGTGCGTGCGCAGGTGCACCGGGTGCGGGCGAGGCTCGCCGAGGGGGTGCTCGACACGCAGCCCTACCGGCTACGAGCGCGGGTCCAGTCAGACGCCGCCGAGGTGCACCGGCTGCTGGCCGCGGGACGTCCGGCGGCGGCGCTGCGCGCCTACCGCGGGTCGCTGCTGCCGACGTCGGAAGCGCCCGCGATCGTCGCCGCCCGCGAGCTGCTCGAGGAATCGGTGCGCCGAAGCGTGCTGACGACGGCCGACCCGGCGCTGCTGCGCGCGTGGCTGGCGCACCCGGCCGGTCGCGAGGATCTCGCCGCCGCCCGCACGCTGGTCGCGGTGCTCCCGTCGGGCGATCCGCGCCGCGCCGCCGCGACCGCGCTCGTGTCGGCGATCACCCGCCGGCTGCGCTGCGTGGCGTAGCTTCTCGACCAGCGATGCTCTACTTCCACCACCCTTCGTCGCTCGAGCACGACCCCGGGGTGCTCTCACCCGACCACCCGGACACGCCGGCCCGGATCGTCGCGATCGAGTCCGAGCTCGCCCGTTACGACTGGCTGGGGATGGAACGGCGCCTGGCCCCGGCGGTGAGTGAGACCGACCTCGAGCTGGTTCACACGCCCCGCCTGATCAACGGCATCCGCACGCTGTGCGAGGCGGGCGGCGGCAAGATCGACGACGACACGTGGGTCGGCGAGGTGTCATACCGCGCCGCGCTGCATGCGGCCGGCGGCGCCGGCGCGCTCGCCACGGCGCTGCTCGCCGGCGAGGACGTGGCCGGCTTCAGCGCGCTGCGACCGGCCGGTCACCACGCGGAGCGCAACCGGGCGATGGGCTTCTGCCTGTTCAACAACGTCGCCTACGCCGCCGAGCTGGCGATCAGCCGGCTCGGCGCCGAGCGCGTGATGGTGATCGACTGGGACGTGCACCACGGCAACGGCACCGCCGAGATCTTCCGCTCGCGCCCCGACGTGCTGGTGGCGAACATCCACCAGCAGGGGCTGTATCCGGGCACCGGCGGGATCGTCGACGCAGGCAGCGGCGCCGGTCGCGGCTACACGATCAACGTGCCCGTACCGCCGGGCTCAGGCGAGGAGGTGTGGCTGTCGGTGCTCGAGCACCTGATCCTCCCCGCGGGGCTCGAGTTCGAGCCCGACCTGATCCTGATCTCGGCCGGGTTCGACGGCCATCGCGCCGATCCGCTGGCCGACTGCCGGCTCGAGTCCTCGAGCTACGAGCAGCTCGCCTGCCACGTCCGCGACTTCGCCGAGCGGTGCGGCGCTCCGGTGGGCGCCGTGCTCGAGGGCGGCTACGACACCGAGGCGCTGACCGAGTCGGTGCTCGCGACGATCCAGGCGCTGGCGGGCGGGTGCGAGCCCGAATCGATCGCGCCCGATCCGCTCGTCACCTCGCGCGCGGCCGCTCACATCGGCCACTACTGGACGCTGTGAGCGGCGGGTCAGTCCTCGGCGTACGCGGCGGCGATGTCGAGCGCTGAGAGGACGCCGACAGGGTGCCCGCTGGCGGGGTCGACGACGATCAGGTGACCCAGTTGGTGCTCGGTCATCAGCCGAGCGGCTTGATCGAGCGAGTCGGCGGAGGTGATCGTCACGACCTCGGTGGCGGCGGCCTCACCGGCGCTCTCGTCGATGCCCGCGGCGGCGGCCGCGACGACATCCAGCGCGCTCACGAACCCGTGCGGGCGGCGCGCGTGATCGGGGTCGGCGACCGCGACCGCATGCACGCGCTGCTGGGCCATCAGCCGCGCGACCACGCGCAGCGAGGTCGTCGGGTCGGTCGTCAACACGCCGGTGTGCATCGCGTCGTGAACCCGGATGTGCTCAAGTCGTGTCTCGGAGATGCTCATGAGCACATCCTCACACCAGCCGGTCGCAGGGCCATCGGGTCCGCCCCGCGCGCAGGTAGGTAATTGTCCGTAGAGCCCGGTGCACTGCACGCCGCACCCACCAGATGGAATACTGACCCCAGCGATGATGGGCGAAGACGCAACCACAGATCAGAAGGACCTGATCCGGATCGTGATCGCCGACGATCATGCGATCGTGCGCCGCGGTCTGCGTCAGCTGCTGGACGCCGAGCACGGCTTCGAGGTCGTCGCCGAGGCCTCCGACGTCGACTCCGCCCGGCGCTACATGCGCGGCCACCGGCCGGACGTGCTCGTGCTCGATCTGAACATGCCCGGTGAGCCGAGCCTCGAGGCGATCCCGAAGCTGCGCGAGGAGTTCCCGCAGACCCAGATCGTGGTGCTGACGATGCAGAACGAGGCGGCGTACGCGCGCAGCGCGCTCGGCGCCGGCGTGCTCGGATACGTGCTGAAGGAGTCGGCCGACGCGGAGCTGGTCGAGGCCGTGCGCGCCGCGGTCGCGGGTGAGCGCTACCTGAATCCGCGACTCGGCGCCAAGGTCGCCGCCGAGCCGCCACCGGGGCCGCCCGACGGGCTGTCGCCGCGCGAGCTCGAGATCCTGCGGATGATCGCGCTCGGGCACACGAACGCGCAGGTCGCCGAGGAGCTGTTCCTGTCGGTGCGCACGGTCGAGACGCACCGGGCACACATCCAGCAGAAGCTCGGGCTGACCGATCGCGCCGAGCTGGTCCGCTACGCGCTCGACAAGGGGCTGGTGAGCTGACCGTCGAGGCGCTGGGCGACGCGGAGTTGCTGGGCATCGACGCGTGGTGGCGGGCGGCGAACTACCTATCGGTCGGCCAGATCTACCTGCTCGAGAACCCGCTGCTGCACGAACCGCTGGTGGCCGAGCACGTCAAGCCGCGACTGCTCGGCCACTGGGGCACGACGCCGGGCCTCAACTTCATCTACGCGCACGTCAACCGGGCGCTGCGACTCCGCGAGCAGCTCGAGGCGATCTTCATCACCGGTCCCGGCCACGGCGGGCCGGGCCTCGTCGCGAGCGCCTACCTCGACGGCACCTACAGCGAGATCTACCCGCACATCGGGCTCGACGAGCGAGGACTCGGCAGGCTGTTCCGCCAGTTCTCGTTCCCGGGCGGGATCCCGAGCCACGTCGCACCGGAGACCCCGGGCTCGATCCACGAGGGCGGCGAGCTCGGCTACAGCCTTGTGCACGCCTACGGCGCAGCGCTCGACAACCCCGGGCTGCTGGCCGTGTGCGTCGTCGGCGACGGCGAGGCCGAGACCGGGCCGCTGGCGGCGAGCTGGCACTCGAACAAGTTCCTCGACCCCGCCGGCGACGGCGCCGTGCTGCCGGTCCTGCACCTGAACGGGTACAAGATCGCCAACCCGACGGTGCTGGCGCGGATCGAGCCGGGCGAGCTCGAGGCGCTGCTCCGGGGCTACGGCTACGCGCCGCGGTTCGTCGAGGGCTCCGACCCGCCGACGATGCACCAGCTGATGGCCGCGACGCTCGACGAGTGCCTCGACGAGATCGCGCTGATCCAGCGGACCGCGCGCGAGGGCGGGGTGTCGGAGCGGCCGCGGTGGCCGATGATCGTGCTGCGCACGCCGAAGGGCTGGACCGGACCCAAGCAGGTCGACGGCCTCCAGACCGAAGGCTCGTTCCGCTCGCACCAGGTGCCGCTCGCGAACCTGCGCGAGAACCCCGAGCATCTGCGCCAGCTCGAGCAGTGGCTGCGCTCCTACCGCCCCGAGGAGCTGTTCGACGAGCACGGTGCGGTGCGCGCCGAGATCCTCGCGCTGGCCCCTCCGGGCAGGCGGCGGATGAGCGCCAACCCGCACGCCAACGGGGGCCTGTTGACGCGGCCGCTCGAGCTGCCCGACTTCCGCGACTACGCGGTCGAGGTGGCGCGGCCGGGCGCCACCAGCAGCGAGGCGACGCGCGTGCTCGGCACCTGGCTGCGCGACGTGATCCGCGAGAACCCGCTCAACTTCCGGATCATGGGTCCGGACGAGACGGCCTCCAACCGGCTCCAGGCGATCTTCGAGACGACCAACCGGGTGTGGGATGCGGAGATCCTGCCCGGCGACGACCACCTCGCGCCGCAGGGCCGCGTGATGGAGGTGCTGAGCGAGCACCTCTGCCAGGGGTGGCTCGAGGGGTACCTGCTGACCGGACGTCACGGTCTGTTCAACTGCTACGAGGCGTTCATCCACATCATCGACTCGATGTTCAACCAGCACGCGAAGTGGCTGAAGGTGACACGTGACATCGCCTGGCGGGCGCCGATCCCGTCGCTCAACTACCTGCTCTCCAGTCACGTCTGGCGCCAGGACCACAACGGCTTCTCACACCAGGATCCCGGCTTCATCGACCACATCGTCAACAAGAAGGCGGAGGTCGTGCGCGTCTACCTGCCGCCCGACACGAACTGCCTGTTGTCGGTGGCAGACCATTGCCTGCGCAGCCTTCACTACGTGAACGTGATCGTCGCCGGCAAGCAGCCGGCGCTCAACTACCTGTCGATGGAGGACGCGATCGCGCACTGCACGCGCGGGATCGGGATCTGGGACTGGGCGTCGAACGACGCTGGCGTCGAGCCCGACGTGGTGCTCGCCTGCGCGGGTGACATCCCGACGCTCGAGGTGCTGGCGGCGACCGCGATCATCCGCAAGCGTCTCCCGCAGCTGAAGGTTCGTGTCGTCAACGTCGTCGACCTGATGCGGCTGCAACCCGACACCGAGCACCCGCACGGGTTGAGCGATCGCGAGTTCGACGCGCTGTTCACGAGCACGCGGCCGGTGATCTTCGCCTACCACGGCTACCCGTGGCTGATCCACCGGCTCACCTACCGGCGCACGAACCACAACAACATCCACGTGCGCGGTTACAAGGAGGAGGGCACCACCACGACGCCGTTCGACATGGTGATGCTCAACGACCTCGACCGGTTCCACCTCGCGATCGACGTGATCGACCGCGTCCCCGGCCTCGGCGAGACGGCCGCCCAGCTGCGCCAGGAACTGGTCGACGCGCGGCTGCTGCACCGCGCGTACACGCGCGAGGTCGGCGACGACGTGCCAGACGTCCGCGACTGGACCTGGAGCTGACGGCAGCGCGGGTACTGGTCGTGAACGCGGGCTCGAGCAGCCTCAAGCTGTCGCTGCTCGAGCAGGGCTCCGACGAGCCGGTGCTCGCACGCGAGCTCGACGCGCCCGGGGCGCGGCTCGATCAGGCGGAGCTTTCGGCCGCGCTCGCTTGTGGGCTGAGCGCGGCCGACTGTGTCGGTCATCGGGTCGTGCACGGCGGATCCCGCTTCCGTGAGGCGGTGCTGGTCGACGCGGCGGTGCGGGCCGAGCTCGAGCAGCTCGTCGCGCTCGCGCCGCTGCACCAGCCGCACTCGCTGGCGGCGCTCGATGCGGTGGGGGCGGCGTTGCCCGAGCTGCCGGCGGTCGCGTGCTTCGACACCGCCTTTCACGCAACCCTGCCACCGGCATCGTTCGAGTACCCGCTGCCACAGGAGTGGCGCGAACGCTGGGGCCTGCGCCGCTACGGCTTCCACGGGCTCTCGCACGCCTATGTCGCCCGGCGCGTGCCGGAGCTGCTCGGGCGCGAGCGCCTGCGCACCGTCTCCTGCCACCTCGGCGCGGGCGCATCGCTGTGTGCGATCGCCGGCGGGCGCTCGGTCGACACGACGATGGGCTTCACGCCGCTCGAGGGCGTCGTGATGGGCACCCGCTCGGGAACCGTCGACCCGGGGCTGCTGCTGTGGCTGCTGTCCGGCGATCGGGTCGATGCCGTCTCGCTGTCGGACGGGCTCGAACACGCGTCGGGGCTGCTGGGGCTGGCCGGCAGCGCCGACATGCGCGAGGTGCTGGCGGCACGGGATGCCGGCGATGCCCGTGCAACGCTCGCGGTCGACGTCTACCTGCACCGGTTGCGAGCGGGGATCGCGGCGATGGCGGCCGCGATCGGAGGCCTGGACGTGCTCGCGTTCACCGGCGGGATCGGCGAGCACGCGGCGGCGATCCGCGACGAAGCGGTCGCCGGCCTGGGGTGGCTGGGCGACTTCGAGACGCTTGTGATCGCCGCCCGCGAGGACCTCGAGATCGCCCGCCAGACCCGCGCGCTGCTGGCCGGCTTCGGCGAGCGCGCCGTGCAGGACCGAAGATGACGAGCGCAGCAGACGTCGTGTGCGTGGTCGGAGCGGGCACCGCGGGGCTCGAGGGGCTGTTCGCGGCGCGGGAGCAGCTCGGCGCGCGGACGCGGCTGCGACTGATCGCCCCGCCGGACGAGTTCCGCTACCGGCCGATGAGCGCCGGGTCACTGTTCCGTCCTGCCTCCGAGCGGGGGCTGTCGATCGCCGAGCTGGCCGCCAACGCCCGGGCTGCGTGGACGGCCGATCGCGCGGACGTGGTGCGGTTGGATGACCGCACGGTGCTCACCGGCGAGGGCGACATCGTCGGGTTCGACTTCCTGCTGCTCGCCCCGGGCGCACGCTCGATGCGAACCCTGCGGCAGGGCTTCGTGTGGGAGCGCGGCGGCGATCCGGGCGTGCTCGACCGGATCCTCGCCGAGATTCGCGCCGGGGAGATCCGGAGCGTGGCGGTCGTCGTCCCTCGCGGCGCGCGCTGGCCGGTCCCGGTCTACGAGCTGGCGCTCGTGCTCGCCTGGACGGCGGCACGCACCGACACCCGGGTGACGCTGCTGAGCGCCGAACAAGCGCCACTCGGTGCACTCGGAACAGGCGCGACCGAAACCGTGACCCGCGAGCTCGACGAGGCGGGAGTGGAGGTGGTCGGCGGGGTCGAGGTGCTGGAGCAGCCTCACCAGGCAGCCGGCAGCTCGCCGCCGATCCGGCTCGCGCTCCGAGCGGAGGACCCGGCTGCGCCTTCTCCGGCGCCGACCGGGCGCTCGGGCGATCCGACCGCAGGTCGCGCCCGCGCCTCCGAGACGCGCGAATTCGACCGTCTGATCTCGCTGCCGGCGGCGTTCGGGCCGCGGATCGCGGGGGTGCCGACCGACGCCGCCGGGTTCATACAGGTCGACGAGGCGCTCAGGGTGTGCGGCGCGGAGCGGGTCTGGGCGGTCGGCAGCTGCATCGCCTCCGCGCTCGACCACACCTTGCTCGCCGCCCGGCAGGCCGACGCCGCCGTCGGGGCGATCGCAGCCGCGCGAACCGGCGCTGCCGCGCCCACGCCACCGGACCTGATCGGGATCCTCCTGCACGGGCAGCGCAAGAGCTGGCAGGCCGAGAACCCGCCTGGCACGATCCAGCCGTCAACCCGCTGCCTGTGGTGGCCACCTGGCCGCGCCGTCGGCCGGCTGCTGGCTGCGCGAATCGCCGCCTGGGATGCGTCGGTCGAGCACGCCCTCCCGGCACGACCCGGAGGGCTCGTGGTCCACGTGCCGATCGCGCTTCGCTGTGGCGAGCACGCCGCGACGCGCCGGCAGGGAGCGGTCAGCGACGAGGTCCGGGCAGCGCGGATGCGCGAGATCGAGAACCGCCAGCTGCTTGCGGTCCGCCGCCGCGAGCGCGAGGCCGACGCATTGCTGCAGGCTCTCAGCAGCGACCTGGAAGCGCTGGCCGCGCGCGAGCGCGCGACGATCCAGGAGCTCCGGCAGCACGGCTACCTGCGCGACCGGCAACCATGATGGCGATCCGCGGTCTCGGGACCTGTGGTTCGACGACCCTGGCAGCACGGCCGGCTACACCCCGGCGATCGGCAAGATCACCCCCGCCGGGCAGGCACAGACGCAGTCCGGGTTCAAGAGCACCGAGACCGGCACCTACCCGGCGGCGCGCGCCAACCGCTGCACGGTCCCGACGCCGCCGAGCCTCGGCTGAGCCGTCCCCGAATATGATCCCGGACCGGGATGACGGAGGGCACCACGGGTCCGGGCTCGAGCGCCTACTCGAACCACCACATCGTGTGCGGGCTGAACACGCTCGGGCTGCGCCTGGCAGAGCATCTGCACACGCTCGGAGAGCAGGTCGTCGTGATCCGCTCGGAGGCGAAGCCGGCGTTCGAGTCCGCATTGTCGGCACTCGGGATCTCGATCCTCGACGGCGGCCCGGATGACGAGCTGGCGCTCGGCCGTGCGGGCATCGATCGCGCGCAGGCGATGGCGTTGGTGGCCGACGACGACCTCGGCAACCTTCGCGGCGCCCTGATCGCAGCCAAGCACGGGGACAGCCTCAGAATCGTGCTGCGGCTGTTCAACGAGGACCTGGGCGAACGGATCAAGGATCTGTTCGAGGACTGCGTGATCTTGAGCCAGTCGGCGATCGCCGCGCCTTTCCTTGCCGCGGCCGCACTCGGCGAGTACGACGGCGAGCGCATCGCGATCGCCGGACGGGCGCTGCTCGTGGAGCGAACGCGGACCGACACCGATCGGAACCGGCCGGTGCTGATGGCGCTCGCAAACATCAGCGGCGGCAAGGCGGAGCTGTTCCCACCGCAGGCGGAGCCGGGCGGTCAGGTGATCACCGACCTGGGGCCGTTCGAGGACGCGGCTCCGGGACGGTTGCGCGCGCCGGCCCACGACCAGCGGACCGTCGCCGACAAGTGGTGGGCGGCGACGTCGACGGTCCGCCAGCTGCTCGACACGCGCCTGCGGATCGTGCTGGCGACGATGGTCACATTGGTCGTCGCCGGCACTGTCTACTTCAGCATCGCCAAGGGTCTCAGTCCGATCACGTCGCTGTATTTCACGGTCGTGACGCTTTCGACCGTCGGCTATGGCGACATCAATCTCCAGAACGACCCTGCCACGGTGAAGCTCGTCGGGATCGGGTTCATCATGCTCGGGGCGACGGCGCTGGCGATCTTCTTCGCGGTCCTCACCGACACGATCATCGGCGTGCGCCTGGCTCAGGTCCTCGGCAGCGTCCGCGGCCGGATGCGCAACCACGTGATCGTCTGCGGGCTCGGCAACATTGGCTTCCGGCTGCTCGGGGAGTTCCTCGAGCAGGGGGTGCAGGTCGTGGCGATCGATCGCGATGACGACAGCCGCCACGTGGCGGCCGCACGCCGGATGGGAATCCCCGTCGTGATCGGCGATGCGACCCTGACCGAGACGCTGAAGGCCGCGCAGGTCGAGCACGCACAGGCGGTCGTCACCGCCACCGACAACGACGTCGCCGACCTTCAGGTCGCCGTCACCGCACGCGCCCTGCACACCGGCGTCCGGATCATCCTTCGGCTGTTCGACAACGAGCTCTCGACCGCGGTCGAGCAACGGTTCAACATCCACATCTCCCGCAGCACCGCGGTGATCGCCGCGCCCGTGTTCGCGACTGAGATGCTCGGTCGCGGGCCCGTGACCACGATCCACGTCGGCGGCGAGGCGCTAGCGTTCGCAGAGTGTGACGTGGTTGCAGGAGGGCCCGCCGCCGGGAAGCGGGTGTCCGACCTACAGGCATCGGGTGAGCTCCGGGTTCTGGCGGCCGCGCCCAAGCCCACCGAACCCGCCGAATGGCACCTGCCGGATTCGCGCGTGCTGTCGGTCGGCGAGCGGATCGCGGTCGTGGGCCGGGCTGCAGTCGTCCAGGGACTGGCGGGCGAGGCGAGCTGAGCGGTGGCCGCGACGGCGCCCGCCGTCGCATGCGGCCCGACCCGCCCGAACGGTTAGGATCGCGCGCTATGCCACTTTTTGGACATCATCACGAGCAGTTCCACGAAGTGCGGGACACGGCCCAAGAGGACGTCGACGCGCTCGGCACCGACCTCCAGGCACTCGAGCCACACCTGTCGGGCGCACCCGACGAAGCCAGGATCCGCCACGCCGAGGCCCAGAAGGCCCATCAGCGAGCGCAGCGTCAGCTCGCGCGAGCCAAGCACCCCGAGCAGCTCGCCGCGATCAGCGAGCTGCTGGAGGTCGGGCGGTATCAGCTGGCAGCCGCGACCGCGCTCGCGCACAGGCAACCGATCCCGGAGCGGCGGCCACCGTGCTTCTTCGATCCGCGGCACGGCCCGTCGGTCACCGCCGTCCGATGGGCGCCAGAGGGCGGTGCGCAGCGGCTCGTTCCGGTGTGCGCGGCCTGCGCCAAGCTGATCCGGGAGAAGTCGGAGCCACAGGCGCGAACTGTCCGGCTCCTGCAGAACGACGACATGTGGTTCTGGTGGAACCTTCCCGGGTACTACGGCCCGTGGGCCAGCGGCTACTACCAGAGCTTCGGAGGCGGGCACCTGATCAACGACCTGCTGGTCGGGTCGGCGCTCGGCGCGGGCATTGGACTGGTCGGTGACGCGGTCGGTGCGGCCACCGGAGTCCTCGGTGCCGGCATCGGTGCGATCGGGGACGTGGTCGACGGTGGCCTCGGGGCCGTCGGCGACGCCGCAGACGCTGCGATCGGCGCCGTCGACGACGTGATCGGCGACCTGTTCGGTGACGGCGGCGACGGCGGTGGAGACGGCGACCGTGGTGGTGACGGAGGGGACGGCGGCGATGGAGGCGACGGCGGAGGCGACTCCTAGCAGGTTGGCGACCGGAAGCTGCTAGGCGAGCCCGCCGGCGGCGAGCCTCGCGGCGGCGTCGTTGCGGGCCCAGTACCGGCTCAGCCGAGCCGCATGGAAGGCGGTGCTGACGTGCATCGACTCGAGCCAGCGGACCTCGTCGGGGCTGAGGTCGGGATGCCACAGATCGACGATCAGGACGATCCGCTCGGCGGCGGTGTGGTTCCAGGCCTCGTGCTCGTGGCGGTCGTCGAACACGATGCAGCGCCCCTCCTGCCAGCGGCCGAGCTCGTCGCCGACCCGGATTCCACAGTCGCCCTCGGGGACGATGATGCCGAGGTGACATCGTAGCCGCAGGTTGGTCGGTCCCCGGTGCGCCGCGATGTGGGTGTCGGCGCGCATGCGGGAGAAGTAGCTGAGCCCTGCGTGGGTGCGAATCGTGCGATGCCGCTCGATCGTGCTCGCCGTCACCGGGCAGGCGTCGCACACCTCCTGGTTGCGGCGGCCGCGCTCGTGGAGGAAGGCGACGTCCCACGAGCCGGTGCGTTCGATCAGCTCGCTCTCGCGCTGGAACCTCATCTCGCCCAGTGCGAGGACCTCGTTCCGAATCGCCTCGTAGTTGGCCTCGAGCTCGGCGACGATCTCGAACTGCCCCGGGTCGTGGAACGGCATGCTCTCGACGTCCGGGTAGACGGCGCCGGAGGGCGCATCGAGCAGCGACTCGAGGTAGCGGTGAAACCTGCTGTGGGCGCGCTGCCGGGCGGACGTCGCCGCCGCCGAGATCGTGCCGGCCGGCCGCTCCGCCCGCACCAGCCACTCCTCGTAGGACTGGCGCTTGTCCCACGCGGTCCCGAGCGCCAGCAGCCGCCTCCGCGCCTGCTCGCCCCATCTCCGCGCGCCGTCCGCGTCCCCACGCTCGGCCGCAGTCTCGGCGAGCGCGACGCAGGGCTCCGCGAGCACGGGGCAGGCGGCGGCGAGGAGCGCCAGCCCGGTGGAGCGCGCCTCGCCGTCGGCGCCGAGCGCCTCGAGGTAGCGAGCGCGAACGTCGGCCTCGGCGGCGGCCGTCAGGTCGAGCAGATGCCCGACGAATGCCGGCAACATGATCGTCTCGGAGTCGAAGACGTGAGCGGCCAGGTCACGCACCCGCACGAGCCACCGTCCGGGCGTGCCGTCGGGCTGCCGGCTCTGCTCGGCGATGTTCGCCATGTGCATGATCACGATCGCGTCCAGCTCGTCGCGGCTGGGGTCGCCGGGGAGGCCCCTCAGCCACCGATGCGTGCCGGCGAACAACATCCGCCGCGGAGTCACGGCGAACAGGTGCGCCAGCCGCTCGGCGTCCTCGCCGGCCACCGCCGCCAGCTCGGCGCGGTCCCCCTCCCCGGCGATCGCGTGGCGGTAGACGTCGGTGCCGTAGACGCTGTGGATCAGCGCGGCGCGCCGGATCGTGTCCGGCTGGCGCCAGCGGCCGAGCAGCTCAGCCGTGCCGATCAGGTGCTCGAGCAGGTTGCGTCCCTGAGCGTGGGGCGCCGCTGCGGCGCCGCGTGCGGTCAGCATCGCGATGATCGCGCCGTCTCGGTCCACGGCCGCATGATGTCGGATCCGGTCGCGCAGAACGCGTCAGGCCGGCGCGAGCGCGAGCCGGTCGAAGTCCTCGAGCCCCTCCGGCCGGTGCGAGATCACGATCAGCCCGCGGTCGCCCGCGGCAGCGTCGACCGCCCGCATCAGCTCGGTCGCCGTGTCCACGTCGAGGTGGGCTGTCGGCTCGTCGAGCACCAGCCAGCGCGCGTCCGACACGAGCGCCCGCGCGATCGTCAGCCGCTGGCGCTGGCCACCGGACAGGAGCTTGCCGTCCTCGCCGGCGAGCGTGTCCAGGCCGTCGGGAAGCGCCCGCACGAACCCGTCGAGCTGAACGGCCTGCAACGCCGCCCACAGCTCCTCCTCGGTCGCGCCGTGCCGGGCCAGCAACAGGTTCTGACGGATGCTCGACGCGAACACGTGAGCATCCTGGGCGATCAGCACCACCGCGCCTCGGACGTCGTCAGCGGCCAGCTCGCGCAGGTCGACGCGGCCGAGCGTCACCGCGCCACGCACCGGGTCGAGGAAGCGCACGAGCAGCCGCGCGAGCGTCGTCTTGCCGGCGCCGCTCGGGCCGGTGACCGCCACCCTGCACCCCGGCTCGAACTCGAACGACATCGAATCGAGCAGGGGCGCCGCACGGTCGTAGGAGAAGGCCACCGCGTGCAGCGCCAGCGAGCCGGTCGCCGGCAGTGGCACGGGCGCCGGCGGATCGACGATCGCCGGCTGGAGCGAGCCGAGCTCCTCGAGCCGCTCGGCGGCCTGGGCGCAGCCGCGCAGCGTCCGGGCGGCCGCCGGCAGCGGCTGAAGCCCCTCGAACGCACCCATCACGAGGAACACGATCGCGGCCAGCAGCACGCCCGCCAGCGCGCCGCTGTGGACGGCCGGGATCCCGACCAGCAGCACGAGGACGACCGCCCCGCCGGTCAGCAGCGAGCTGAGCGTCGTCGCCGCCGCACCGGCAACCGCATCGCGGCGTGCGACCCACGTGAGCCGCCCGCTCAGTGCTCGCAGCCGCTGCACGCGCTCGGGCCCGCGACCGGCGACCGCCAGCTCGACGCCGCCGTCGAGCGCCTCGACCAGCTCGGTCGCGAGCGCGGCCCGCGCCGGCGCCTGACGCCGGCCGGCGGCACCGGCCAACGCCCCGGTCACGAGCGGGACGGCAACCGCCGCGACCGCGAGCGAGCCGGCGATGACGAGCGCCGCGAGCGGCAGCGCCGTCCAGGCGGCGACGCCCGCGGAGACGATCACGAGCGCCGCCACACAAGGCGGCGCGAGCGCCCGCAGGTACAGATCCTGGAGCGCGTCGACGTCGGCGACGAACCGGGACAGCAACTCGCCCCGGCGGTGCTCGCCGAGCGAGCCGGGACCGAGCGGCGCGAGCACCGCGTAGAAGCCGGCGCGCAGCCGCGCCAGAATCCGCAGCGCGAGGTCGTGGGAGACGAGGCGCTCGGCGTAGCGCAGCGGCGCCCGCGCCAGCCCGAACGCCTGCGCCGCGGTGATCGCGGCGGTCAGCTCGAGGATGTCGGGGCGCTGCGCAGCGCGCGAGATCAGGTAGCCGGACGTGGTGAGCAGCCCGGTCGCGGCCACGACCGTCCCGAACGCGAGCGCGATCGACAGCACGAGCCGGC
Organism: Solirubrobacterales bacterium; assembly: GCA_027315255.1. GTDB lineage: Bacteria > Actinomycetota > Thermoleophilia > Solirubrobacterales > Solirubrobacteraceae > Palsa-465. Next base: position 33,879 of record DAHUYL010000056.1, on the reverse strand, counting down.
GCCCCTCGCCGCGCTGCAGCCGCGCGGCCCGGATCACCGCCGCGGTCGCGGCGCTCACGCGGCCACCGCCAGCGGCGCGCCCACGCACGCCGCCAGGTTCGAGACGATCCGGCCGTCGCGCAACTCGACGATCCGCCCGGCCCGCGCTGCGAGGCGCAGGTCGTGCGTGATCAGGACGGTCGTGCGCCCGCGGGCGAGCCGCTCGATCGCGCCGGCGATGACCGCGGCCGTGTCCGCGTCGAGGTTCGCGGTCGGTTCGTCGAGCACGACCAGCGGCGCGTCCGACAGGAACGCGCGGGCGAGCGCGACGCGCTGGCCCTGGCCCGCCGACAGCTGCCGCCCGCCCTCGCCGATCACCGTCTCGAGTCCGTCGGGCAGCGCGGCGACGATCTCGGAGAGCCCGGCGCTCGCGGCCGCACGCGCGATCCGGGCCGGAGCCGCGCCCGGCTGCGCCAGTGCGATGTTCTCGGCGATCGACCCAGCGAACAGCGTCGCCCGCTGCGGCACCCAGGCGATCCGCTCGCGCCAGGCCGCCGGATCGACGTCGCGCAGGTCGATCTCGCCGCAACGGATCCGCCCCGCGACCGGATCCGCCAGACGCAGGAGCAGCGCGGCGAGCGTGCTCTTCCCGGCGCCGCTGCGACCGGTGATCGCGACGAGCTCGCCGGGGGCGATCGTCAACGAGACGTCGCTCAGAACCTCGCGGGGCCGCCCCGGATAGGCGTGCGAGACGCTCTCGAGGCTGATCGGGCTCACCCGCGGATCGCCCGCCGGCCGCGGCGCCGACGGCGACGGGACCGTACCGGGCTCGCCGAGCACTTCGAGCAGCCGCGCCGCGGCGGCGAGCCCGTCGGCGCTCGCGTGGAACTGCTGACCGACCTGGCGCAGCGGGCTGTACAGCTCGGGCGCGAGCAGCAGCACCGTCAGGCCGGCGTCGAGCGTCAGGTGGCCGCCGGTCAGCTGGACTCCGATCGTCGCGGCGACCAGCGCGGTGCCGACCATCGCGCACAGCTCGAGCACCAGCGAGGACATGAACGCCAGCCGCAGCGTCGACATCGTCTCCTCGCGGTAGCGCTCGCCGACCCGCGCGAGCGTCTGGGCCTGGGCGCGCTCGCGGCGGTGCGCACGGAGCGTCTCGAGGCCGCGAACGACGTCGAGGAAGTGGCTCGACAGCAGCGACAGCGCCTGCCAGCGGCTGCGCGTGCGGGACTGCGCGCCGAGGCCGATGATGATCATGAACGCGATCAGGATCGGGACGGTGATCGCGAGGATCAGCGCGCAGACCCAGTCGATCGGGACGATCCAGGCGAGCACCGCGACCGGCACCGCGGTCGCCAGCACGATCGCGGGCAGGTAGCCGGCAAAGTAGCTCTCGAGCGAGTCGACTCCCTGGACGGCCGCGGCGGCCAGCTCGCCGGTTCGCTCGGCGGGACGGAGGCCCGGACGCTCGAGCAGCAGGTGCCGCGCGAGCCGGTCGCGCAACACGGCCATCACGCGCGTCGCCGCCAGGCGTCCCGACAGCTCGAAGCCACCCTGGAGCAGCGCCCGCGCGGCGAGTACGGCGGCGAGCGCGACGAGCGAGCCACCCAGCGCGGACAGGCCGGCGTGGCGGATCGCCGCGGCCGAGATGATGTGCGCGAGCAGCGCAGCCTGCGCGACGACGATCGCCGCGGAGGCGACCCCGAGCACTACCGCGGCGGCGAAGTGCGGGCGGGCGGCGACGCTCTCGTGCGCGAGCCGGCGATCGACGCGATCGCTCACTTGCCCGTGCCGAAACGGTGTTCGAGCACCCCGATCGGCGTGACCTTGCCGTCGTAGTGGTCGCGGCCGAGCCGGTGGCGGAACACCCAGTACGTCCAGCCCTGGTAGAGCAGCACGACCGGCACCATCACGATCGCCACGATCGTCATCACGAGCAGCGTGTAGTGGGCCGAGGAGGCCGTCGCGAGCGTCAGGTCGTAGGCGTGGTTGGTGCTCGACGGCAGCGCGTTCGGGTAGAGCGCCGCGGCCAGCGTGACGGTGAACAGGAGGACCTGCACCGTCCCTGCGACGAACCCGAGCCCCTCGGCGCGGCGCACCGCCACCGGGGTCGCGACCGCGACCAGCCCCGCGAGCACGGCGACCAGCACGCGGCCCGTCGCGAAGTGCAGATCGAAGGCGGTCCACACGAGGAACGCGACCATCAGCAGGCTCGCGACCGGCGCTGCCCGATCGGCGACCCGGCGCGCACGGTCGTGCAGCTCGCCGGTGACGCGCAGCGACAGGAAGTTCGCGCCGTGGGCGAAGAACACCGACAGCGTCACGAGGCCGCCGAGCAGCGCGTAGGGGTGCAGCAGGTCGAGCAGGCTGGCACGGACGGTGTGGCTCGCCCACATCGGCACGCCGTGGATGAAGTCGGCCCACGCGACGCCGAACAGCAGCGCCGCCAGCGCGCTCGAGATCGCCAGCGCCCACGCCCAGCCGTCGCGCCAGCGCCGGCTCGGGAGCTTGCCCCAGAACTCGAACGAGACGCCCCGGACAATCAGCGCGGCCAGCACCAGGAACAGCGCCAGGTAGAAGCCGCTGAAGGTGGTCGAGTACCACTGCGGGAACGCGGCAAAGGTGGCACCGCCGGCGACCAGCAGCCACACCTCGTTGCCGTCCCAGACGGGGCCGATCGTGTGGATGATCATGCGCGTGTCGGTGTCGTCGCGCGCGAGCAGCTTGGTCAGCATGCCGACGCCGAAGTCGAACCCCTCGAGCACGAAGTAGCCGGCCCAGAGGACGGAGATCAGAACGAACCAGAGGCCCTGCAGGAAGCTTGGGTCGGTGTGCATCGCGTTCGCTGCCTTTCGCGTGTCAGTAGGCGAGGACGAGGTCGGGCGCGGTCTCCTCGGCGACGGCGCCGCCGGGTGGCAGCTCGCCGGGCCCCGGCTCGAGCGGATCGGGCTGCGGGCCGTGCTTGACCTCACGCCACATCAGCCAGCCACCGATCGCGATCAGCACGCTGTAGATCACGAGGTAGCCGGCGAGCGTCAGTACCACGTCGGCGGTCGACACGTTCGGCGAGTTGGCGACGTTCGTCTTGAGCAGGCCGAACACGACCCAAGGCTGGCGACCGACCTCGGTGAAGATCCAGCCGGTCCAGTTGGCGAGGATCGGCAGCGCCACCCCCAAGAGCGCGGCCCGGTGGAACCATCGCGTTCGCTCGATCCGCCCCGTGCGCATCAGGAACACGCCGGCGAGGCTGATCACGAACATCAGGACCCCGGCGCCGATCATCAGCCGGAACGTCCACCACTCGACGCCGACGATCGGGATGTAGTTGCCCGGACCGTACTTCTTGACGTCAGCGGCCTGGAGGTTGTCCATCCCCTTGACGGTCGCGTTCCAGGAGAAGTCCTCGAGCAGGCTGAGGACGTGCGGGATCGACACCTCATTCGTCACATGGCCAGGGTTGCGCTTGAACGCGCCCGTCGTGAGCAGCTGGAACGACGCACCCCTGGTGCTGTGGTAGATCCCCTCGGCGGCTGCCATCTTCATCGGCTGCTGGTTCAGCATCAGCCGCCCCTGGCCGTCGCCGAACCCCATCGTCGCCAGCACCGCGACAGCGGTGATCGGCAGCGCCATCCGCAGCGACTTGGTGACGAGGGCGCTACCGCGACCACGCAGCAGCAGGTAGCCGCAGATCGCGGTCACGAGCATCCCGCCGGTCGTGAACGCGCCGAGGATCGTGTGCGGGAACGCGAGCAGCACCGTGTCGTTGAACAGGACCGCGAAGATGTTGGTCAGCTGCGCCCGGCCCGTGGCGTGGTTGATCGTGTATCCGACCGGATGCTGCATCCACGAGTTGGCTGCGAGGATGAAGTAGGCCGACAGGATCGTGCCAATCGACGTGAGCCAGATCGTCCACAGGTGCAGCTTCGCCGGCAGCCGCCCCCAGCCGAAGATCCACAGCCCGATGAAAGTCGACTCGAGGAAGAACGCGATCAGCCCCTCGAGCGCCAGCGGCGGCCCGAACACGTCGCCGACGTACTTCGAGTACACAGACCAGTTCATCCCGAACTGGAACTCCTGGACGATTCCGGTGACGACCCCGATCGCCATCGAGATCAGCAGGAACTTCCCCCAGAAGCGGGTCATCCGGAGGTACACCTCGTCCTTCGTCCTGTACCAGCGCGTCTGGCACACCGCCACGAACAGCGCCAGGCCGATCGACATCGGCACGAAGATGAAGTGGAACAGCGTGGTGATCGCGAACTGGGTGCGGGCGAAGTCGAGCAGGTGCATGCGGCGCTCTCCGGTGCGTCAGCCCTCCGTCGGAGGGCGTGGGCCGTACCCGGGCCAATCTATGCTCGGCTCGGCGAGCCGCCATCCGCCTGATCCCGCGCCGGCCCGCGGAACCGCTCCCCACCGATTCGGGGTGCAGATCCCGAGCGAGCCTGCGGCGAACTACTGGTGAGCAGGCGCCGACCGTGGTGCCTGCGCTCCGCCGCTCACGTGCAGACCTGCAAGCACTCGGCAACGGCCTCGGCGAACGCGTCGACGTCCTCCGGCTCGGTGTCCCAGGAGCACATCCAGCGGACCTCGCCCGTGGCCTCGTCCCAGATGTAGAAGTCGAACCGCTCCTGCAGGGCCGCCCGCACCGTGGCGGGGATGATCGCGAACACGCCGTTGGCCTGCACCGGCCGCGTGATCCTCACACCCTCGAGGGGGCCGACCGCGGCCGCAAGCCGTGCGGCCATCGCATTGGCGTGCGCGGCGCTGCGCAGCCACAGCTGATCGCGCAGGAGCGCGTCGAACTGCGCGGCCAGGAACCGCATCTTCGACGCCAGCTGCAGCGACTGCTTGCGCAGATACGGCAGCGCCTGTGCCAGCGCAGGATCACGTACGACCACCGCCTCGCCGGCAAGGAGGCCGTTCTTGGTACCGCCGAACGACACGAGGTCGGCGCCCGCATCGAAGCTCCCCTCGCGCAGCGAGAGCCCGAGCGCGGCGCAGGCGTTCGCCAGCCGCGCGCCGTCGATGTGCACGAGCATCCCGCGCGCATGCGCGAGCGCCGCCAGTTCCAGCAGCTCGTCGAGCGTGTAGACGGTGCCGAGCTCGGTCGACTGCGTCAGCGACAGCACCCGCGGCTGCACGGCATGCTCGTCGCCCTCGCGCCCGAGCATCGCTGCCACGGCAGCGGCGGTCAGCCTGCCGTCGACCGAGGCGGCGGGAAGCAGCTTGACGCCCGCGATCGCCTCGGGGGCCCCGCCCTCGTCGGTGTTCAGGTGCGCCCATTCGCTGCAGATCGCCGCCTCCCACGGACGGCACGTCGCACGCAGGCACAGCACGTTGGCGCCGGTCCCGTTGAACACGAAGAACGCCCGCGAGCCCGGACCGAACGCCTGCTCGAACCGTCGCTCGACCTCGTGCGTGTACGAGTCGTGGCCGTAGCCGAACGCATGGCCCAGGTTGACCGACGCGATCGCATCGAGCACCTCGGGATGGATCGTCGCCGCGTTGTCGGACGCGAAGCCGCGCCGGGGACCATCGCCCGATCGGTGCTCGGCCGCCACCGCCTCAGCCGAGCTTCGCCTTCAGCGAGCTGTAGAAGATCGACAGCGGGAACTCGTCGAGGAGCACGAGGTCGCAGTAACGCCGCGGGTCCTCGACCTCGGGCAGATCGCGGACCGCCGCGGCCCACTTCGAGCCGGCGGCCGGCGCGACGGACGCCGCGATCAGGTCGTGCGCGGCACCCCAGTGCGCGAGCTTCGTGCGGTCGATGCCGGCGCGGTACAGCGCCTCGATCTCGGCTCTCAGCGCCGCGACCCCGTCGGCGACCCGCCGCCAGTCGATCGTCAGCCGGTTGTCGGCCCATTCGAGGTAGCCGTGCCGGCGCAGATACGCGAACAGCAGCTGGCCGCCGAGGCCGTCGTAGTTGCGCACGCGGGAACCGGCGATCGGGACGCGCAGCAGCCGATCGAGCAGGATCGCGTACTGGACGTGTCGGGCGGCCGGGTGAGTGGCGTCGAGCTCGACCGCCTGCGCGAACGCGGTCAGGTCGCAGCGGAGCTCCTCCAGCGAGTACATCCAGTAGGGGGCGCGCTGGCGGACCATGAACGGGTCGAACGGCAGCTCGCCGTGGCTGTGCGCGCGGTCGTGGATCAGGTCCCAGAGGATGTAGGCCTCCTCGCTCAGCTGGGGCGAGGCGAGCAGCCGCGCCGCGTCGGGCGGCAGGTTGAGCGCGAGCAGGTCGGCCGCGGCCCCCGCCACCCGGCGCAGCCGCGCCGCCTCGCGGTCGCAGAAGATCGCGCCGAAGTTGTTGCCGGCGCGCTGCGCGACGGCCACCATCTCCGGGAACAGCACCGCGCACTCGGAGTCGTAGCCGCGGGTCGCGTCGAGCAGCTGCACGGGCACGAACTTCGGGTTGTCGTAGCGGGTCCGCTCGAGCTCGGCGATCCACCCCGGCCACGGCACCCTGATGATCAACGCCTCGAAGCAGGTGTCGCGTGAGCCGTTCTGCTTGTACATCGGGAAGAACACGAGGTGCCGTGCACCGTCGACGCGGGCGTGCTCGGGACGGAAGGCGGCGAGCGAGCGAGCGAAGTCGGGCCGCTCGAACCCGCCTCCGCCCCAGGCGTTCAGGTCCTCGACGCAGCGCTCGAGGTACTCGCGGTCATCGGGGAACGCTCCGCCGAGCTCGGCCAGCATGGCCGCGATCGCGTCCACGTGCGCGCCGGCCCGGGATCGGTCGGCATCCTGCGCGAGCGCCCCGTCAGGGGCCTGGAGCAGCGCCAGCGCGTTCGTCTCGGCGCGTAGCGCCACCCACGCCGCAGGCAACCCATCGAGGTGGCGGCTTGCGGGCTCGCCACCTCGATCTCCATGTGGCCGGGCCCTCCCGCACCAGTCAGCGATGTTGCACAGCAGCGCCCCGTGGTCGAACTGCTCGATGCAGTCATCGCCGAACAGGTCGGAGTCGGCCAGCACCACGACCCGTCCGTCGCCGTGCTCGCCGGCGACGATCAGCGGCGCGCCGGGGACCGACGCGGTCGCGTGGGTCCGCAGCACCACCCGCGCGCCGTTTGTCCGCACGATCGTCGTCGCCCGGTACAGGCACACCTCGCGCACGCGCGCGAGCAGGTCACCGCCGCAGCCGCGACCGGCCTCGCACAGCTCGCCGATGATCCAGGTGGGCGACCCGACGCTGTGCTCGTAGTCCTGGACCGTGTCGCTGGCGAGCTCGATCCCGAACCGCGCCAGCAGCGCCGCGAGATTGTTGCCGTACTTGTCCTGCTCGGTCTCGCCGAGCACGACGAGGCCTCCGCCGCCGCGCACGAACGCATCGATCGCATCGATCTCCTCGCCGGTCAGGAGCGGCGAGCCGATTCCGGTCGTCCGCTCCCACTTCGGGTCCGACGGGTGCGCGATCACGAGCAGGTCGCAGCTCGCGAGCGCCGGGCCGGCGAGCGCCCCGTCGAGATGGGCCCGGACATCGAAACCGCGCCCGCGCAGCAGTGCCGCCGCCCGTGCGTAGGAGGCGTCGCCGGGGTGCGTCGGCTGCATCGCCGACGCGACGTCCGCCCGGATCGTCCACGCCTCGCTGTGCGCCTCGTCGAACAGGACCGTCCCGGCCAGCATCACGTCTGAGGCTATCGCGACCGGTCTGCGAAATCGTGTAGTGTCGAATCCCACTTCGAGGAGGATGAACATGCGCGGGTATCTCAGGTGGGGGTTCGTGGGCGTCGCGGTCGCTGCGGCGGTGGCTGGCTGCGGCGGCTCGAGCGGCAACGGCGTCGCCTCCAAGTCGCCGGAGGCGATCGTCACGACGGCCGGCAACGCGGCCGCGAACGCCAAGTCCGTGCACGTCGCAGGCAGCTTCAACAGCTCCGGGGAGCAGATCACGATGGACCTCGACCTGCAGACGGGCAAGGCGAGCGGTTCGATGGCCGTGAACGGCCTCAGCTTCAAGCTCGTCTACCTCGGCGGCAAGGTGTACATCAACGCCAGCCCCGGCTTCTGGACCCACTTCGGCGGCGCCACCGCCGCCGCGCTCCTCAAGGGCAAGTGGCTGTCGGCGCCCGACACCGGGCAGTTCGCCTCGATCACGTCGTTCGCCAACGTGCACGAGCTGTTCTCCAAGCTGACCGCCACGCACGGCAGCCTGGTCAAGGGCAAGACCACGAAGATCGACGGCCGCAAGGTGATCGCGGTCAGCGACACGACCAAGGGCGGCACCCTCTACGTCGCGACGACCGGCAAGCCGTACCCGATCGCCGTGGTCAAGAATGGCGGAGCCGGCGGCCGGATCGACTTCTCGAACTACGACAAGTCGGTCGCGATCAGCGCACCCGCGAACGCGGTCGACGTCACCAAGCTGCTCGGTTGATCGTTCGGCGTCCTGGTTCACGCGGCGGGATGGGGTTCCTCGCAGGCTGAGCGGCGCCGGTAGCTGCGGCCTCGCTCGCCGCCGATCCGCAGCAGATCAGGATCTCGTCACGAGCACCGTGCCGGCGACCACCAGCACGATCCCCAGCACTCGCCCGAACCCGATCTGGACCTGGTGCAGGCCGAACCAGCCAAGCCGGTCGGCGATCACCGAGACGATCACCTGACCCGCGACGAGCAAGGCGACGACCGCCCCGGCACCCAACGGCCTGACCGCGGCCAAGCCGATCGTCACCACCGCTGCGCCGCCGAGCGCGCCGACCAGCTGCACAGGGCGGATGCCGGTGACGCCGCTCAGCCGACCGGGATGCCCCACGACGAGCAGCAACACGCCGATGATCGCCGTGGTCACCACCACGCTCACGAACGCCGCGCCCAGATCGCCGACGTGCTCCGACATCGCCGCGTTGGCCGCCGGCTGCAGCCCGACGAGCAACCCGGCGGCAATCGTGCAGATCAGGGCGACCGGGCGTGTCACGTCTCCGTCGGGGTTCTGCGACTGCCGGCGAGTTCCTTCCAGCTGCCCGCCTTGGCAGCGACCAGCGGTCCGGACGCCGTCTACCGTGTACGGATCATGCACATCCGCGACTTCGGCTTCGAGCACGACCAGCCGATCGCCGCGGGTGCACGGGAGGCGCGGGACGAGTCCGCCAGCGTAGACGGCACAACCTCAACACCACCGCCCCCACGATCACACCTCGCGCGGCCACGCCCCCATACCCAGCCGATCTGCACCACCCCAACTACAAACCTCGGTGCTGTCGAGCTTATGCCGTTTCCGCGTGACCTGCACCCAGAGGCGACAACGCTCGACCGCGCGCACCTCCTGACCACGCTCGCCGCAGCATCGCGGGCCGCCCGACGCTCGCGACCAACCCGACGAGGCAACGCCCCGTCCGCAAATAGGTCAGGCAGCCAGTCCCGCCGTGCGGGTCACCTCGTCCTGGAACGGCGGATAGGTCTCCGTCAGCAGGAACAGGTAGGCGTCGGACCGTGCGGTGTAGGAGTTGGCGAGAACCATCATGTCGAACAGCCCGCGCGGGAGCCTGCCCGTGATCACGATCACGAACCAGGCGAACACGGCCCCCAGCTCGAGCAGCAGCTGCATCACGTAGCGCAGCAGAATCACCGGAATCGCGATGATCATCCGGAAGAAGGCCTTGAGCCGGCTGTACTGCGGCAGCGGGCCGGCGAACGTCATCTGCACCGGATAGCCCTCGCCCTGCCCGACGAACGGCGGATACTGGTCGCACAGCAGGGCGGTGTACGCCGTCGTCAGCGCCCCCAGCCTGACGAAGCCCGCGACGAAGCTGTAGAGGGGCCTCGGATAGCGCGCGGTGATGACCAGCGCGATCCAGGCGATCAGCGTCGCGATCATCGCGACGATTGCGTAGAAGTAGATCCAGATGAAGATCGGGATCGAGAGCACGAGCCTGAAGAACGCGCTCAGGCGGCTGCGGCGCGCGACGTAGTCGACCGAAAACGAAACCGGGTACTCCATGGTCCCTCCCAGCGTTCGTGGCGAACGGTGCGCGCGCAGTATATGCCGCGTCCCGGGCGGCGACTGACGAGCGCCACCCGGGATCGGACCCCGCTTCTCAGGCGCTCAGCTTGAACTGCGCCACCAGCCGTGTCAGCTCCTCGGCCCTGCCGGACAGGTCCTGCGCGGAGGCGGCGATCTCCTGTGCTGACGCCGAGCTCTGCTCGGTCGAGGCCGACACCTCCTCGGTCGACGCCGAGGACTGCTGGGCGACCGCAGCGACTTCGCCGATGCTCTCCTGCATCGTCGAGGCGGCCGCGGCAATCTGCTCCGCGACCGTCGCGAGCTGCTCGATCCGGGCGCTGATGTCCTGCACCGAGCCGCCGATCCGGACGAACGCCTGGCGCGTCTGGTCGACCACGTTGACGCCGTCCTCGGTGCGCTTGGCGCCGTCCTGCACGACCGCGACGGCTTTGCCGGTCTCGGTCTGAACCTGACCGATCAGTCCGGAGATCTCCTGCGCGGCGCGCTGGGACTCCTCCGCGAGCTTGCGGACCTCCTCGGCGACGACCGCGAACCCACGGCCCTGCTCGCCGGCGCGCGCCGCCTCGATCGCGGCGTTGAGCGCCAGCAGGTTGGTCTGCTCGGCGATCCCCGTGATCGTCTGCACGATCCTCCCGATCTGCTCGGACTTCGCGGCCAGCTCACCGATCGTCTCCGTCACCGCCGCGGAGCTGTCGCGGACCGAGCGCATCGCCTGATCGGCCTGCTCGGCCGCGCCGACGCCCGCCTGCGCGACCTCGCGCGCATCGCCCGCAAGCCGAGCGGTCACCTGCGCGTTCTCGGCCGACTCCGCGACCGCCCGGGCAACCTCCTCCGCGGAGCGCCGGGCCTGCTCGATCATCCGCACCTGCCGCTCGGCCCCGCCGGCGATGTCGGTCACCGCCTGGGCGATCTCGCCGCTGGCCTTGCCGGCCTCCTCGGAGGTCGCGGCCATCTCCTCCGACGAGGCACCGACGCTGCTCGCCGCGTCGGCCACGTGGCCGATCGTCCCTCGCAGCCGCGCGGCGGTCTCGTTGTACGCCTCGAGCGACGCGATGATCCGCTCGCGCAGGCCGTTCACGGCGGTCGCGATCTGGCCGATCTCGTCCCCCGACGGGTTCTCGATCACCGGCGTCACCGGCACGTAGCTCCGGCTGAGGTCACCGTCGGCGAGCGCGACCATCCCGTCGCGCAGGTACGTCAGGCACTTGTCCTGAAGCATCCGCGTGCGATCGAGCACGACGTCGACCGCCCGCTTGATGCTCGAGGACAGCACGAGCGCGATCCCCAAGCCGAGCAACAGCGCCGCCGCGATCAACACGATCCCGAGCAGCTGGGCGGCGCCGTATGTCGAGCGATTGCCCGCGACCCTCGCCTGCGCCCAGCGGCCGTTCGCCGACAACCAGCCGCGCAACGTGCTGAGCGTCGCCAGATACGTGGGCAGGCTCGAGCTGATGTTCGCCTGCCCGGCACTCGATGCGGCACCGCTCGCCGCCAACCCCGCGAGCGGAGCGGTCTGCTCGAGCAGCGCGCTCCAGTGCGCCTTGAAGCTGTCGAAGAAGCCACGGTCGGCGCTGCTCACGAGCCCGCGCCCGTATGCGGCCAACGCCACGTTCGCGGCGCGCGCGTCGCTTTCCCACTCGGACCTCGCCGACGCCTTCGCCGACGCCACGCCGGTGAGCACGTACTTCATCTGCGCCCGCCGGAGGTCGGCGACGTCCTGACCGATCGTGGCGAGCTGTTCGAGCTTCGGAACGGCGTGTGCACCGAGCCACTCCCCGCCCTGGTTGACGCTGCCCAGCTGCGACAGCAATGTGAAGCCCAGCACCGCCGTCAGCGCCAGCACAGCGCCGAACCCGGCGAGCAACTTGGCTCGCAGCGACAGATCCCTCGCGAACGTCTTCACGACCCCTCCTTTGGCGACGCCGATCCGGCCTGCTCGGTGCGCCGCGCCCTGTAGATTTCTCTCGGGCCATCGACCCGCGCACGCGGACCTTGAGCCCAACGGGACCACGGTTGGTCAATTCTGGTGAGAGCGAGGGACACGCGCCGAGGGCCTCGAAGCGTCAGCTCGTTCTGGCTCGCCATCGGAGCGCTGCTGGGAGCGGCGAGCGTGGCCGGATACCTGTTGGCGGCTGCTGCGGTCCGGAGCGACCGCAGGGCATCGGCTGCGCAGGGCGCCAGGCTCGACAGCATACGGGCCCAGGTGCTGCTCGAGCGCGCCAGCGCCTACGTCTCCGGGCTGGCAGGCCAGCTCGCATCCCAGCCGGTCGCCGGGACCCGGCAGTTCAGCTTCGTCTCAGGAGCGATGAGCGCGAGCTTCGGTCTCGTCGACGTGCTGTGGATCCCAGCCGGGAGCCGCCGGCTGACAGTCAGGTACGCGACCACGATCGCGCCGGGCGTCAGCGTCACGCAATGGCCGGCCCTCGCGAGCACGATCGGCGGCCAGCAGGTCCTGTTCGGAGTCACCGCCACCTCGCTCAGCCGGTTCGGCGGACAGCGCGGCATCTTCGTCGTCGCCACCGCCAGGTTCGGCCACGGTCCGGCGAGCGCCGGCTACCTCGCGGTGTTCGTCCCGCGAGGCTGGCTGGCGCTGTCGCTCGGCGACGCCCCGGGGCAGGTCGCGGTCTCCGTCGGCGGACGGCTGCTATACGGCCCGCGGCTGTCGCAGCCTCCCGGCGTCGCGCGCTTCGAGGCGCTGGGTCAGGACTTCCAGATCGGTCGGCCGCTTCCGCCGGCGACGACCTTGCAGTCGACGCTTCCCTGGATCGCGCTCGCATGGCCGGTCGTGTTCGCCCTGATCGCGGCGCTGGTCAGCGGCGCCGTCGCGGGCCGGCGCCGCGCGGAGCGGACGGTCGAGCGCGTATTCGACCTCTCCCCGGACATGCTGTGCGTGGTCGGGTACGACGGATCGTTCAAACGGATCAACCCGGCATTCGAGCAGGCGCTTCGCTTCTCCGCAAACGAGCTGCTGGGCAGGCCGTTCTTCGACTTCGTGCACCCCGATGACCGCGATCAGACGCGTGAGGCGTTCGCACGCTTGGAGCGCGGCGAGCTCGTCGTGGCCTTCCGCAACCGTTACCTGGCGAAGGACGGGTCGGCTCGCTGGCTCGAATGGAACAGCCGCCCCGTGCTGCGCGAACGGCTCGTCTACGCCGCCGCCCGCGACGTCACCGAGCGCCACGCATCCTCAGCCTGCACGGAATCTCGGGCCCTTTCGCCGAGCGGCTGCGCGAGCTCGACCTGCACTCGACGGCCGGCGCACCGGTGATCGTCGAGGGCAGGCTCTGGGGGATGCTCGGCTTCGCCTGGCACGACGAATCCCCGCAGCTGAGCAACCTCGAGTCGCGGATGACCGGGTTCACGGAGCTGGCCGCCACGGCGATCGCGAACGCCCACAGCCGGGCGGAGCTGGCGGCCTCGCGGGCGCGCCTCGTCGTGGCCGCCGACGAGACCCGCCGGCGGATCGAGCGAGACCTTCACGACGGGACCCAGCAGCGACTGGTCTCGCTGGCGCTGAGCCTGCGCGCGGCCGGAGCAGGAGTGCCCGAGCAGCTCGTCGACCTGCGGCGCCAGCTCTCTGAAGCCGAACGCGGGATCGAGGCCGCGCTCGAGGAGCTGCAGGAGATCTCCCGCGGCATCCATCCGGCGATCCTGACGAGGGGCGGGCTGGCGCCGGCACTCCGGGCACTGGGACGGCGCTCCGTGCTGCCGGTCGAACTTCAGGTCGAGCTTTCCGAGCGGCTGCCGGCGCCGATCGAGGTGGCTGCGTACTACATCGTCTCGGAAGCGCTGACGAACGCCACGAAGCACGCCCATGCGCAGCAGGCGGTCGTTCGCATCAGCGCCGGCGGGACGATCGTCGACATCGTCGTCAGCGACGACGGCATCGGCGGTGCCGAACCCGAACGGGGGTCGGGCCTACTCGGGCTGCGCGACCGCGTCGAGACGCTCGGCGGAACGCTCACGCTGACTGGCGAGCCCGGCGAGGGCACGACGCTCCACGCGACGATCCCGCTCACCGGCCGCCCGGCCACGTCGCTGCGCGAAGCCGATGTCCTGACGGCCGGCCGGCGCGATCAGGCTACGCCCCAGAGGCGAAGGTAACGCTGCCGGTAAGGCGTCGGCGGATCGAACACGCCGCCCGCCGGGACGTTGCTGCGGGTGATCAGACGCGGCGGTGCCACGTACCCGGACGGAGGCGCACCCGCGAGCGCGCGTCCCAGCTCGTCGACCAGCTGCCACCCCTGTAGGTTCAGCGGCTCGGCGACAGAGGCAGCCTGGTAGTCGCCGCTGCGGATCCGCGCGAACTCGGCCGCATCGCCGTCGCCGGCCGCGACGGCGAACGGCGGCGCGTCGCCGGCGATCCCGAGGGCGAACAGGCCCGCGCCCGACCCGGCGAAGTAGTTGCCGTTGATCGCCAGCAGGTCGGTGAGCCTCGACCCGTACCGCCGGACCAGTCGCGCCACGAGCGCCGGCATCAGATCCTGCGCCTGGCTGATCGCCACGTTCTCCAGCGCCAGCACCGCGCACCGCCCGCACCGCCGGATCGCGGCCTGCATGGCGAGGGCCTTCTCGACCGCGATCTGAAACCCGGAGTCGTAGAAGATCGCCACCCCCGCGCGGCCCTTTGACCGTGCGATCACGTAGTCGGCTGCGAGGCGGGCGACCTCGAGCGGGTTGGTGCTGACGTTGGTGAACAGCCCATCCCTGGGATCCGGGCCCGGGCTGCTCGCCGCATGCCAGCCGACGACGGGGATGTGCGCGGCATGCGCGCGGCGCATCGCCGCCGGTTGCTCGCTGGCATTGAAGCCCCCGAGGATGATCCCGTTCGGCTCGAGCGCCAGCGCCTCGTTCATCGCCTGGCGGCGGCCCGCGACGCTGGCCTGGCCGTCGAGGATCCGCAGCTTCCAACCGACCGCATGCGTGGCCTGCTCGACGCCTCGAGCGACGCCGGCGATCCCGCCGTTGGTGATGTCCGCAGCGACGAACACCACGAACGCGTCGCGCTTCAGCGCCGGCCCAGCCGCCGGCCCCGCGTATCCGGCGTCCGAGGAGAGGTTGGCCCGCACTGCCGCTTGCGCCTGTGCGACGACCAAGCCAACCGGCGCCGGCCGACGGCGGGAAGCGCCGCGGGTCCCGCCGCACCCGGCCAGGATCACGCCGCCGAGCGCGAGCGCGACGACCAATCCGACAGCCCGACCGGCTCGCATCTCAGTCGATCAAACGGGTGCGCATCCGCCAGATCGCGAGCCGCCAGACGACCGCTCCGAAAGCGAGCAGCACGCCGAGGTGAAGCAGATCCGCGACCTGGAAGCTCTGCAGCGAGACGTCGCGAACGAGCTGGACGCAGTGGTACAGCGGGTTGAACTTGGCGATCGTCCGAAGCCCCGCCGGCAGCCTCGAGATCGGGAAGAAGGTGCCGGCCACCAGGAACATCGGCGTCAGCACCGCGCTGGTGATGTAGTTGAAGTTGTCGATCGTCTTCGCGATCCCGGCGATCAGCACCCCGAACGCGCAGAACCCGAACCCGGTCGCGAGCCCGATCGGGGCGACCAGCAGCATCCCGGGCTCGGGCGTCAGCCCGAACGCCAGCCCGACGATCAGCGGCGCCAGGCCGTACACACCCGCGCGGAGCGACACCCACAGGATCTCGGCGGTGATCAGCTCCTCGACGTCGACCGGCGCCGCCAGCAGCGCGTCGTAGGTGCGCTGGAACTGCCAGCGGATGAACGTGTTGAACATCCCCGGGAAGGTCGAGGAGAACAGCACCGCGGTGGCGACGACGCCGGTGGCGACGTACTGGACGTAGCTCATGTGGCCAACCACCTTCACGAGCGAACCGAACCCGAGCCCGAACGCGAGCAGGTAGATCACCGGCTGCACGACCGACGAGAACGTGGTCGAGCGCCAATACCGCTTGAAGATCACGACGTCGCGCGAGATCACGCCGGCGATCGCCGCCGGCTCGAGCCGGCCGACCCGGCCGGCGCCGAGGGCCGACGCCCGGGCCTCGGCAGCGCTGTCGACCGGATCCGCGATCACTCGATCTCCTGTCCCGTCAGCGCGACGAACGCGTCCTCGAGGTTGGCCGGACGCCGCACGCCCTGCGGGGCAGCGTCGTCGAGCGACTCCGCCCCGAGCAGCGCGATCGCCGGGCCGCTTCGCCGCTGGCGCCAGCCGCGGCTGCTGGCGAGCTGCTCGAGCTCCGACAGCTCCGCCGCCGGGCCGTACACCTCGAGCACCTCGCGCCCGACGTGCGTGTGCACGAGGTCGGCCGGGGTCCCCTGCGCGATCACGCGCCCGCCGGACATCACCGCCACCGTGTCGGCCAGCCGCTCAGCCTCCTCGATGTAGTGGGTCGACATCAGCACGGTCACGCCGTCGGCGCGCAGGCTGTCGATCAGCGACCACAGCTCCTGGCGGACCTGCGGGTCGAGCCCGACCGTCGGCTCGTCGAGCAGCACCAGCTGCGGTCGGTGGATCAGGCCGCGGGCGACCAGCAGCCGGCGCCGCATCCCGCCCGACAGCTCCTTCACGATCGTGTCCGCCCGCGCCTCGAGGTTGGCGATCCGCAGCGCCCGGTCGATCGCGCCGCGCCGCTCGGCGGCGGGCACGCGGTACAGCCTCGAGAACACGCCGAGGATCTGGCGGCAGGTCAGCTCGACGTCGAGATTGTCGAGCTGTGGCACCACGCCCATCGCCATCCGCGCCTGCTTGGACTCTGCGGGCAGGCGGTAGCCGAGCACCCGGATCGTGCCCTCGTCGGCGATCGCCTGGGCGGTCAGGAGCCGCATCGTCGTCGACTTGCCCGCCCCGTTGGGACCGAGCAGCCCGAAGCACACGCCGGCCGGGACCTCGAGGTCGAGGCCGGCGACCGCGACGATCTCGCCGAACCGCTTGACGACGCCGGTCAACTCGATCGCGCCCGGCATCTCCACCACGTCGCCTGAGTGTAGACACCTGCACAACCTTGTCACGCTCGTGTCAAGGTTCGCTACCATCGAGCTTCATGCGTGACTTCCTCGCCGCCACCCGGGAGCGCGTGGTCGTGTTCGACGGCGGCATGGGAGCGACGCTCGAGCAGTACGACTTGAGCCTCGAGCGCGACTACCGCCTCCCGGGCCGCTGCCACGAGGCGCTCGTCCTGAACCGCCCCGACGTGATCGAAGGCGTGCACGCGGCGATGCTGGATGCCGGTGCCGAGGTCCTCGAGACCGACACCTTCCAGGCCTCGCGGCTGAAGCTCGGCGAGTGGGGTCTCGCGGAGCACGCGCTCGAGATCAATCGCAAGGCCGCCGAGATCGCGCGGCGCGCGGCGGGCGAGCAGAGGTTCGTGGCCGGGTCGATCGGCCCGACCGGCTTCCTGCCCGCCTCCGACGATCCGACGCTCGGCAGGATCACCTTCCGAGAGCTCGTCGACGTGTTCACCGAGCAGGCGACCGGGCTCGTGCAGGGCGGTGCCGACCTGCTGATCGTCGAGACCGTCCAGGACATCCTCGAGGCGAAGGCGGCGGTGTTCGGCGCCCGCGCGGCGTTCGCCAACACTGCCCGCCCGCTGCCGCTGATCGTCAGCGTGTCGCTGCTTCCCAACGGCGGCAAGATGCTGCTCGGCACCGACATCAGCTCGGTGCTGGCGACGCTCGAGGCGTTGAAGCTCGACGGGATCGGGCTCAACTGCTCGACCGGCCCCGAGGACATGCGCGACGCGATCCGCTTCCTCGGCGAGTACAGCACCGTGCCGGTGCACTGCATCCCGAACGCCGGGCTGCCGCTGCAGGGACGCAGCGGCGAGACGATCTTCCCCGAGCAGCCCGAGCCGCTGGCAGCGACGCTCGGCGAGTTCGTCGAGCGCTACGGGGTCGGGATCGTCGGCGGCTGCTGCGGCACGACGCCGGAGCACATCGCGGCGCTCGTCGAGCGGGTGAAGGACGCCAAGCCAGGCACCCGGCCGGCTAGCCGGGTGCCCCACCTCAGCAGCATGATCGCGGCCACCACGCTGGTCCAGGACCCGAGGCCGACGCTCGTCGGCGAGCGCGTGAACGCGCAGGGGTCGCGCAAGGCCAAGGAGCTGCTGCTCGCCGACGACTACGACGGCCTGCTGCAGATCGCCGAGGACCAGGTGAACGGCGGCGCGCACGTGCTCGACGTCTGCGTGGCGCTGACCGAGCGCCAGGACGAGGCCGACCAGATGCGCGAGCTCGTCAAGCGGATCAGCCTCACCCAGCCGGCGCCGATCCAGATCGACTCGACCGAGCCCGACGTGCTCGAGGCGGCGCTCGAGCAGATCCCGGGCCGCGCGATCGTCAACTCGGTCAACCTCGAGGCCGGCCGCGCCAAGCTCGACGTGGTGGCGCCGCTCGCGCACGAACACGGGGCGGCGCTGATCGCGCTGACGATCGACGAGGTCGGGATGGCCAAGACGGCGGCGCGCAAGCTCGAGGTCGCCCGTCGGATCACCGAGCTCTGCTGCGAGGAGCACGGGCTCGACCGCGAGGCGCTGATCTTCGACTGCCTGACGTTCACGCTGACGACCGGTGACGAGGAGTGGCGCCACAGCGCGGTCGAGACGATCGAGGGGATCCGCCTGATCAAGGCGCAGCTGCCGGGCGTCAAGACCTCGCTCGGTGTCAGCAATGTCTCCTTCGGCGTCGGCCTGGCGGCGCGCAGCGTGATCAACAGCGTGTTCCTGCACCACTGCGTCGAGGCCGGGCTCGACCTGGCGATGGTCAACCCGAACCACATCACCCCGTATGCCGAGATCCCCGAGCTCGAGCGGGAGCTGGCCGACGACCTCGTGCTCGACCGCCGCGAGGATGCGCTCGAGCGGCTGATCTCCCACTTCGAGTCCAAGGCGGCGACCGGCCCGGCCGAGACAGCCACCCGGGAGGACCCGACCGCGGGGATGGAGCCAGAGCAGGCGCTTCACTTCCACATCCTGCGCCGGCGCAAGGAGGGGGTCGAGGACTGGATCGATCGCAGCGTCGAGAAGATCGGGGCGGTGCCGACGCTCAACGACGTGCTGCTGCCCGCGATGAAGGAGGTCGGCGACAAGTTCGGCGCCGGCGAGCTGATCCTCCCGTTCGTGCTGCAGTCGGCCGAGGTGATGAAGCGCGCGGTCGCGCGGCTCGAGCGCTACCTCGACCGGCTCGAGGGCTATGCGAAGGGCACGGTCGTGATCGCGACCGTGTTCGGCGACGTCCACGACATCGGCAAGTCGCTGGTCGGCACGATCCTCACCAACAACGGCTACCACGTCGTCGACCTCGGCAAGCAGGTGCCGATCTCGACGATCCTCGAGGCGGCGGTCGAGCACCGTGCGACCGCGATCGGGCTGAGCGCGCTGCTGGTCTCGACCTCGAAACAGATGCCCGCCGCCGTTCAGGAGCTGCACGAGCGCGGGCTCGAGTTTCCGGTGCTGGTCGGCGGCGCCGCGATCAATCGCAACTTCGGCCTGCGGATCCTGTACCCGCACGGAGCCGAGTCCGACGACGTGTACGCCCCCGGAGTGTTCTACTGCAAGGACGCGTTCGAGGGGCTTGCGCGGATGGACGAGCTGGTCGAGCCCGAGGCGCGCGAGGCGCTGGTGGCGCGCACGGTCGCGGCGGCGCGTACGTTGCGCGAGCGACCGCCTGACGAGGACGACGGCGCGCCGGGTCTCGACGACGCGAGCGTTCGCTGCGCGGCAAGGACCGACAACCCGATCCCCGAGCCCCCGTTCTGGGGCGCGCGCGAGCTCGAGGTCGACCTCGACGAGGTCTACCCGCACCTCGACACGCACGTGCTGTTCAAGCTCCACTGGGGCGGTCGCGGCGTCAAGGGCGATGCCTGGACGCGGCTCGTGCGCGAGGACTTCCAGCCCCGGCTCGAGCGGATGTGGCGCGAGCAGAGCTACCTGCGCCCGCGCGCGCTGCTCGGCTACTTCCCGTGCAACGCCGACGGCAACGAGCTGATCGTGTGGGACCCGGACGCCCCCGGCGAGATCGAGCTGGAGCGCCTCGTGTTCCCGCGCCAGCCCCGCGGTGACCGGCTCTGCCTGGCGGACTTCTTCCGGTGCTGGTCTGGCCGGACCAGCACCGTCACCGACACGTTCGACGTGGTCGCGATCCAGGCTGTGACCGCCGGCGCCGAGGTGACCGAGCTGATGGCACGACTCGAGGCCGACGGCGAGTTCGCCGAGCAGCTGTTCGTGCACGGGCTCGGCACGCAGTGCGCCGAGGGGCTGGCCGAGTGGCTGCACGCACGGGTGCGATCCGACCTCGGGATCGCACCCGCGCAGGGCCGGCGGTACGCGTGGGGCTACCCCGCCTGCCCCGAGCAGTCCGAGCACGAGAAGGTGTTCAGGCTGCTCGATGCCGAGCGGATCGGGCTTCGGTTGACCGGCGGCTACGCGCTCGAGCCCGAGCAGTCGACGCTCGCGATCGTCGCCCATCACCCGCAGGCTGTGTACTTCGGCATGCGCAACGGGTCGCTGCCGCGCAGCCGGCGCCAGGCGGACGACGAGCTGATCGCCGGCAGCGCCAAGGACCCGACCCGGCTCGCCGAGCTGAGCGACGCCGATCCGGACGCTGAGCCCGCCGGCGAGGATCAGCCGGCGCTCGCCGACGCCTGATCTGATCGCTCGCGTAGTTGCCGCCGGTCCGTGGGACGCTCGTGGGACGCCCCGTCCCTAGCGTCGGCGCGCATGGACATCTCCGGGTTGCGAGGAGGACGTATGCGACGGCTGCTGGCGTTCGTGGTGTCGACGGTCGCGCTGATCGCCGGGCCGGGCGCACCGGCTGCGGCGGCGGCGTCGTGGGGGACCGGCGTCGAGGCGATCCTGCCGGGCGGCGCGGGATCGAACCCCGCCGTCTCGCTCAGCTCGGTGGCGTGCGCCTCGCCGGGGAGCTGCACCGCCGTCGGCACGTACTTCGACAGCTCGAGCAGCGGGCAGGGCGTGCTGCTCGGCGAGAGCGGCGGCACGTGGGCGACCGGGGTGCAGGCTCCCCTGCCCGCGAATGCCGAGCCTGCCTTCGGTACTCGACTCAGCGCGGTGTCGTGCGCCTCGGCGGGCAACTGCGGCGCCGTCGGCGAGTACTACGATGCGTTGGGCAGCGAGCAGGGGGTGCTGCTGACCGAGACCGGCGGCACCTGGGCGACGGGGGTCGAGGCGACCCTGCCCGCGGGCGCGGGATCGGACCCGTTCGTCTCGCTGAGCTCGGTGTCGTGCGCGTCGGCGGGGAACTGCACCGCCGTCGGCCAGTACACCGTGGGCTCGAGCAACCAGCAGGGGCTGCTGCTGACCGAGACCGCAGGGGTGTGGGCGACCGGGGTGCAGGCGGTCCTGCCCGCCGGCGCCGCGCCGAGCGACAACGTCGCCCTCAACTCCGTGTCGTGCACGTCCGCCGGGAGCTGCGCCGCAGCCGGCGAGTACGACGATACGGCCGGCAACCAGCAGGGGGTGCTGCTGACCGAGACCGGGGGTACGTGGGCGCCTGGGGTTGAGGTCACCCCGCCGGCGAACAGCGCGGCCAGCCCCAACGCCACCATCGTGCTGCGTTCGGTGTCGTGCGCGTCGGCGGGCAACTGCGCCGCCGTCGGCTACTACGCCGACAGCTCGAGCCACGAGCAGGGGCTACTCCTGACCCAGTCCGGGGGCACGTGGGCAACCGGGATCGAGGCGACCCTGCCCGCGGGCGCCGGATCGAACCCGTCGGTCACCGTCGCGTCGGTGTCGTGCGCGTCGGCGGGCGACTGCACCGCCGTCGGGCAGTACAACGACAGCTCGGGCGGTGGTCAGGGGCTGCTCGTGACCGAGACCGCAGGAGTGTGGGCAAGCGGGATCGAGGCGGCCCTGCCCGCGGGCGGATCGAACGCGTCGCCGAGCTCGGTGTCGTGCGCGTCGGCGGGGAACTGCACCGCCGTCGGGTCCTACTCCGTGGGTTCGAACAACCGGCAAGGGCTGTTGCTGACCGAAACCGGTGGCGTGTGGGCGACCGGGGTGCAGGCAACGCTCCCGGCGAACGCAAGATCGACCCAGTCGGGCTTCATGTACATCTCTTCGGTGTCCTGCTCGTCGCCGGGCGAGTGCAGCGCGGTTGGCCAGTACGACGACACTTCGCCGGCCCTGCAGGGGCTGCTGCTGGGCGAGACCTCAGGAATCACCGAGTTCTCGGCGGGGCTGAACTCCGGCAGCAACCCGAACGGGATCGCGGCCGGGCCAGACGGCAACGTCTGGTTCACCGATAACGGCACCACCGCGGCGGTTGGCGAGATCAACCCTGGCACCGATACGATCAGCGAGCTCTCGACCGGCCTGAACGCCGGCAGCGCCCTGCGTGGGATCGCGGCTGGGCCGGACGGCAACCTGTGGTTCGCCGACAGCGGCACGACGAAGGCGATCGGACAGCTCAACCCCAGCACTCGCGCGATCAGCGAGTTCTCCAGCGGACTGAGCTCGACCAGCGCCCCTTCGGAGATCACCGCCGGCCCTGACGGCAACATCTGGTTCACCGACACGGGGTGCGACGCCCCGTGCGCGATCGGGCAGGTCAATCCGAGCACGCACGCGATCGGCGAGTTCACCGCCGGCCTGCTTACCGGGACCGTGCCGATCGGGATCGCGGCGGGACCGGACGGCAACCTGTGGTTCGCCGATTCCGGGGCCCGAGCGATTGGCGTGATCGATCCGAGCACGGACGCGATCAGCGAGTTCTCGACCGGCCTGAACGCCGGCAGCAAGCCACGCGAGATCGCCGCGGGACCGGACGGCAACCTGTGGTTCACCGACAGCGGCACGACCCCGGCGATCGGGGAGATCAACCCGAGCACGCACGCGATCAGCGAGTTCTCGACAGGACTGAACTCAGGCAGTTCTCCGAACGCCATCGCGGGCGGCCCTGGCTGCGACATCTGGTTCACCGACGATGGAATGACGAAAGCCATCGGGCAGGTCCCGACGCTGTGCGCGCTTACGGTCTCCAAGGCGGGCTCCGGCTCGGGCACGGTGTCCAGCGCCGACGCCAACATCGACTGCGGAGGCACCTGCTCCCACAGCTACGCCCAGGGCACCCAGGTGACGTTGACCGCGACCCCGGCGTCGGGCTCGTCGTTCGCGGGCTGGGCGGGTGGCGGCTGCTCGGGCACCGGCACGTGCACGGTCACGATCAGCTCCGACCAGACGATCACGGCCAGCTTCACCGCCAACCCGCCTGCACAGCAGACGCTGACCGTCACGCCGACCGGCAGCGGCTCGGGGACGATCGCCAGCTCGCCGTCCGGGATCTCCTGCCCCGGCGCGTGCTCGCACGCCTACGACCAGGGCAGCCAGATCACGCTGAGCGCCACCGCAGCGACCGGCTCGACATTCGCGGGCTGGACCGGCGCCGGCTGCTCGGGCGCCGGTGCGTGCACGCTCACGCTGAGCTCCGACACGACCGTGAGCGCGGCGTTCACCGCCAACCCCACAACCACGACCACGACCACAGCGCCGACACCCACGACCACGACCACAGCGCCGACACCCACGACCACGACCACAGCGCCGACACCCACGACCACGACCGCGACACCACCGTCGCCGCTCGCGCGGCCGGCGAACACGCTCGCGCCCGCGATCGCCGGCAACCCCAAGCCAGGCATGAGGCTGACCTGCCCGACCGGCTCCTGGACCGCCAACCCGACCTCCTACACCTACCAATGGGCCCGCTACGGCACCCCGATCCCCGGCGCCAGCACCCCAACCTACACGCCCACGACACTCGACGAGGGCGCGACGCTCACCTGCACCGTCACCGCCATCAACCCCGCGGGCGACAGCCAGCCTGCCACCAGTGCCCCGATCACGATCGCGCTGCCAGCCATCAAAGGCTGCCCGAAGGCCAGCGGCACGGTCTCAGGCGCCCGCATCGGGCTCGTCACGCTCGGCATGACCCGCGCGCAAGCCCACCACGCCTACCGCCACAGCTCGAACCGCGGCAAGCCGTTCGAGGACTTCTTCTGCCTGACCCCGATCGGCGTCCGCGTCGGCTACGCCTCCCCGAAGCTGGCGCGCCGGGAACACGGCGCCGAACGCATCGGCCGCATCGTCTGGATCTCCACCTCCAACCCCTACTACGCGATCGCCGGCATCCGCCCCGGCGCGACCCTCGTCGCCGCGCTGGGCGCGCTTCCCGGCGGCAACCAGTTCCAGATCGGCGCCAACCACTGGTACCTCGTCGCCCACGGCTCGGTCACCGCGATCCTCAAGAGCCGCGGCGGTCTTATCGAGGAGATCGGAATCGCCGCCCGTACGGTCACGCGCACGAAGGCCGCCCAGCACGCGTTCCTCACCAGCGGCTTCGCCTGATCGCCACCCGAGCGACCTGCACTCCGGTCGATGCCGACCTTCGTCAGGGACCCGCCTCCGGCCGAGTTCGAGAAGCTGCTCGAGCGCCGCCGCCGGCTCGGGCAAGATCTGCTCGATGAGGTCTGGGACGGGGCCTACCACGTCAACCCTGCTCCGGCATGGCGTCACTCTGGGCGCGCCTGGCGGGAGGCGGCGACACCGCCGTACGCCTTGGTGCTCCGTCAGGTTCGCCGGCTTCTCCACGTCTCCACGTTTGCTGTGGGTTCGCAGGCGAAGACCCCCGGTTCAGCTGAGATGTAGCCCGCCCGGGACCTCGGCTTCGCCGGGTCGGTCCGCGGCGAGCGGCCGTCCAGGCCCGGGGGCGGACCGGGCGGCGCGGGCTTCGGGCGGAGCAGCCGGCGCGCGGGCTGGCGGCGGACCAGCGGTCCTCGCGCGCGGGCGCGCGGCAGCGTCGGGACGACCGAAGCGGTCACAACCCCCCCAGCGAGCTGCCGGGGGCTGTGCAAACGGCGCGCTGTAGCAACGCTGTCTGCACACCCCCGTCCGGTCGGCAGGGGGGTTTCGACGTTCCGGTCGTCGAAGCTGCGTACCCACCCTCGACGTGGAGGAGCCGGTTCGCCGCTTGACCGGGCCGGTGAGATGGGACGCTGGCTTGCCTGCAGGCTCGCGCAGGGTCTCGGCGGGTGGCCTCAACTGCGCACACCCCCCTCCCGAAATAGGGGGTTGGCACGTCGGCGTCGTGTGAGCGCGCGAATGTGCCACACCCCCCTTCCGCGGCGGGGGTGTGGCACATAGCGGTCGTTCAGCGGGCCTCGGGCCCGGCTCGAGTCGGCCCGGACGTCGGCCTTGACGGGCCACGCCAAGCGGCCGGGCGGCCGAGGCATCACAGCCTCGGCCGCCCGGCAGACGACTGATCCTGTCGGGTTCAGCGGTCGCCGTGGCGCCCGCCGAACATCGGCTCGCCCGTCGACGGGTCCAGGAACAGCGTTCCACCGAACCGGCCCTCCGGCTGGGTGAAGTCGAACATGTTGTTCAGAGACCCGGTGAGCGCGTCTGTCGAGCCGTTGCCCAGCCGCTGGCCACCGAGCCAGTTGTCCTCGATGAACTTCACGACCGACGCCTGCGTCGTCAGCGTGTTGTCGACGAAGTTGCGCCTGGCGAACGGCGAGATCACCAGCAGCGGCTGGCGCGTGCCGGGACCGCAGCGCCCCTGCTCGAGCGTCCCGGTGCTGGTGGTCGGCACCTTCTTCGGGTTCGAGCCGCACAGGCCGGCGCCGGTGAGCGCGTCGATGCTCGACTGCGACTGGTCGAAGATCGGCGCCATCGCATGGTCGTACCACCCATCGCTGTCGTCGTAGAGGATCACGACGGCCGTACTGCCCCAGGTCGGCAGCAGCTCGAGCTTGTTGATCGTCTGCACCAGGAACTGCTGCTCGTCGAGCGGATCGGAGTAGCCCGCGTGGCCGTCCTGGTAGGCCGGCGCCTTGAGGTAGGAGACCTCCGGCAGGTCGCCGTTCTCGGCGGCTGCCCAGAAGTCACGGATGTCGTACTGGTGGTTGGCCTGGTCCTGCTGGCCGACCATCGCGATCGAGGTCGGCGGCAGGTGGGTCGGGTTGGCGGTCGAGGGGTAGTACTGGAACGGCTCGTGGTGCGGGATGTAGTCGTTCACGGTCGCCCCGCCGACGTTCTGGTGGGTGCCGGTACAGACCTGAGACAGGTTGTCGCTGCCCGGGTCGCCGGGCACGTAACCGGGGCTCGCGAACCCTCCCTGGAACCAGCCCCATGTGACCCCGGCCTTGTCGAGCAGGTCGCCGATGTTCTCGCCGCCCATCTCGATCGTCGTCGCGGCGGTGTTGTGGTCCTCGGTCGCAGAGCAGATGTCCAGGTTCGGATCGGCGTCGCTGTAGTCCGTGCCCGGCGTGCTCGGTCCGAGCTGCACAGGGCTCCCCGGCGTCGGGGCGGCGCTCCCCGGCGCCGCCGTGCACGGGCTGTCGTTGATCGTCGCGAAGCTCGGGCCGCAGATCGCGCCGTACGTCTGGCCGGAGATCACGTTCTCGGCCCCCGGCGTCGACGGACCGAAGCTGTCGTTGAACGAGTTGTCGCTCATCGCGAAGTGCTGTGCGTAGTTCCACAGCCCGGTGACGGTGTTGCCGTCGTAGTAGTCCATCACCAGGTTCGGCAGCGAGATGTCGGGGGACTTGCAGCTCTCGACGTCGGTGTTCTGGATGAACGCGTCCATCGCTCCCATGTCGAACGCCTTCTGCTCGGCGGTGTACCCGTGGTTCTGGTCGCACGTCAGCGGCTGCGAGCGATCGAGCCGCTGCGGGTTCGCCAGGTTGGGGTTGGCGCCGAGCAGCGCGCCCTGGAGCCCGTTGACCGTCGGCGTCCCCGGCGCGGCCGTGAACGCCGGCTCGCCCGATGGATTGGTCGCGTTCGGATAGGTGCCGAAGTAATGGTCGAACGACACGTTCTCCTGGAAGATCACGACCAGGTGCTTGATCGGGGTGGCGGTCGCGGCATCGGGGCCGTTGTCGCTTCGCACCTGCCGCTGGTGGTCACTGCGGTGATCTGGGCTACGGTGCGGAGCGCTACCCGCGGCGGAGCCCGCGACGACGAGCGCGGATGCTCCGGCGCCCGCGATCGCGGTGGCAAGGACTGCAACTATGCGCTTTCGCGCCATCTGCGTCTCCTGTCGAGTGGGTGGACGTGACCCCGAGGCTCACCCGACCCTCCGCGCGGGCCCCGAGGCAGCTCGCTAACCCTTCCCGTTAGCGGCGCCGATGGCGTGTCCGGGGAGTGATCGTCGTGTTGCAGGGCTGTGAACGCGAAACTCGAGCCTGCGCGAGCGTCGGCGTGTAGGATCGTCGTCGCGAACGCGGACGCTCGGGCCGAGGGAAAGGATGTATCGGGGTAGCAGCGGCGGCGCGTTGCCTCGCCACCACGTGCTGAGGCCGAGATTGCTCGGCGAGCTGCGCCCCGCCCGCGCGGCGCTCGTGGTCGCGGGCGGCGGCTACGGCAAGACGCTGCTCGGGCTCGAGCTCGCGCAGACGCTCGGGCTGGCGACGGTGAGCGTCGGGCTGGCGGCGACCGATCTCGAGCCTGCAGCGGTCGTCGCGCGCCTGATCGCGGCACTGCGGCGCGCGCGGCTGACGGACGCGGCAGGCGCCGTGCACGGCGCACGCGCCGACCCCGCGGCGGCGATCGACGCGCTGGCGGGCGTGCTGGCACGCGAGCGCGATCCCGTGCTGGTGGTGGTCGACGACGCCCACTTCGCAGGCCCCGAAGCGGCGGTGCTGCTGGCGCGGCTGGCGGCGCGGTTGCCGCATGAGCACCGGCTCCTGGTCCTCGCGCGCCACGCACCGGCGGCGCTCGAGACCCTGCGCCAGGGCGCGGCGATCGTGCTCGGGGCCGAGCAGCTCGCGTTCAGTGCTCCGGAGGCGGCGACGCTCGCGGGCGCGTTCGGCGTCTCGCTCGGCGCTTCCGACGCCGAGGATCTGCGCCGCGCGACGGCCGGCTGGGCGGCGGCGCTCGTGCTCGCGGCCGAGCGGATCGCGCGTGCGGCCGATCCCGAACAGGAGCTCGCGGCGATCGTCGAGCAGCAACGGACGCTGCGCTACCTGGTCAGCCGCCAGCTCGACGAGCTCACCGACGCCGCGCGGGGCGCCGCCGTGCAGCTGGCGCATCTGCCGCTGCTCTCCCCCGAGGTCGCTGCTGCGGTTACCGGCGAGGCGGCCGCGTTCGAGCAGCTCGGTGCCGCGGGAGTCCCGCTGAGCCTCCGTGCCGACGGCTGGTGGGAGCTTCCCGGGCCGGTGCAGGACATGCTCGCGGGGATCGAGCCGCTGCGGCCCCGGACCGCGCTGGCGGCCGCACCCGTGTACGCGCGCGCGGGAGAGCTGTCGGATGCGCTGCACCTGCTGCTGAAGGCGGGCGAAGCCGAGGCGGCGGCGGCGCTGGTCGCCGGGATTCCGTCCCGCGCGGCCGACGATCTCGGCTACCTGGAGCTGCAGACGTTGATCGACGCGCTGCCCCCACAAGCGGTCGAGCGCCAGCCCGGATTGCTGCTGCACCTCGCGCGCACGTGCGAGCCGGCCGCCCAGGTTCGGCTGCGCGCGGACGCGCTGCGGCGCGCCCGATCGCTGCTCGAACACCGCCGGGACGCGGCGGGCACCAGGGCGGTCGACGCCGAGATCGCGCGCGACCTCGTGCGCGACGGGCGCGACGCCGAGGCGCAGGTGCTGGCCGCCCGGGTGCTGGCGGAGACGAGCGCCGACGAGCCTCGAACCCGGGCGCGCGTGATCGACGTGCTCGGTCGCGCTGCCGCGTGGCGTCGCGAGGACAGCTCGCTGGTCGAGGCGGAGCGGTTGCTGCGCGAGGCGTTCGAGCTGTGCCGGGCACTCGGCGAGCGACGCTGGGCCTCACAGGTGCTGATGCCGCTCGCGCACGGCGTCTACTACGCCCGCGGCGAGCACGAGCGGGCGCTCGAGCTGATCGAGCAGGAGCTCGACGTGCTGCCCAGCCGCAGCCCTCACCGCGGCGTGATCCTGTCCTTCTACGGCGACACCCTGATCGACTGCGGGCGCTTCGCGGACGCCGAGCCGGTGGTCGAGGAGGGACGCCGCCTCGGCTCGCTGCTGTCGGATCACCGGATCGCCGCCTACGCCGCCTGGACGGGCGCACGGCTGGCCTCCCAGACCGGAGACGCCGGGCGCACCGTCCGCGAGGTGCGCGAGGCCGATCGCCACCGTGGCGACTGGTTCGAGCACTCGACCGGCGTCGACTTCAGCGCCGACGCCGCTGACCTGCTCGATCGTGTCGGCGAGCACGAGCTCGCGCTCGAGTATCTCGATCGCGCCCGCCCGCGGCGCGACGAATCGCCGCTCGCGGTGGCAATCGCCGAGGCCGCGTTGCTCGCGCGCTCCGGCGACCCCGAGGCCGCGGTGCCTGCGCTTGCGGCGCTCGGATCGATCGCCCGGCTCGCGCCACGCGAACGCTGGCGGGTGGCGCTGCTGGGCGCGTACGCGGCGTTGCGCGCCGGCGACGGGAGGGCCGGCGCGCTGGCCGCGGACGCCTTCGAGCAGGCGGCCGCGCTCGGCAAGCCGCGACTGCCGCTGTGGCGCGACCGTGAGCTCGCCGAACGGCTCGTCGGGCTGGCGGCCGCGGCCGGCTCGCGCGCCGCCGCCGAGCTGGAGGTCGGCGGACGCCCGCTGACGGTGTCGGTGCTCGGAGGCTTCGAGCTGCGCCGCGCGGGCGAGCCGATCGCGCTTCCGCCAGGGAAGCCGGCGCAGCTGGTGAAGCTGCTGGCGATCTCGGGCGGGCGGCTGCCCGCCGAGCTCGCAATCGAGGAACTATGGCCCGAGGTCGGCCCTGACAGCGGGCGCAAGCGACTGCGCAACGTGCTCAACCGGCTGCACGCGACCGTCCCTGACGTCGTCGCGCGCGATGGTCGGTCGCTCGCGCTGGGTGAGGTCGAGGTCGATGCCGACCTGTTCGAGCGGGCAGCGCGCGGCGTGCTCGGGCGGATGGACGTCGGCGCGCCCCGGTTGACCGAGCTGAGTGCCGCGCGCCTGGCGATCACCCGCTATCGCGGCTCGCTGTTGCCGGACGATCGTTACGAGCCGTGGGCTGCTGGGCCGCGCGAGCGGCTCGAGCGATTGTTCGCGTCGCTGGTCGATGCGGCCGCCGACGCCGCGCACGCGATCGGCGAGGTCGACGAGGCGCTGCGCAACCTCGAGCGCGGGCTCGAGATCGATCCGTTCGACGAGGCTCGCTACCTGCGTGGCGCGCAGCTGCTGCTCGAGCAGGGCCGCCGTGGCGCCGCCGCGGCGCTGCTCGAGCGGGGCGAGCGGGCGATCGGGCGGCTCGGGGTACCGGTGTCGCGCGCGCACCGCGAGCTGGCAGCATCACTTCGGTCGGCGACGGGGGAGCGTTGAGCCAGCTCCGGCCGGGGCTGCCACCACACCACGTGCCGCGTCCCCGGCTGACCGATCAGCTGGAGGACTCGCACGTGGCGATCGTGGTGGCGGGCGGCGGGTACGGGAAGACGCTGCTCGCAGTCGAGCTGGCTCGCTCGCTCGGACTTGCCACGGTGGAGATCGTGCTCGCTCCGGGCGACCGGGAACCGGCCGGGCTACTGTCGCGAACCGTCTTCGCTCTGGGCCGCGCGCGGCTGTCCGACGTGGCGGGCGCGGTCGACGCGGAGCGGGCGGATCCCGTCGCCGCAGTCGATGCGCTTGCGGCCGCGCTCGAGCACGAACGCGAACCGGTGGTGCTGGTGGTCGACGATGCCCACCACCTCGGGCCGGCCGCGGGCGAGCTGCTCGCGCGGCTCGCCAGGGTGCTTCCGCCCGGCCATCGGCTGCTGGTCCTCGCCCGTCATCTTCCGCCGCGCCTCGAGTCGCTCGCGCCCGGTGCCGCCAAGTTGATCGGGTCCGACCAGCTCGCGTTCAACTCCGAGGAGGTCGCGCGGCTCCTGGGCGACGGGTTCTCGCTCGCACTGCCGGCTGCCGAGGCGCAGGCGCTGTGCCGCGCGACGGCGGGCTGGGCAACCGTGCTGGTGCTCGCGGCGGAGCGGTTGGCGCGTTCGCCGAGCGTGGCTGCCGAGGTGCCTCGGATCGCGATGCAGGACGGGCCGTTGCGTTACCTGCTCGGCGCTCAGCTGCGAGCACTGGATCCGGAATCGCGCCAGGCGCTCGTGCAACTTGCGCACCTCCCGCTGCTGTCCGCCGCAGTCGCCGAGGCGGTCACCGGCGACGCGGCGACGCTCGATCGGGCGGGCGCCGCCGGGATCCCGCTGAGCGCGCGGGTCGACGGCTGGCTGGAGCTGCCGGGACCGGTGCAGGACCTGCTCGTGGCGATGGAGCCACTGCGACCGCAGACGGCGTTGTCGGTGGCGCCCGTGTACGTGCGGGCGGGCGAGCTGGCGCACGCCCTGCATCTGCTCGTGGCCGGCGGCGAGGTGGACCGGGCAGCCGCCCTGCTCGGCGAGCTGTCTCCGCAGGAGGCGGATGATCTCGGTTACCTGGAGCTCCAGACGCTGATCGACGCGGTCCCGGCCGCCGCGATCGACCGTCACCCCGCTGTGCTGCTGCACCTGGCGCGGGCGTGCGAGCCAGCGACGCAGGTCGAGCTCCGAGCCCGCGCGCTTGAACGCGCCGGCTCCTTGGCCACGGGCGCCGGCGATCGGCTGCTCGTGCGCGCCGTCGAGGCGGAGGTCGCCCGCGACCTCGTCCGGCAGAACCGCGCGCAGGAGGGCGAGGCGCTGGCGCGGCAGCTGCTGGCTGATGCCGGCTCGGGGGAGCTGGCGACGCGGGCACGGCTACTCGACGCGCTCGGGTGGGCGGCGGCGTGGCAACGCGGCGACGAATCGCTGGCGCGTGCCGAGCGCCTCCTGTCCGAGGCGCTGGCGCTGTGCGAGCGTCTGGGCCAGCGCAGCTGGGCCTCGCAGGTGGTGCTGCCGCTCGGCTATGGAGTGCACTACGCCCGCGGCCGGCACGAGCAGGCGCTCGAGCTGATCGAGCGAACGCTGGCGCGGCTGCCGGCACGGAGCCGTCACCGGGCGCTGATCCTGTCGTTCGTCGCCGACATCCTGATCGACTGCGGCCGCTTCGACGAAGCCGAGTCGGTCGTCGAGGAGGAGCGGGCGCTGGGGGCACTGCTGTCCGACAACCGGATCTCCGCCTACGCCGCCTGGTCCGGAGCGAAGCTCGCCTCCCAGCGCAGCGATCGCGACCGGACGGTGCGCGCGGTCGGCGAGGTCGAGGCGCACCGCGACGAGTGGTTCGAGCACTGGCCGGGCGTCGACTTCATGGCAGATGCGGCCGACCTGCTCGACCGGGTCGGCGAGCACGAGCTTGCCCGCGAATATCTGGAGCGCGCCCGCGCGCGGCGCGAGGAGTGCCCGCTGGAGGTGGCGCTCGCCGAGCTGGCGCTGAGCGCCCGCTCAGGTGATCCGGCCGAGGCGGAGGCTGCCTGCGCGCGGGTGCAGGCGATGCCACGGCTGCCACCCCGCGAGCGCTGGCGCGTGATGCTGCTCGGCGCGTACGCCGCGCTGCGCCGGGGCGACGCCGGCGCTCCGGCACGTGCCGCCGCGGCCTTCGAGCAGGCGGCGGCGCTCGGCAAGCCGCTGCTCCCGCTCGTGCGCGAACGGCTCGTTGCCGAGCAGCTCGTCGAGCTGGCCGCGGCGTCGGGGTCCGGAGCGGCGCGGGCCCTGCTCGAGTCGAGCCAGCCGCTGAGGGTCCGGCTGCTGGGAAAGTTCGAGGTGCGCCGCGCCGGCGAGCCGATCGTGCTGCCGTCCGGCAGGCCGGAGCAGCTCGTCAAGCTGCTGGCGCTGTGTGGTGGCCGGCTGCCGGCCGAGGTCGCGATCGAGGAGCTGTGGCCGGAGGTCGCCCCCGACAGCGGGCGCAAGCGGCTTCGCAACGTGCTGAACCGGCTGCGCGCAGCGGCTGCCGGCGTCGTCGAGCGCGATCGCGACACCCTCTGCCTGTGCGACGCCGTCGTCGACGCCGAGCTGTTCGAGCAGGACGCGCGCCGCGTGCTCGAACGGGTCGAGCTCGGCGCCGCCCGTCTCGCGATCGCCCGCTACCGTGGCGCGCTGCTTCCCGACGACCGCTACGAGCCGTGGGCTGCCGCCGAGCGCGAGCGACTCGAGCGGCTGTTCATCGCCCTGGCCGATGCGGCCGCGGACGCCGCGCACGAGCACGGGGACGTCGACGAGGCGCTGCGCCACCTCGAGCGCGGGATCGACATCGACCCGTACGACGAGTCCCGCTACCTCCGCGGAGCGCGGCTCCTGCTCGAGCAGGGCCGCCGCGGCGCAGCCGCCGCACTGCTCGAGCGCGCAGAGCGCGTGATGGAGCGACTCGGGGTGCCCCTGTCCGCCGCGCACGGGGAGCTGTCGGCCGCGGTCCGGAGCTGAGGGTCGATGAGGAACTCACGACGCTCTGCAAGTCGCCGTTACGACGGCGTGCTTCCGAGCACGCCGCACGTGAATGCAATGGTCAGCGGCGCCCTTGGCTCCGCGGGACCGGCGACGGATCGTCGCCTTATGTGCAGGTGCGTCGGCATCGTCCGCGGTGCAGCGACGGGCGTCCGGGCCGTCGTGACCGCTCTCGGCTTTCAGCGGCGAAGCTGGCGCCGCCTGTCCGTGATCGACATCGCACTGGCCGCAAACGGCCGGCGGACCGTTGCGATCGTCGGCTGCGCCGCTGGCTCCGCGGAACCGAGGATGTGCTCCGTCGCCATAGCAGTTGCCGGCCCGTGCGGCCTGGCGAGACGAATGCGATCGTCAGAGGCGCCGCTGGCTCCGCGGGACCGAGGATGCGCTCCGTCGCCAATGCGATCGCGCGGTCGTCGACGGCAGCAGGACGAATTGGAATCATCCGCGAGATGCGCGCGCTCTCGAACATCCGGGCGAGCGCCGTGAAGGGCCAAAAGGTGCTCGACGGGGTGAAGGCTGCGCGGCTGAACTCCGCCAGTTGGGCCCCGGTGGGCTATTCGCAGGTCGCGATGAACGGTCGCCGATCAGGACCGTCTTGTGCGTGTGGATGTCGACGGCGAACTCGAGCCTAGCCTGCCGCCGCCGTTCTTCGGAATCGCGACGCGCGTGGTGCCAAACGTGGACTCC
>DAHUYL010000049.1 GCA_027315255.1 Solirubrobacterales bacterium | reverse complement strand
GCGACCGCGAGCGGGCCCGCGCAGGCGAAGCTCGTGCGCGGCCGAAGGGTGGTGGCGCACGGCATCCTGCGCCACCACGCCAACAGCGAGCTGCTCACACTGCACTCGCTGCGAGGTCTCACGCGCGGGCGCTACACCCTGATCCTGACCTACACCAACCACCACCACCGTGACCAGACTCGCCAGACGATCACGATCCGCTGACCGCCCACTCGCCAGTACCCGTCCTGCGAGCGGTTGATCACGTTCCGTCGCGCGATCTGAGTTAGGGTTCACGACAGCACGACAGAATCACTGGCGTCTTTGACGGCGTAGCCTCCCGCCTCGGTGGCGAGTTCTCGACCTTGCTGTCGATGATCGGCTGACTGCCTCGTGTGTCCGTCCGTCCAGTGCTTGTTCACCGTCCAAGGAGTCTTCGGTATCCGTCGCGCATCGGCATCGCGCGGATTGCGATCTGGTCACCGTCGACGGACATCATGACGACCACTCCCAGGAGATTGTCGGCGGTGTCGAGACCGACGAGAGTCAACGGTCCGGGATGCTCGCCCGCGTCGTCGAATGCGGGCCGGCGAGAAGCGCTGTTTGGTAGAGCAGTCCGAGCGCATCCTCGACAGCGTCGATCAGGGGCGGTCGTGCAGGCCAAGCGCCGCAGCTTCACCGCGAAGTACGAGGCGCGGATCCTGGCCGAGGCGGACGCGCGCACGAGGCCAGGCGAGGTCGGTGAGCTGTTGCGCGGTGAGGGCCTCTACACGTCGCATCTGACGCACTGGCGTAAGCAGCGCAAGGACGGGGCGCTGAAACTCGTGCGCGCCGGTGGAGGTCATAGCGCCGTCGCGATCCTGACGCGCCTCTACAGTTCGCCGCGGTGCGCGTCTTGCCCGGACTCAATCTCGTGCACAACGGCGGGCCTCGGACGCGTCGCCGGTCGTCGGCAGGTCACGGACGCCCACCTGGCATCGCTCGCTGCCAGTCGGGACTGTCGGCTCGCGACGTTCGATCGTTCGATCAAGGCCTCGCTGAAGTGCTTCCCGACGAGACCGAACTGATCCACTGAGCACGGACGTGGTTGTCCGACATCACAACCAGCCGTCAGCGCCACCCCCTACCTGCCAGTCGTCTCGCGGCTCGGATCTCCGAATGAACTGGATCAGGTCGATCCCGACGCCCTGAACCCCGTATGTACGCGGTGGTCGGCCTTCACTTTGAGCTGACCGCGAGGGCAGCGATCTGGACCCGTATCCCAGCACCGCGGCTGGGAGATCACGCGACGCTACGAGATCACGGACGCGTCCGCCCGTCCGCCTACGAGGGCGAGCATCGCCAGGCGCCCCCGCGCATGCTCGACGATGCGCACGTGCGCCCACAAGATCCACACGATCACGCGTGGGCGCGCGTCCCACTCTTTCATCCAACAGCGGGCGGCCGCGCGGCAGGAATCCACCGGCCCGACGAACCGCGGAGCGAGCGAGCGCCAGGCTCAAAGTGGAATCTCCCGCATCGCGCTGCTCGGCCTAGCACTCACCACCGAGCAATCGGCCGGAGCCGCCGGACCCGGAGCTCGGGCCCCGCCGGCAGGTCCACTCTGCTTCCCTACATGGCCTATGGCCGAACGCATCCCGAGCGGGACCCGCGACTTCCTGCCCGACGAGATGCGGGAGCTCCGGGCGATGACCGATCGGCTCCGCACCGTGTTCGAAGGCGCCGGGTACGGCGAGGTGTACACGCCCGCGCTCGAGTTCGAGCGGACGTTCCAGGGCGATCTGCCGGCCGGTCCGGCGTACCGACTGTTCGACGAGCACGGCAACGTGCTGGTCCTGCGGGCGGACATGACCGTCCCGATCGCCCGCGTGGCGGCCACCCGCTATGCGAGCGAGCCCCCGCCGCTGCGATTCAGCTACTTCGCCCATGCGTACCGGCGCGTGCGGCCCCAGCGCGGGCAGTCGCGCGAGTTCCTGCAGGCGGGAGTCGAGCTGATCGGTGCGCCGGCGCCGGCGGGTACCGCCGAGGTGTTGAACGTGCTGTGCGACGCGCTGGATGCGGCCGGGCTCGAGAACTTCCGCGTCGGGCTCGGCGACGTGATGCTGTACCCGGCGCTGCTGCGCTCGCACGGGATCGACGAGCAGTCCGGCGAACGCATCCTCGCGCTGCTGGCGAAGGGGGACTTCGTCGGCGTCGAGCGCGAGCTGGCCGGCGCCGAGCTGTCCGACGCGGACGCCGAGTTGCTGCTGCGCGTGCCGCGCATCCGCGGCGGCAGCGAGGTGCTCGACGGCCTCACCGGCCCGCTGCTCGAGGCCGGCATGGGCATGCAGGACGTGCTCGAGCTGCTCTCTCCGCAGACCGCGGCGCGCGTGATCTTCGACTTCGGACTCGTGCGCAGCATCGGCTACTACACGGGCGCGGTCTTCCAGGTGTACGACCCGGCGTACGGGACCCCGCTCGGCAGCGGCGGCCGCTACGACGAGCTGCTCGGCCGGTTCGGGCGGCCGCTGCCGGCGGTCGGCTTCGCGCTGAACGTCGAACGGCTGCACATCGCGCTCACCGGCGAGGAGCGCGGTCGTGGCTGAGCGCCCGGGCGCCGGCTTCCGCAGCCTTCACGCAAGCCGTCGCCGGCTGGCGCCCGAGCTGCGGATCGCGGTCCCCCGGGGGGCGCTGTTCGCGGGCACGCTCGATCTGCTCGACCGGCTCGGGATCGATACCGCCGAGGTGCGCGCGAACGACCGGCGGCTGCTGTTCGAGGAGGCCGGGATCGTGACGATGCGCCCATCCGACGTCCCGACGTACGTCGAGGCGGGCGCCGCCGACCTCGGGATCACCGGCAAGGACGTGCTGCTCGAGCAGTCCGACCGGATGGTTCACGAGCTGCGCGACCTCGGCTACGGTCGCTGCGTGATGGTGCTCGCCACCCGTGCCGGCGAGGACCGGGTCGCCGACGCGCTGCGGCATCTCGGGGTCGTCCGGATCGCGACCAAATACCCGCGCGTCGCGGCGGCCCATTTCGAGGCGACCAGCCGCCAGGCCGAGATCGTCGAGGTGAAGGGCTCCGTCGAGCTCGCGCCGCTGACGGGCCTGGTCGAGGGGATCGTCGACCTGACCGCGACCGGCACGACCCTGCGTGAGAACGATCTGGTGATCCGCGAGGAGATCGCGGTCTGCACCGCGCGGCTGATCGCCAATCCGGTCGCCGACAAGCTGAAGGCGGCACAGATCGACAGGCTGCTGGAGCAGCTCGATGGAGTCTGAGATCCTCGCGCTCGGGGCCGGCGGCACCGACTCGGTCGAGGCGCTCGTCGCCGGGCTGCGGGCGCTGATCCCGGCGGGCGACTCGGTGGCCGCCGGCGTGGCCGAGATCATCGCCGACGTCCGTGCGCGCGGCGATCGCGCGGTGCTCGAGCACACGCAGCGGCTCGATACGGCGGGAGCGCCGCCACTGCCGCTGCGCGTCGACGAGGAGGTGCTGCGCCGCGCCGGCGAGGTGCTGCCGGATTCGCTGCGGAGCGCCCTGTCGGGCGCGATCTCGAACGTCCGCGGTGCTGCGCTCGCCGCGGTCGAGCCAGATCGGATCGTGCGGCTGCCGGCATCCGAGGTGGTGCTGCGCGAGGCCCCGGTCAGACGTGCCGCCGTGTACGTGCCCGGCGGCCGCGCCCCGTACCCGAGCACGGTCGTGATGGGCGTCGCCACCGCCGTCTGCGCCGGCGTGCCCGAGGTGGTCGTGTGCGCCCCGCCCGGACTCGGAGGCGAGCTCAACCGGATCGTGCTGGCCGCCTGTCGGTTGGCCGGCGCGACCGCCGTCTACCGAATGGGCGGCGCGCAGGCGATCGCGGCGCTCGCGTACGGGACCGCCTCGATCCATCCCGTGGATGTGATCGTCGGCCCCGGCAACCTGTGGGTGCAGGAGGCCAAGCGCCAGGTCTCCGGACAGGTCGGAATCGACAGCTTCGCCGGCCCCAGCGACCTGCTGGTGCTCGCCGACAGCGCCAGCGACCCCCATCCGATCGCGCTCGACCTGCTCGCCCAGGCCGAGCACGGTGCCGGCACGCTCGTGCTCCTCGGATCGCGCTCCCGGGCTCTGCTCGAGCAGGTCGGCGCCGAGCTCGCCGGCACGCCGGCGACGGGCGCTGTCTGCCGGCTGATCGAGCTGACCGAGCCGCTCGACGGCTGGCGGCTTGCGCAGGCGTTCGCGCCCGAGCATCTGCAGCTGATCGGCTCCGAGTTCGAGCTGCTGGCGCCGCGGATGACGACGGCCGGGTGCGTGTTCGTCGGCGCGGCGTCGGCGACGGCGTTCGGGGACTACATCGCGGGGTCGAACCACATCCTGCCGACGCAGGGCGCCGGACGGTTCGCCTCGGCGCTGTCGGTTCGCGCGTTCCGCCGCGGATTCACCGAGGTGCGCGTCAGCGATCCCGAGCACCTCGCGCGGCTCGCGGCGCCGCTGGCCCGTGCCGAGGGGTTCGAGCTGCACGCGCAATCGATGGAGGCCCGCATCCGGGACAATCGGAGTCGATGAGCCGCACGGGCGAGATCACGCGCGAGACGGGGGAGACGCGGGTGCACGCCGCCCTCGCGCTCGACGGCACGGGCACCGGCGAGCGCGAGACCGGTGTCGGCTTCCTCGACCACATGCTCGATCTGCTCGCACGTCACGGCAGGATCGACCTCGACGTTCGAGCAAGTGGCGATCTGCAGACGGGCGCGCACCACACGGTCGAGGATGTCGGCATCTGCATCGGCCAGGCGCTCGACCGGGCACTCGGCGACCGGACCGGAATCGCGCGCTACGGCGACGCCGTCGTGCCGATGGACGAGGCCC
Organism: Solirubrobacterales bacterium; assembly: GCA_027315255.1. GTDB lineage: Bacteria > Actinomycetota > Thermoleophilia > Solirubrobacterales > Solirubrobacteraceae > Palsa-465. The sequence continues at coordinate 16,084 of DAHUYL010000049.1, read as the reverse complement.
GGGCGGCATGCGCGATCGACATCTCGGGGCGCGGGCTGCTCGTGTTCGAGGCCGCCTTCCCACCCGGCGCGATCGGCAACTACGACCACGAGCTGACCGAGGAGTTCCTGCGCGCGCTCGCGACCAACGCCAGGCTGACGCTGCACCTGACCGTGCCGGCGGAGGGCAACGTCCACCACACGATCGAGGCGTGCTTCAAGGCGGTGGCCCGCGCGCTGCGGGCTGCGACCGCGCTCGACCCGACCGAGCCGGGCGTGCCCAGCACGAAGGGGACGTTGACGTGAGCCGGCCGCTGGTCGCAGTCGTCGACTACGGGATGGGCAACCGCCGCTCGGTCGAGAAGGCGCTCGAGCACGTCGGCGCGCGCGCGACGATCACCGCCGACCCGGGCCTGCTCGGACGGGCGGACGGGCTCGTCTTGCCCGGCGTCGGCGCCTTCCCGAAGGGCATGGCGAACCTGCGCGAGCGCGGCCTCGACCGCGTGCTCCACTCCCGCGTCGCGGACGGGACACCGCTGCTCGGCGTGTGCCTGGGAATGCAGATGCTGTTCGACTCCTCGGTCGAGCTCGAGCCCGCGGCCGGTCTCGGGCTGATCCCGGGCGAGGTGACGCCGCTCGCAGGGCAAGGCCGGCGACTGCCGCACATCGGCTGGAACACGGTCCGGCTCGAGCGCGCCTGCCCGCTGACCGACGGCCTCGGGCCGGGCGAGGTGCCGTTCTACCACGTGCACTCCTACGCCGCCCGCCCGCGCGATCCGGCAGACGTGGTGGCGAGCGCCGAGTACGGCGAGCGCTTCGCGACGATCGTCCAGCGCGGCATCGTGTTCGGCGTCCAATTCCATCCGGAGAAGTCCTCCCGCGACGGGCTGGCGCTGCTCGCGCGGTTCGTCGAGATCGTGGCTGCGAAGCGCGCGGCTGGGCGGGCCGCTGCGACGGCGGCATGATCCTCCTCCCGGCGATCGACATCCTCGGCGGCAGCGCCGTGCGCCTCGCTCGCGGCGACTTCGAGCAACGCACCGTGTACGACGCCGATCCGCTGGAGGCCGCGCGGCGCTGGGTCGACGGCGGCGCGCGCGCCCTGCACGTCGTCGACCTCGACGGGGCCCGGACCGGCGCGCCGGTCAACCTTGGCCAGCTCGAGCGGATCGCCAATGCCGTCGAGGTACCGGTTCAGCTGGGTGGCGGCTTGCGTGCCGCCACCCAGGTGGCGTCGGCGATCGCCGCCGGCGCCCACCGGGTCGTGCTGGGGACGGCGGCGTTCCGCGACGTCGAGTTCCTCGACGAGGTGATCGCCACGCACGGCGACCGGGTGATCGTCTCGGTCGATGCGCGGGCCGGCCGGCTCGCCGCCGCCGGTTGGACCGAGCAGACCGAGATCCCGGTGCCGTCGGTGATCGAGGGGCTGTCGACGCGCGGGGTGCGCCGCTTCGTCTACTCGAGCATCGATCGCGACGGGATGCTGGCCGGGCCCGACCTGGATGGCGCACTCGCTGTCGCCGCCGCGGTGCAGGGGACGTTCGTGTACTCCGGCGGCGTCAGCTCGCTGGCCGACCTGGAGGCGCTGGCACGGCTGCGCCAGGTCAACATGGTCGGTGTGATCGTCGGCAAGGCGCTGTACGAGGGAAGGTTCACGGTCGGCGAGGCGCAGGCGCTGCTCGACCAGCGGAGGTCGTGATGCACTTCAAGCGCGTGATTCCCTGCCTCGACGTCGATCGCGGCCGTGTCGTCAAGGGGACGGGGTTCGTGGACCTGCGCGACGCGGGCGACCCGGTCGAGCTCGCCTGCCGCTACGACGCCGCCGGAGCCGACGAGCTCGTGTTCCTTGACATCACCGCGACCTCCGACAAGCGCGAGACCGTATGCGAGCTCGCCAGGCGGACGGCCGACGACGTGTTCATCCCGTTCACGATCGGTGGGGGCGTGCGATCGGTCGCCGACGCGCAGGCGGTGCTCGACGCCGGCGCCGACAAGGTGTCGGTCAACTCAGCGGCGATCGCGCGACCGTCACTGCTGGGGGAGCTCGCGGCGACTTTCGGCTCGCAGTGCGTCGTGCTCGCGATCGACTGCAAGGCGGTGGGCGGCGCAGTCGGTGGCTGGGAGGCATATGTCGCCGGGGGGCGTACTCCCACCGGCCGTGATGCGGTGGCGTGGGCTCGCGAGGGCTGCGAGCGCGGCGCGGGTGAGATTCTGTTGACGAGCATGGACCGCGACGGCACGAACGCCGGTTACGACCTCGAACTGACCGCTGCCGTGGCGGAGGCGGTCACCGTGCCCGTGATCGCCTCCGGCGGCGCGGGCGAGCTCGTCGATCTCGTCGACGCGCTCGAGGCCGGCGCCGATGCGGTGCTGTGTGCCTCGATCTTCCACTACGGCCGCCACACCGTGGCCGACGTCAAACAGCACCTCGCGCGAGCCGGGATCGCGGTGCGACCGCCCGCGGAGGACGATCGCTGACAGGCCGACGATGGCTCGGCTGCCGCCGCACCACATCCAGCGTCCGCGCCTCACCGACCGGTGCCGGGACGAGCGGATCGTGGTCGTCGAGGCTGCCGGCGGCTACGGGAAGTCGGTCCTGGCCGCCGAGCTCGTCGAGATGTGGGGGGCGCTCCCGATCTGGGTGGCGCTCGAGGAGGGAGGAGTTCCCGCGCGCCTGCTCGCGAGCCGACTTCGCGGGGCCGTGGCCAGCGCCGGTCTGACCGACGCGTCGGCGGCCATGGCAGCGGCCGGCGACGATCCCCCCGGGGCGGTCGACGCGATGCTCGCGGCGCTGACCGGCGAGTCGGTCGCGATCGTGTTCGACGATGCGCACCACGCCGCACGTGACGCCGCCGGCCTGATCGACCGAATCGCCGACCAACTGGCCGGGCAGCAGCGGCTCGTGGTGCTCGCACGAGGGCTGCCTGCCGGCGTGCCGCATCTGCGCCGGGCGGACGTGCTGAATCTGAGAGCCGCCGATCTTGCACTTCGCCCGGAGGAGACGCTCGAGCTCTGCCGCCGTGGCTTCGGGCTCGAGGTATCCGACGACGAGGGACGCCAGCTCGATGCCTTCACCGGCGGGTGGACAGCGGCAGCGGCGCTCGCCGCGTCGATCGCGATGCGGACTTCGCAGCGCGTCGGCGCGGTCGCGCGCGCGAACGGGCCACACTCCGACGCGTTGGCGGCGATCCTCGGCGAGGCGGTGTCGACGCTCGGGGTCGCGCCGGAGCGGCTCGCACAGCTCGGGTTCCTGCCACTGCTGGACACCGAGCTGATGGCGCGCGTCGGCGGTGAGCCGGGCTTCCTCGAACGCTCGCTTGCGTCCGGGCTTCCGCTCACGCGCAGCGACGGCGACTGGTGGCAGCTGCCGGGCCCGGTGAGGGATCTGCTGACCGCGTCGGCGCCGGTGGACTCGGAGCTGCTCAGGGCCGCCGCCGCCCACTACCGGCAGCGCGGCGAGCTGAGCACGGCGTTGCAGATGGTGCTCGGCGCGGGTGAGCCGGCTGAGGCAGCGCAGCTGCTCAGCGACGCCGATGCCGTGTCGATCGAGACCGTCGACGCGCTCGAGCTCCTGTCCGTCGTCGACCGGATCCCGGTTGCAGTTCTGGACGGCTTCCCGCGCGCGATCCTGCACGCTGCCCGCAGCGCCCACGCCGCGAACCTGCTGCGTCAGCGCGGGCGCCTGCTCGCGCGGCTCGAGCCGCTCGCCGGTTCGCACCCCAAGCTGATGCGCGCGTGGGAGGCTGAGCGAGCCGTCGACCTCAGTACCAGCGGGACGACCCCCGGCGAAGCCGAGGCGCTTGCCCGTCGCGTCGTCGCATCTGCCACCGGCGCAGAGGAGCTGACGCGGGCGCGGGCGCTGAGCGTGATCGGCAAGGCGATCTGGTGGCAGCGCGACGAGCACGGCCTGCGCTCGGTGGCGCGGATGCGTGAGGCAGCCGACTACTTCAACCAGGCGGCCGAGATCCTCCGCGGACTCGGGCAGCGGGCGGCGGTGGCGTCGCTCGCGATCTACCGCGCGATGTGGATCGACTTCGAGCTGGGGCGTGCCGACTCCGCGCTCGAGATCCTCAACGAGGCGCTGGCGCTGTCGGTCGATGTCCCGCGGCGGTACACGGCGGTCGTCTACTACCGGGCCCGTGTGCTGACCGAGCTGGGCCGTCACGACGAATCGGAGGCCGACCTCGAGGAGGTCCTTCGAATCGCACGGCAGCTCGGCGATCCAGGCAGCCGCGTGGCGTACGTGCACTGGGAGCGGTTTCGGCGCGCATCGATGCGTGGCGACGCCGACGCGACCGTGCTCCACGTCCAGCAGACCGAGGCCCACCGCTCGGACTGGTGGGAGCACGGCCGGTTCGATTTCCTCGCCGAGGCGGCCGACTGCCTGCGCCGCGTCGGAAAGACCGCGCTCGCGTGGGAGTATCTCGAGCGCGTCCAAGCCGAGCCGGGCGACGCCGGCCACCTGATCGCGATGGCGGAGGGGGCGCTGCTCGCCTCGGACGGCGATCCAGAGCTAGCCGAGCAACGGCTCCGGGTCGTCGATCGCCAAGGTGTTACGCCTCGAGAGCTGTGGCGAGCGACCCTGCTCAGGGCGTACGCGGCGTCTCGACGGGGCGACTCAGCTGCGGGCGCGCTGGCCGCTCGCGCGTTCGACGAGGCGGCACGGCTCGGCCAGCCACAGCTGCCGCTGATCCAAGAGCGCGAGCTGACGGAGTCGCTGCTGGCACTGGCGGTGCAGATCGGATCGACGGCAGCGGCCGCGCTCGAGGCGTCGGAGCTGCCGCTGGCGCTGTCGCTGCTCGGCCGCTTCGAGCTGAGCGAGGGTGGCCGGCCACTCCCGATCGGGCGCAGCGAGGGTCAGGCGGCACAGTTGTTGAAGCTGGTCGCCGTCAGTGGTGGCGAACTGGGAGCGGAGCGGGCGATCGAGGCGTTGTGGCCGGAGGTCGATCCGGCGACCGGCCGCAACCGCCTGCGCACCGTGCTCGGCCGGCTGCGTGAGGCGGCCGGTGAGGTCGTGCGCCGTGAAGGCGAGCGGCTGGTGCTGCGTGAGGACGTGCGGGTCGATCTGGCCCAGTTCCAGCGCGATGCGCGCGAGGCGCTGGCGCTCGCGCGGGGTGATAGGACAGCGGGGGTGGCGGTGGCACGCTCGGCGATCGCCCGTTACCGCGGCGATCTACTGCCGCACGACCTCTACGAGGAGTGGGCGGACACCCCCCGCGAATCGGCGCGGCGAACGATGCTCGACCTGCTCGACCTGTGCGCGGGCGCGGCCGCCGAGCGGGGCGACCTCGACGAGGCGCGCCGTCTGGTCGAGCGCACAATCGAGCTCGCGCCGTTCGAGGACGACCGCTACCTGCGCGTCGCCGAGATCCTCCAGGCGCAGGGCAGGCGCGGCGCCGCACTCTCTGTGCTGCGCCGCGCCCGGGCGACGCTCGCGACCCTCGGCCTCGAGCTACCGGCCGAGGCCTCCGAGCTGCTCGCTAGCTGACCCTCTCCGAGGCGGAGCTCGCGCTGTTGTAGCCGTCGCCGGGGTAGCGCGCGCGCACGCTCCGCGCAGGCCTGCCGAGCACGACCCGGGCCGTCTCGGTGTCCGGATCCAGCGGGACGACGACCCTCAGGCCGGAGGCGGCGAAATCTACGACGCCCTGCGGGCGGCGGCCGTCGACCGTCGCCGTCACGACCCACGTCGAGTTGCCGAACCGCTTCACGCGCAGCGAGATCGAGCTGGTGGCGCGGCGCAGGCCGGGGCATCGCAGCTGCAGCAGCAGGTTGCTGACCGGGGGCGGGACGGAGTACACGCTCGTCCGTGCGGCGTTCCCGCCGGACATTGCCCGGCATCCGGCGTGCGTCGCCGTCACCTGGCCGAAGTCGACCGAGCTCCCGGACAGCGTCGCCCGGGCGCCGGCGGCGCCGGCGTATCCGGTCAGCGTGACCTCCTGCGGGACGCCTGGGGCGCTCTCCGGAACGCTCAGCTGGGCGGCGTCGGTGCCGGCGGCGGTGGGCTTGTAGGTGACGGACACGGTGCAGGAGCCGCCGGGTTGGACGGTCTGGCCCGAGCAGGTGTCGGCGCTCAGCGAGAACACGGCGGCCTGCGGCCCGCCGATCGAGAGGGTGCCGAGGGCAAGCTGGGCGTTGCCGGTGAGGGTGAGCGTCTCCGTCTGACTCGGGCTCGTGCCGACTGCGACGGTGTTCGACGGCGACCCGAACGTCATCGGATCGGGCGCCAGCCCGACCGAGATGACGGGCGCCACCGCCTCGAGCGCGACGTCGGAGGGGTCGTAGAGGACCGTCTACGGGCCGGAGCCGAGACCCGTGGTCGTCGCGAACGTTCCGCTGAGGCCGCCACTCGCGTCGAGCACCTGGAACTTCGAGCCGGTGGTGGGCGTGAAGCCGCTCGCGGTCGTGACGCAACGGACACTGACCAGGCGACCGGCGACGAGATCACGATCGCGGCCAAGCCCGCGAGCGCGGATCTTCGCGCGCGCCCGCTCGCAAAGGCCAGGGCGGCGCTTCCGACAGTGCAGAAGGCGCGTCGACCACTCGCCGCCTGATACCGAGCAGCGCTGCGGCGTTGGCGCGCGAGACCGCACGTCCGCTCCGCGATCGTCAGCGGTAGCCGCCACCCGCGTCGACGTCACGTCGCTGCTGGGCCTGGTAAGCAGGGGCGGCAGGGCTGAGTCGTGGAAGCGGGTGTCACGGGTTCTGATCACGTTCAGGAGGGACCTGAAGCCCGCCAAGGGCACTTGCGACCTTGGGGGCGGTGGCCACGACCTGCTCGTCGTCGGTGATGAGCTGCACGCCGGCCTGCTCGGCGACCGCGACATATGCGGCGTCGTAAGCGGTCAGCCCATTAGCGGCCCACCTGGCGACGCTCAACAGGTCCGGCTCGTGCACCTCGAAGCCGAGCTGCTCGAGCGTGACGGCGAGCTGCTCGAGCTGCGATTGCGGCCAACCCCAGCGCCGCGCACCGACGTTCAACAACTCGAGCCACAGCAGCTGCGGCGCGAGCACGCCTAGCTCGCCGGCCTCGAATTGCGCCCGCAGGTGGCGTGCGACGTCGACATGCCCTTCGCCCTCGGAGTGAAACCACTTCAGGACAACGGACGCGTCCAGTACCGCCTCGTTCACCGCGCGTCGCGCGCGGCGCGGATCGCGGTTGTGGACTCGCCAGGTGGGGCGTCGGCGAACAGTCGGTCGAGGTTGCGCAGAGCGGCCTGCACGGCGGCCGTCTTGCCGGGCCCCGACGCTCGCGCCGCGTCGCGTTCGGCGAGCTGCGCGAGGTAGGCGCTGCGCGTCAGCCCGCGTGAACTCGCGACGCGATCGATGCGTCGCAGTAGAGCGTCGTCGAAAGAGACCAGGACCTTGCTCATGACACACCGAGTATATCCCAGATATCTGCGCCGGCTCCCGCCCGGACGCTACGACCTGCACCGCAAGCCGCCGCCTGCAGGAGACCTGCGCCCGCTTCGCCAGGTCGCTGACGACAGCGCGAGCCATCCTGGCGCCGCCGCTCGGGGTCGGTTGCGACAAAACACTAACCGTTGGATTTCGCGCGGATGGTGGCGCTACCCGAGTTTGGCCGCGGAGCCCCGGACGACCGGTACGGCCGCGTGGATGGGCCTGCGCCGGCGCCGCGGGGTTACCGCGCCGCTCTGGCAGCACTACAACTGGTTGAGGGTCCGGCTGGACGAGCGCCGCTTACGCGGCTTCTTCGACATACCCGGCAGCCGCGCATGCGTCGCAGTACGCGGCGGGGGGTACGCGCGGCTCGTAACATCCGGGACGGCAGCAGGTGGACGACCGCTTTGGCCGCCCGCGTCCGATGCGGGCCGCCGCGGCATCTTTCAGCTCCTCGCGCATGCGATCGAGCTGTGCCGCGTGATCCGCACAGAACCGACGGCCGGCGACAGCCGGCTCCTGACAGTGACTTCCACTACGACAACGCATAGACGCAGTATGCTATCAGATTCCAGCCCAAACACATGTTTGGCCCCGCCTGCGGTGCGTTGCCTCGCCTGGGCGACGGATCTGGACGTGCTTCCGGCGAACCGGATCGTAGAGCGCCGTGGCGATCACTGGCTGATCCGCTCGCCGAGCAACCTCCAGCATTGGTGGGGCAACTTTCTGCTGTTCGACGAGCCGCCGCGGCCAGGCGACGGCCAGCGATGGGAGGCGCTTGCGAGCGCCGAGCTGCCGCGAGCTTGCCGCCACCGGGCGTTCGCGTGGGACTCGCCGCTGGGTGAGCCGGGTGCCGCCGGGTCCGAGCTGATGGGACGCGGCTACGAGCTCGAGCTGACCGCGGCGCTGATCGCGAGACCTCGGGACCTGCGGCCACGAGCCGGTGAGAATCGCGAGGTGGTGGTCCGCCCGCTCGATCCCGGCGGCGGGGCCGATCGCGACGCGTGGCGCCAGGTCGTCGAACTCGCCGTTGAGCAGACCCGTGAGGACGGGTTCGAGGATCTCGACGGCCACCGCACGTTCAGCGTCCAGCGGCAGGCCGATCTGCGCGCGCTGTTCATGGCAGGGCGAGGTGCCTGGTGGGTCGCCGAGCTGCCAGGCGGCGAGGTCGCAGGCAGCCTCGGGCTGGTCGTCACGAACGGGCGTGGACGCTTCCAAACGGTCGGGACGGCCTCGGCCCAGCGCCGCAAGGGGATCTGCTCGCGGCTCGTGGTCGAGGCCGCCCGCCGCAGCGCCGAGCGCCACCGCGTCGAGCAGTTGGTGATCTGCGCTGACCCCGGGTACCACGCCCTGGGGCTGTACGAATCGCTCGGGTTCCGGCGGACGGAGCTGGTCGCCGGGGCGGTTCGTCGGCCTCAGCGGTGCTGAGGCGATCTCGCAGTACCCGGGAGCAGCTCGTAGAGGACGTCGTAGCCACCGAGGAAGATCGCGCCGGGGTCGGCGACGACGGGCGTGAAGGCGCCGTCTGGGAACGAGAACACGGAGGCTCCGGTGCGGGCGTCGAGCCCGGTGGTGACGCGGGTGCCGAGCGTCGAGTAGTAGACGACCCCGTTGACGATCGTCGCCGACCCCGAGATCCGCCCTCCGGACGGGTGGCTCCACTCGATCGCGCCCGAGCGGGCGTTGAACGCGTAGAAGCTTCCGCTGTAGGAACCGAGGAAGACGCTGGGGCCGAGCCCCGGGACGGTCGCGACCGCCGGCGACGCGTACACGTAGGCGCCGGTGTTGGTCGCCCAGGCGACCTGGCCCGTCGCCACCGCGAACGAGTACACGAACCCGTCGGTGTTCCCCATGTACACGCGCCCGAACGCGACCGCCGGGCTCGAGTAGAAGTTGCCCGAGCCGAAGCCGAAGTCCGAGCCGCTCGTGCTGACCGCCCAGATCTGGTGGCCGTTGCTGGCGTTGAGCGCGTACGCCCGTCCGGCGTAGTCGCCGAAGTACAGGACGCCGTGGACGAGCGCGGGTCCGCCCTTGACCGCGCCGCTGGCCTGGTAGGTCCACTGGACGTGGCCCGTCTTGACGTCGAGCGCGTACACGGTCCCCGCCTGGTCGCCGAAGTAGACGCTCTGGCGGGTCGCGAGCGGCGAGGACTCGGTGCCAGACGCGACCGGCATCGACCAGACGACGTGACCGGTCTTGAGCGACAGGGCGGCGATCCGGCCGTCCCCCGGAGAGCTGCCCGCATCTGCCAGAACGGGCACGATCAGCAGCCCTGCCTGGCGCGCGAGTCCGGGCGAGGCAGCCGACAGCGTTCCGAGATGGGTCGCCCACAGCTGCTTGCCGGTCGCGATCGAGACCGCCTTCGCGGTGGCGCCGTCGTCCTCGAAGTAGAGCGTGCCTCCGTCGATCACCGGTGGGAACTCGAGCAGCGCGTTGCCGCCGAACCTCCAGCCCACGTGCAGCGGCGGGTGCAGGTCGGGGTCGCCGACGAACGCCCGCGTGCGCGCCCAGTTGTAGCCGAACACCGGCCACACGAACACGGGCTTGGGGGCAGCCGGCCTGTGCGCAGGCGTCGTCGTCCGCGTCGAGGTCGGCTCGGTGAACGACAGATTCGGATGGGAGACGTTGGACGGCGAGTGCAACAGCAGTAACGCCGCCGTGCCCCCAAGCGCAACCAGCAGGACCGCAACGGCGACGAGCCACCGCCGCGCAAACCGCGGACGCCGACTCGGCATAGCCGTACAGGTTACGGACCGGCGAAGATCCAGTCGTGCACGCCGAGCCGGCACCCGAGCTGTACGCCCGCGCGCTGGCGCTGCCGGCGGTCGCGGCGGTGCGCGATCGCCTCGGAGCTGATCCGGGCGTGCCGGTCGCACTGGTCGGCGGCGCCGTCCGCGACCTGCTGCTGGGTGGCACGCCACCGGATGTGGACGTGGTCGTCGAGGGCACGCTCGACCGCGTGCTCCCGCGCCTCGGCGGGGAGGTCCGCGCTCACGAGCGCTTCGGGACGGCTCGACTGACGCTCGCCGGCCACAGCGTCGACGTCGCGTCGGCGCGGCGCGAGCGGTATCCGTTTCCAGGCGCGCTGCCCGAGGTCGCGCCTGCCGATCTGGCGACGGACCTCGCGCGGCGCGACTTCACCGTGAACGCGATCGCGCTGCGGCTGGCAGGGCCGGGCGCGGGCGAGTTGCTGGCGGTCGAGGATGCCCGCGACGACCTCGCCGCCGGGCGGTTGCGGGTCCTGCACACCGCCAGCTTCGTCGACGATCCGACGCGCTTGCTGCGGCTCGCCCGCTACGCCGCTCGGCTCGGGTTCGCGGCCGAGCGGCGAACGCTCGAGCTCGCCGTCGCAGCGCTCGACGCGGGTGCGCTCGGCACCGTCAGCGGACCCCGGATCGGCGCGGAGCTGCGCCTGCTTGCGGCCGAGCCCGAGCCGGTCGCCGCGTTCGCGGCACTGCGCGCGCTCGGCGCCGACCGTGCGATCGACCCGCGCTTCGGCCTGACCGACGACGGGTGGGGCGCGCGGGCGCTCGAGCTGCTCGGCCCCGACGGGCGGCGTGACCGGCTGGTCCTGGCGCTCGCCGTGCGACGGATCGGGCCCGAGGCGGCTGCAGCGTTGCTCGACCGCCTCGGGTTCTGCGCGGAGGACCGCGACGCGGTGACGGCCGCGGCGATCGCAGCGGTGCCGCTGTGCAAGTCGCTTGGCCGCGCCGAACGCCCGTCGGAGCTGGCAGCGACCATCGGCAGGGCGCCTGCCGAGGCGGTCGCCCTGGCGGGCGCACTCGGTCCCGCCGAGCAAGCGCGCCGCTGGTTGGGCGCGCTGCGCCACATCCGGCCGGCGATCGACGGCGCGGATCTCCTCGCAGCGGGGATCCCCGAGGGACCCGCGGTCGGCCGCGGCCTGGCCGCGGCACGCGCCGCGGCGCTCGACGGCGCGGACGGCGACCGCCCCACCCAGCTCGCAGCGGCGCTGGCGGCGGCCCGTGGCGCATTACCCTCCGGCCGGTGAGCTTTCGCCCGCACGGCGACCACCTGGCGATCGACCTACCCGGAGCCCGGGCTGTCTTCACGACCAGACGGGGCGGGGTCTCCCCGATGCCCTATGCCTCGCTCAACCTGGGAATCACGACCGCCGACGACCCGAGGCACGTGGCGGCCAACCGGGCGCGGCTCGCGGCCGAGCTCGGCGTCGGCTTCGCGTTCGCCCGGCAGGTACACGGCGCTGCGGTGGCGGTGGCCCGGTCGGCCGCCGCCACCGGGGAAGCACTGGTCGAGGCCGACGCGGTCGCGACCGCCGTCCCCGGGGTCGGGGCGCTCGTGCTGGTCGCCGATTGCGTGCCGGTCGCGGTCGCCGGCGGCGGCGCGGTCGCGATGGTCCATGCCGGCTGGGGCGGGCTCGCCGCCGGCGTGATCGCGGAGACGGTGCGGGCCATGCTGGACTTGACCGGCGGTGGCTCGGCAGCCCGGCTCGCTGCCGCGATCGGCCCGGGGGCCGGACCCTGCTGCTACGAGGTCGGCGACGAGCTGCGCGAGTGGTTCGCCGGGTACGGTCGCGAGATCCGTCGGGGCCCGAACATCGACCTGAAGCTGATCGCGCGGCGCCAGCTCGAGACGGCGGGGGTCGCTCAGGTGCACGACGCGGAGCTGTGCACGATCTGCTCGCCGGAGCTGTTCTTCTCGCACCGGCGCGACCGTGGCGTCACCGGGCGCCAGGCGGGGGTCGCGTGGTTGACCTGATCCACGGACTGCGCGCCGCCGATCTCCGCGACGCGCTCGCACGGGTCCGCGAGCGGATCGCGGCCGCCGGCCGCTCGCCCGACGAGGTCGAGGTGCTGGTCGCCGTCAAGTACCTGCCCGTCGAGGAGCTCGGCGTGCTGGCGGAGGCCGGCGTGACGCTGCTCGGCGAGAACCGCGCCCAGGATCTCGTCGCCAAGGCGTCGGCGTATCCGGGCGTCTTCACCTGGGACTTCATCGGGACGCTCCAGAGCCGCAAGGTGCCGCTGCTGCTGCCGCGGGTCCGCTACATCCAGACGCTCGCGAGCGACTCGGCGCTGCGCCAGCTCGAACGGCGTGCCGGCGCAGGGTCCGAATGCCGCGTCCTGATCGAGGTCAACGTCGCCGGCGAGCAGGGGAAGGCGGGGATCCGCCCGGAGCAGCTGGGCGAGTTCCTCGAGCGTTGTCCCGTGGACGTCGCCGGGTTGATGACGATGCCCCCGCTGGCGAGCTCGCTAGCGGACAGCCGGCGCTGGTTCGCGGCCCTGCGGGAGCTTGCGGAGCAGTACGGGCTCGCCGAGCTGTCGATGGGCACGAGCCAGGACTACGAGGTCGCAGCAGCCGAGGGAGCGACGATCATCCGGCTCGGCTCGGCACTGCTTCGCCACCGCGCGCCATAATGAGGCAGGGAAAAGGCCCGCGGACGCGAACCTGCTCTCGATCATGGCTTTCCGAGACACATGGCATCGCACGCTCGTCTACTTCGGCTTGGCTGAGGACGAGGCGTACGACGATGAGCTCGAGCCCTACGCGGAGCCGGAGGTTGAGATGCAGGACAGCTACCGGGACCGACCCAACGTTCGCCGGCTGGCCAGTTCGCGCCGCCGGCGAGACGAGTTCGACGACATCTTCGCCGACGAGCCCGTCGAGCGCAGGACGACGACGCTGCGGCCACTCGCCGGGCGGGGCAACGGGCGCAGTGGAGTGGACCGCTTCCACTATGTTCAGCCCAGGAGCTTCAACGACGTCCAGGACGTCGCCGACAAGTTCAAGGACACGATCCCGGTGATCCTCAACCTCCAGGGCACCGACAACGACCTCTCGAAGCGGCTGATCGACTTCTCGAGCGGACTCACGTACGCGCTCGACGGCGGAATGCAGCGGATCGCCGACAAGGTGTTCCTGCTGACGCCGCAGAACGTCGAGGTGTCCGCCGAGCAGAAGGCGCAGCTGCTCGAGAAGGAATTCTTCAACCAGTCCTAGATGAAGATCGGCCTGATCGGCGCTGGGAACATGGCGCGCGCGCTCGCGCGCGGCTGGGGTGAACCGGTGCTCTGCTCCGACAGCGGATCGGGGCGTGCGCAGGCGCTCGTCGACGAGCTCGGCGGGGAGGTCGGTTCGAACCCGGACGTCGCGGCGCACGCCGACGTGCTCGTGCTCTGCCACAAGCCGGCTCAGCTCGACCAGATCGCTCGCGAGATCCGCGGGTTCGCACGGGTCGTCGCCTCCGTCCTCGGAGCGACATCGATCGCTCGGCTGCAGGCGGCGTACCCCGATTCGCAGGTGTTCGTGCTGATGCCGAACACGCCGGTCGAAGTGAGGCGCGGGGTGACTCTCTACGCCGAGGGACGCGACGGCGGGACCGCTCCGGATCCGGCCGTCGAGGGCCGCGTGCTCGAGCTGTTCGGACGGCTCGGCGTGGTCGTCCGCATTCCCGAGAAGCTGCTCGAGGCGGCGAGCGCGATCAGCAGCATCGGGCCCGCCTACCAGGCGCTGCTCGCCGAGGCGCAGGTCGACGCCGCCGTCCGCCACGGCGTCGCGGCGCCGCTCGCCAGCCGCCTCGTCGCCGAAGTCATGAGCGGCACCGCGGCACTGCTGGCTGACCGGGGCTTCGACACGCTGGCGGTGCGCCGCGAGGTGACCTCACCTGGCGGCACGACGGCCCGCGGGCTCGCCGAGCTCGAACGCAGCGGCGTCCGCCACGCGTTCCAGGCGGCGATCGACGCGGTGCTGCGGCCCGCCCCGCAGGCGGCCAGATGACATCGACAGGTGCGCTTCCGTTCGCCGGCGTGCTCGTCGCGGCGCTCACCCGCACCGACATCGCCAACTACGTGTCCGCGCTGTTCGAGGTCTACATCGCGCTGATCTTGATCTACATCCTCGCGCAGCTCGTGCTGGGGTTCGGGATGCGGCCGCCGTACTCGCGCACGTTCGACGCCGTCTTGAAGTTCCTGCGCGACGTCTGCGACCCGTATCTACGACTGTTCCGCAAGTTCATCCCACCGCTCGGGATGCTCGACCTCAGTCCGATGATCGCGATCATCGTGCTGTACGCGCTCGCGAGCGTGGTCACAGGCGCGATCAACGGCACCCTGTGATCGGCGCCACCGTGGCAGCGACCACGGCGACGGGGTCACGCGGGAGGGCGCTCGCGCGTGCCGGGACGGTCGCTGCCGTGGTCGTCGCGCTCGACCAGCTGACCAAGCGCACGATCGGGACCTCGATCGCGCCGGGAACCGTGAAGACCGTGATCCCGGGCGTGCTTCATCTCGTGCACGTGCGCAACACCGGTGTGGCGTTCAGCGTCCTGGCGGGCGCGGGTGCGCTCGTTTACCTCCTGATCGTGGTCGCCGTGCTGGGGCTGCTCGGGTTCCTGCTGGCGCGGCCTGCGCGGCCCTGGCTGTGGCTCCCGGTCGGGATGCTCGCCGGAGGAGCAGCCGGCAACCTGATCGACCGGATCGCGCTCGGGTCGGTGATCGACTTCATCAAGCTGCCCGACTGGCCGGCGTTCAACGTCGCTGACATGTCGATCACGTTCGGGGTGATCGTGCTCGCGCTGGTCGTCGAGCGCGCGGGTCGCGGTGCCTGAGATCATCGTCGAGGAGGCCGACGCCGGGCAGCGACTCGACCGCTACCTGGCGGGACCACTGGGATCGCGGGCGCATGCGGCGAAGCTGATCGAGGCCGGCGCGGTCCGGGTCGACGGCCGGGCGCTGCCGAAGCGGCACATCGTCCAGGGGGGCGAGCGGATCTCGTTGCACCCCGAGGAGGCCATTCCACGTCCCTCCGTCGCGGACCCGGCGCCGTTTGCCGTGGCATTCGAGGACGAGTACCTGCTGGTCGTCGACAAGCCTCCGGGAGTCGTGGTGCATCCGGCGCGAGGTCACCCGACGGGCACGCTCGCACAAGCGCTCGCCGGCCGCGCCGCCGGCGGCGAGGACGTCTGGCGCGCCGGAATCGTCCACCGGCTGGACCGAGACACCTCCGGCCTGCTGGTGGTCGCCAAGAGCGATGCGGTCCACCGCGCGCTGCGAGCGCTCCTGACCGCACGCGAGATCCATCGCGAGTACCTGGCGCTCGTCGACGGCGTGCCGCCGGCCCGTACCGGGACGATCGACGCCCCGATCGGACGCGATCGCCGCGATCCGGTGCTGAACTCGATCGACACCGCCCGTCCACGGCCGGCGACCACCCATTTCGAGATCGTCGAGGCGCTTGCGGGCGGGCAAGCCGGGACCCTGTTGAGAGTCGTGCTCGACACGGGCCGCACCCACCAGATCCGCGTTCACATGGCGGCGATCGGCCACCCGGTCGTCGGCGACCGCGCGTACGGTGGTCCGATGCGGTTCGGCCTGCGACGCCAGTTCCTGCATGCCGCCCGGCTCTCGTTCGTGCACCCGGTCACGGCGGCGGCGATCGACCTCACCTCGCCGCTCCCGGCGGACCTCGAGGCCGCGCTATCAGCCGCGCGCTCGGCCGCAGGAACCGGCCGGTGAGCCAGGCGACCGGCATCAGCCGTGCGCGCCTGGTGGTCGACCCGGCGTTTGCGCTCGCCGAGGTCGACGACCGGATGTTCAGCTCGTTCGTCGAGCACATGGGCCGTGCGGTCTATGGCGGCGTGTACGAGCCGGCGCACCCCAGCGCCGACGAGCACGGCTACCGCGGCGACGTGATCGCGCTCGTCCGCGAGCTCGGGCTCGCGACGATTCGCTACCCGG
>DAHUYL010000032.1 GCA_027315255.1 Solirubrobacterales bacterium | reverse complement strand
GACGCCCCCGTTCGCCGCGGCGCCGAGCGGCGGTCCGATCACCTTCACATCGAACCGCTTGCCCGACACCTCCACGGTGTACTCGTGCTCGACCTGGTCGGCGGCTCCCTCCCCGGGCTGCGCGGCGACGGCGGCGGCGGTCGCGAGCCGCCCGAGCCACTCGCGGTCCTCGACCAGATCGCGGCAGGTCTCGCCCGCGCCCCATTGCTCGCTCGCGAGCAGCGCCTCGTGGAACCCCAACAGCGTCCGCAGGCCGCCGATCTCGTACTCGCCTAGCGCGCGCAGCATCCGCCGCGTCGCCTGCTCGCGGTCGACGTCCCAGACGATCAGCTTGGCGATCATCGGGTCGTACATCGGCGAGATCACCGATCCGGCCCGGCAGCCGGAGTCGACCCGGACCCCCGGCCCGCTCGGCTCGCGGTAGGAGGCGATCGTCCCGGGCGCGGGGGCGAAGTTCTTCGAGGCGTCCTCGGCGTTGATCCGGCACTCGATCGCGTGGCCGCGCAGCGCGACGTCGTCCTGGGCGACCGACAGCGGCTCGCCCGCGGCGACCCGGATCCCCTCTTTGACGATGTCGATCCCGGTCACCATCTCGGTCACGCAGTGCTCCACCTGGACGCGCGTGTTCATCTCGAGGAAGAAGTACTCGCCGTCCTGGAGCAGCCCCTCGATCGTCCCGGCGCCGGTGTAGCCGACGGCGCGGGCGGCGTCGGTCGCGATCTGCCCGATCCGGGCCCGCAGCTCGGCGTCGACCGCCGGGGCCGGAGCCTCCTCGATCAGCTTCTGGTGGCGGCGCTGGACCGAGCAGTCGCGCTCACCGAGATGGATCACGTTGCCATGGGTGTCGGCCAGCACCTGCACCTCGACGTGGCGCGGGTCGGGCAGGTAGCGCTCGAGATAGACGGTCGCGTCGGCGAAGAACCGCTCGCCCTCGCGCGCGGCGCCCGCGAACGCCTCCTCGAGCGCGTCCTCGCTCAGCGCCACACGGAACCCCTTGCCGCCGCCGCCGCCGGCCGCCTTGACAGCGACCGGGTAGCCGATCGTCTCGGCCGCGATCCGCCTGGCCTCCTCGACGGTCGCGACCGGCGCGGTCGTGCCCGGCACGATCGGAACCCCGGCGGCGGCCATCAGCTCGCGCGCGCGCGTCTTCGACCCCATCGCGTCGATCGCGCTCGCCGGCGGCCCGATGAACGTCACCCCGTGCTGCTCGAGCGTTCGCGCGAACCCTGCGTTCTCTGCCAGGAACCCGTAGCCCGGGTGCACGGCCTCCGCGCCGGACCGCTCGATCGCGTCGAGCAGCCGCTCGACCGCGAGGTAGCTGTCCGCAGCGGGACCGGGGCCGAGCAGGAACGCCTCGTCGGCGCGCAGCACGTGCGGGGCGTCACGGTCGAGCTCGGAATAGACCGCGACGGTCGCGATCCCGAGCTCCTCACAGGCGCGGATCACGCGAACCGCGATCTCGCCCCGGTTCGCGATCAGGATCTTGCGGAACATGCGAAGCGGCGGACTTTAGCGGCCGCACATCCTTGCGATCCTCTAACACAAGCCACTCTACTATTCGGGCGCAAATGAGCACGCTCCCGGACGTGCGCGGGGCGCCACCGGGTGTCAGGACGCTCGGGGACGCCGATGCGCTGAGCCACCTGGACTCGGTGATCGATACGAGCGGCCTGCCGGCGCCGGTTCACGAACCGCTCGCGATCGGGCTGCGACGGCGGCTGTTCACGCTGGAGGTCCGCTGGCAGTTCCCGCTTGCCGTGTACCTGCTGTCGCGCGTCCTGTACCTGATGGTCGCGCTCGCCGACACGGTGCGGCCGGGCGTCGTGTTCCTGAAGACGCTGTACGCCTGGGACGGTCACTGGTACGCGCAGTTGGCCGTCCACGGCTACCCGAACCACGTGGTCGCCGGCGGCTGGTCGACGCTCGGCTTCTTCCCGCTCTACTCGATCGCGATGTGGACGACGGGCGAGCTGACTGGCCTGCCCTACTTCTACGCGGGGCTGCTCGTCTCGCTCGTGACCGGGGCGACCGCGACCGTGCTGATCGCGCGGCTCGCGCAGCGCTGGTGGGGGAACGCGCACACGACCCGCCGCGCGGTCCTGTTCTTCTGCGTGTTCCCGGGCTCGATCGTGTTCTCGATGGATTACACCGAGGGGCTGCTGCTGACGCTGATCGCGGGCTGCCTGCTGGCGCTCGAGGACCGTCGCTGGCTGCTCGCCGGACTGCTCGCCGGACTCTCGACCGCGGTCGGCCCGGTGGCCGTCGCGATCATCCCCGCGTGCGCGCTGGCAACGGTTCCCGAGCTGCGCCGCGCGACCGGAACGGCCGGCCGGCGCGTGCTGCAGACGCTGCGCCCGCTGCTGGCGCCCGCGCTCGCGCCGCTCGGAATCCTCGCGTTCGGCGGCTACCTGTGGGTCCACACCGGCACCCCGTTCGCGACCTTCGTAGCCCAGCACGACGCCTGGCACGAGCACTCGAGCCCGTTCGCGCTGGCCTTCGACGCCTACCACCTGGTCGCTCAGGTGCTTGCGTTCCACTCGTTCGCGCACCCGTCGATCGACCTCAACCTGGTCTCGGGACTCGCAGGCACGGTCTTCCTCGGCTGGGGACTTCTGCACCTGTGGCGGTCGCGCGCGCTCGTGCCGGCACCGGCGCTGGCGTGGACCGGCGGCGTTGCGCTGTTGACCGTCACCTCCGACAACGTGCCGCCGAACCCGCGGATGCTGCTGTGCGCGTTCCCGCTGCTGCTGGCGGTCGCCGCCCGCCTCCAGGGCGCCGCCTACCGGCGGCTGATCTTCACGAGCTCGTGCCTGCTGGTCGGCATGAGCCTGCTGGCGTTCGCCGGCAACAGCCCCCGTCCGTAGCGCCGCAGCTCGGGCAGGCCCCCAATCAGTGACGGGCGCCGAGGAACGACCCGCCGCACTCGCGGGCCGCCCGCCCATACGCCGGCGACTGCATGTCGAGCGTGCTCGGGAACAGCAGGATCGCTCCCTTGTAGTTGGTGATCAGACGGTACTTCCCCAGCGTCGGGTGCGACGGCGCTGAGGGCAGCGGGTCCGGGAACTGCGAGACGCCGTGGCGGCGCATGCACTCGGCGATCCTCAGCAGCTGCGACATCGTCCGTGCCGAGGCTGGCGCTCCCGGCGAGAGCGGGCCGCCGCCGGGCAGCAGCCGCTGACACTTCGACTGCGCGGCCTGGAACGCGGGCGATCCGATCAGCCCTGGGCGTGCCTGGAAGTGGAAGCCCCCACCCGCCGACGGGTCCGGGAAGCTGGACACGCCGTTCGCTCGCATGCACTTGGCGAATGCAAGCGGCGACGGCGGGCCGAAGCTCGCACTGCCGGACTGCCTCCTCCTCTTCGGGGCGCGCGTCGCCGTCGTCGGGGCGGTCGTGGTCGAGGAGGCCGTGCTCGGCGCCGCCGTTGCCGGGTTGCTGACCGCGGCCGACGTCGTCGAGGTCGAAGGGTGCGTGCTTGCGCCGCACCCGGCCAACGCTCCGCCCGCGATCACGGCAACGGCGAGCAGGCGCGCTCGCCGCGGCCGGAGCGGCCGCTCCAGATCGATGTAATCCGTCATCCCGTCTCCTTCCGTCGCTGTCAACCCGGCCCTGGTTCTACGCAGCACCGGTTTCGCGACGGTTGCGCTTCCGCGAGCCCGCGGGGGCGCGTCCGGCAGCAGCGGCGAAACCGCTCTGAAACCCTCGCCGCGCTACCGTCGTGCTGATAGGAGCGCCAGTGCGCGTGCTTGTGATCGACGACGATCAGGAGTTGGCAGAGACGGTCGCAGCCGGGCTGCGTCACCAGCGGATGGCCGTGGACGTCGCGCTGGACGGCCCGGCGGGCCTCGCGCAGGCGACCGTCAACGACTACGACGTGATCGTGCTCGACCGCGATCTCCCCGGTGTGCACGGAGACCAGGTGTGCGCCAGGCTGGTGGACGGCGGCGGCCGCAGCCGGATCCTGATGCTGACCGCCGCCGCGTCGAACGAGGACCTGATCGAGGGCTTGGGGCTCGGCGCCGACGACTACCTGGCAAAGCCGTTCGACTTCCCGGTGCTCGTCGCACGGATCGCTGCGCTCGCCCGCCGTGCCCAGCCGAGCGTGCCGCCGGTGCTGCGAGCCGGCGACATCGTGCTCGACACCGCCAAGCGCTCCGCCCACCGCGACGGCCTGCCGCTACTGCTGACACCGAAGGAGTTCGGGGTGCTCGAGCTGCTGCTCGCAGCTCAAGGGCGGGTCGTGTCCGCCGAGGAGCTGCTCGAGCGCGTGTGGGATGCGAACGCCGACCCATTCAGCGCCGCAGTAAAGGTGACGATCAGCCGCCTGCGGACCAAGCTCGGCGATCCACCGATCATCGAGACGGTCGCCAAGGCCGGCTACCGGATATGAGCACTGCCGCGCGCTCGGGCACGCCCCCGATTCCTCGGATCGGTGGCCTCAGCACACAGCGGGGAACGATGCGCGTGCGCCTGACGCTGCTGTACGGCGCCCTGTTCCTGCTGTTCGGCACCGCCCTCGTCGGCGTCACCTACGTCCTGTTCGAACGGGCGACCGCGTACTCGAAGCCGGCGCTGCCACGGGTTCCCCAGACACCTGCGATCCACGCGCTCACATCCCGGTTTCCGAATGCCCCCGCCGGGACGCCGCTGTCGCTCGCGCTGGGTCCGCTGAACGCCGATCAGCACCAACTCGTCTCCGACCGGCGGCTGTTGGCCGGATTGCCGTTCAAGGCGGTGCCCGGGGACCCGCTGAACCCGTTGCTCGGACCGCTCGAGCGCGACCAGCACCAGCTTGCAGCGGATCAGCATCAGCTGGCCAGGTCTGTCGGCCAGCTCGCCGCGGCCGTCCACCAGGTGAGCCGGGCCGGCGCCGTCCAGGCCGCCCAGCAGGCGGCCGACTCCCATCGACTGCTGATCGACTCGGGGATCGCACTGGCGATCGTGGCCGTACTCGCGCTGCTCGCGGGCTGGCTGGTCACCGGCAGGATGCTGCGACCGATCCGCACGATCACCCGCACGGCGCAGCGCATCTCCTCGGCCAACTTGAAGGAGCGGCTCGCGCTCGACGGCCCGCATGACGAGCTGCAGGAGCTCGGCGACACGCTCGACGACCTGTTCGGGCGGCTCGATGCCGCATTCGAAGCGCAGCGCCAGTTCGTCGCCAACGCCTCTCACGAACTGCGCGCGCCACTGACGCGCCAGCGGGCGCTGATCCAGGTCGCGCTCGCCGACCCGCAGGCCAGCTTCGCGTCGCTGCGGAATGCGCACGAGCGCGTGCTTGTATCCGAGCGCCATCTGGAGCAGCTGATCGACGCCCTGCTGGCCCTGACGCGCGGCCAGGCAGGCGTGCAGCAGCGCGAGCCATTCGACCTTGCGACGATCGCCGCCCGGGTCCTGCTCGCCCGCGGCCCGGTGCTCGCGGAGCTCGAGCTCGAGCTTCACCAGTCGCTCGGCGACGCGCCCGCGCAAGGCGACCCACGACTGATCGAGCGGCTCGCCACGAACCTGATCGACAACGCGATCCGCCACAACACGCCCGGCGGCGAGATCGCGGTCACGACCGGCACCCGCGACCGGCACGCCTTCTTCTCGATCGCCAACACCGGACCGATCGTCCCGCCCGAGCAGCTGACGCGTCTGTTCGAACCCTTCGAGCGCCTCGACGGCGCCCGCACGCGCCACACGGGCGGCCACGGGCTCGGACTCTCGATCGTCCGAGCGATCGCCACCGCGCACCACGCCGAGCTGGATGCGGACGCGCGACCCGGGGGCGGGCTCACGATCGAAGTCTCGTTCCCGCCGGCGACGGACGTCAGCGCAGCGCTGACTCCGGCTCCTTCGGCCACGCGCCGCGGAGCGCTTCGGTCGGGCTGAGGCGAGCGGCCCTGATTCGACGCTGCCCGATCTGACGACCGCGCGACGAAGGTCGAGCCGGCGCAACCTTTGCGAAGCCGTAGCTCGCGTAGAACCGGTGCCTGCCTGCGGGAATCAGGCCGTCACCCCCTCGTCCCTCGCCCGAGGGGCCAAAACGTCGCGACCCCCGATCGTCGACGCCGACAGTGTGCAAACCGCGCCCTCTGAGGGCGCGTACTGCACAACGCGGGCCCTCGAGGCGGGGGCTTGTGACGTTTTGGCCCCTGACCGAGGCGAGCTGCCGACTCGCCCGGGACGGGGCCTCACCCTCCGACCGAACCCCGGCCGCCGGACGCCGCCGCCTCAGCGGCCGAAGAGTCGCACCAGCACCGGTGCGGCGTAGCCGAACCTGCGCAGCGAGACGTGACGGTAGCGGGCGGCGAGCGCAGCCACGAGGGCGTGGTAGCGGCGCAGGTCGTGGCGCGAGGCGGCGGTGCCGCCGCGCTGACCTTCGTGGCTGGCGAGCAGCCACAGCTGCGGGCAGCGGGCGACGATCCGCCCGAGCGCCGTCGGAGACGGGACTGTGTAGCGCTCGACAAACGGAGTCACCGAACTCCACGGGGTCGACGGCAGGACGGGGATCAGGCGCGCGGCGGCGGGCGTCGAGCGTACGTAGTAATCGAACGCCATCCGGCCGTCCTGGGGATAGAAGGCGACGCACGCGCGGTCGCCGGCCGATGCGCCGGATCGCCCGCCGGCGCTGAGCGCGGCACCGCCGGTCGGACCCCCCACGGCCATCACGTAGCGTGCGGCCGCCTGCCAGGGCTCGGGCGAGACGCCGTAGATCGGGAGGACCACGGCCAGCCGCAGCCCGAGCACCAACGCGACCGCCGCGAACCCCCAGCCGTGTCGGAGCGCCGGATCGTGCAGCACCCGCGCGAGCAGCAGCGCCACGGCGGGGAGCAGCAGGACGCTCGTGCGCGCCAGCTCGATCGGCTCGCCGGCGAACGCCGCGCCGAGCGCCAGCAGCATCGGCACGAGCAGCCACGCGGCGGGCAGCGCCAGCGGGGAGCGCAGGGGCGCCAGCAGCGCGCGCAGCGGTGCAGGGGCCGGCCGTGGCGCCTCACGCCAGGCAACCAGCAGCGCCGCGAGCGCCAGCGCCGAGGTCACGATGCACACGACCGTCGTGACCGCGGTCTCGTGGAAGTTCGGGGACAGGCCCGCCGAGGTGAGCGTGGTGAGCGCCTGGCTGAGCACGGCCGGGCTCGGGGCGGGAACCCAGAACAACTGGCCCTGGCCGCGGTTGGCGGCGAGCACGAGCAGCGGCACCGACAGCACCGCGACCGCGACCAGCATCGAGACCACCTCGCGTGCGCGCTGCGGATACGCGGCCAGCAACAGCAGCTGCGCGGCGACGACCAGCACCGTGTCGAGCCCGGTGTACAGCGATCCGAGCAGCGCCGCGCCGTAGGCGAGCAGCGCCGCGCGGGGCGCCGGGCGGTCGGCCGGCGCCTGCAGGACGACGACGAGCGCGAGGAACGAGCCCGTGGCGAACGCCACCATCAGCGCGTATCCCCGCGCGTTCTGGCCCCAGAACACGAGGGGCAGGCTGACGGCCGTGAGCAGCCCTGCGCTCAGCGCGATCCGGCGCGAGGCGTCGAACAGCCGCCACCCGAGGCCGGCGGCGATCGCCGCAGTCGCTGCGGTGGCGAGCACGGACGGGAACCGGATCACCCACGTCGCGCCGCCGAAGGCGCCGATCAACGCGTGCTCCAGCAGGTAGTAGATCAGCATGTTGCCGCCGTCATGAGCGATCGCGTGCCACAGCGCGGCGCCGTGCTGGGAGGCGATCGCGACCGTTGCGCTCTCGTCGAGCCACACGCTGCGCGCCCCCAGCTGGTAGCACGCGAGCGCGGCCGCGAGAACCGCCGGCACGCCTACGACGAGCACGAGCAGCAGGGGGCGGACCAACCGGCCGCCGCGAGGCTGCGCCCCCGCCGCGACGCCCGGGGCAGGCTCGGGCGGCGCGCTTGCACCGGGTGTGAGCAGGCCCGTCGTCACGCGGTGACCTGCGTCCGGCGGCGGACCGCCACCCAGACGGCGAACGCCATCGCCGCGGCATACGCCACGACCAGCTCGAACGCGTGCGGCAGCGGCACCGCGACGTCTCCCGCCGGCGTGATCAGGAACGCGGGCACGAGCATCGACACCGCCAGCCACGGAGATCGCTGGGCTGCGGGATCGGCCGCCAGCAGCGCGGCTCCCCAGATCAGGTACCACGGCCACGCCTCCGGCCCGCCGAGCGCCGCCGCCAGCAGCAGCAGCCCGAGCGAGCGCACGAGCCGCTCGCGCCTGACCCGCCACAGCAGCCAGACGGCCAGCGCCGCGACCAGTCCGAGCGCGATCCGGGCCGACGCCTGCTCCAGCCCGGCGGCCGCCTGCTCGACCCCGGAGTGAACGCCGTGACCGAGCTCGTGCAGCGTGACCGCCAGCGCCGTCGCCGGCGTCAGCGCGATCCGCGCCGCCGTTGCGCTCCCGAGCGCGCCGCCCGACAGCCAGCGCAGGCCTGCCCCGCTGAGCACGCCGACGGCGAGCACGAGCACCGCGCCGATCGCGCCGGCGCGCGCCAGCGCGAACGCGCGCGGGCGTCCCGCCGGCAGTGCGCGCGCCCAGGCGATCAGGATCGCGATCGCGGCGACGGCAGCCGGCAGCTTGACGAGCGCCGCCGCGACGCACACGGCGAACCCGAGCAGCGGCCGGTCGCAGAGCGCCAGGGCGACACCGACCACGCACAGCCCGGCCATCAGCACGTCGTTGTGGCCCGAGCCGGCGAAGTACAGGAGCGCCAGCGGGCTTGCGACCACGAGCCAGGTGGCACGGGCCGGATCGGCGCCGAGCCGGCGCGCGAGCACCGGCACGCCCCAGGCGAGCAGCGCCAGGCCGGCGAGCGCAGGCAGCCGCATCAGCTCGACCGCAAGCGCCAGGTGCGGTCCGGCGGCCGCCGCGGCGAGACCGGCGAGCGCCAGGAACGCTGGCCCGTACGGCGCCGTGGTCGCGCGCCAGCTCGGGGAGACGGTTGCCAGCAGCCGCAGCTCGTGCAGGCGCGGGAGCGCCCGCGCCGGTGCCATCCGGTACGGGTCGAGACCGTGGTGGAGGATCGATCCCTGCGCCAGGTAGCTGAACAGGTCGTGGCTGAACAGCGCCGGGCCGAGCGCCAGCGGCGCAGCCCACAGCGCACCGATCAGCGCGATGTCGCGCGCGCTCGCGCCGGTCGCGAGGCGGCGGCCGAGGCCGACCCAGGCCGCGCACAGCAGCGCCACGCCTACCCAGAGGAGGTTCAGCTGGAGCGAGTGACCGCCGGGCAGCGGCGCGCGCCACCACCACCTGATCGGTCGGCCGTCGAGCACGTCCGAGGCCGCGGCCGCGGTCAGAGTCGAGCCGAGCAGGCCGGCAACCGGCCACACGAGTCCCATGCGGCGCCGCACGCTCGAAAAGCTAGCGTAATGGTCTCCTCGCAAACCAGCGCACGCCCGCGCCGCGCGCCGCCGCACGGCCCGCGCCGCCGGACGGCCTGCGCTCAGCGGGCGGAGACGACCATCCCGGCGCCGACGGTGTCGTTGCTCGACTCGTCGATCAGGATGAAACTGCCGGTCGTGCGGTTGCGCGCGTACAGATCGACCATCAGCGGCGCACTCGTGCGCAGGCGCACCCGCCCGATCTCGTTCAGTCCCAGCTCGGCGGCGCCACGGTCATGGGCGAGCGTGTTGACGTCGACGCGGTACTCGAGCTGGTCGACGACCGCGCGGGCGGTGCGGGTCGTGTGCTTGATCGTGTAGCGGGCGCCGGGACTCAGCGGCTGCTCGCCCATCCAGCACAGGTTGGCCTCGAGCTCGCGCGCAACCACGGGCGCGTCGTCGGCCTCGACGAGCATGTCACCGCGCGAGATGTCGAGCTCGTGCTCGAGCCGCACCGTCACCGACATCGTCGGAAACGCCTCCTCGTGCTCGCCGTCGAAGGTGTCGATCGCCTTGATGCGGCTGCTTCGACCGCCCGGCAACGCGACCACCTCCGCCCCTGGCCGCAGCACGCCGCCCGCCACCTGGCCGGCGTAACCGCGGTAGTCGTGGTGCGCGTCGTTCATCGGCCGGATCACCCACTGCACGGGGAAGCGCACGTCGGCGAGGTTGCGGTCGGGGGCGATCACGACGTGCTCCAGGTGGTAGAGCAGCGGCGCGCCGCCGTACCAGGGCATGTTCCACGAGCGCTCGACGACGTTGTCGCCGTGCAGCGCCGAGATCGGGATGAACGTGATGTCGGGGAGCGCGAGCCGCGCGGCCCAGTCGGTCATCTCGTCGAGGATCGCGTAGAAGGTGTCCTCGGAGTAGGCGACGAGATCCATCTTGTTGACCGCAACGACCAGGTGCGGGATCCGCAGCAGCGAGGCGATGTAGGCGTGGCGCCGGGTCTGCTCGGAGACGCCGTGGCGGGCGTCGACGAGCACGATCGAGAGGCTGGCGGTCGACGCGCCGGTGACCATGTTGCGCGTGTACTGCTCGTGGCCGGGGGTGTCGGCGATGATGAACTTGCGCCGTGGCGTCTGGAAGTAGCGGTAGGCGACGTCGATCGTGATCCCCTGCTCGCGCTCGGCGCGCAGCCCGTCGGTCAGCAGCGAGAGGTTGAGGTAGCCGTCGCCGCGGCGCTCGGAGGTCTGCGCGACGTGCGCGAGCTGATCCTCGAAGATCGACTTGGAGTCGTGCAGGAGCCGCCCGATCAGAGTCGACTTGCCGTCGTCGACCGACCCGGCCGTCGCGATCCGCAGCAGCTCCGAGCGGCCGCGCAACGGGCTGACGTCGTTGACGTAGACCTCCCCGCTACGAACGTCGGCCGGTTGCTCGGGGACGGCGTGTCCGTTGGTCGAGCTCACCATCAGAAGTACCCCTCGCGCTTGCGGTCCTCCATCGCCGCCTCGGTTACGCGGTCATCGGCCCGGGTCTCGCCGCGCTCGGTGATGCGCGTCGCGGCGATCTCGGTGACGACGTCGGCGAGCGTCGTCGCGGTCGAGCGCACTGCGCCGGTGCAGGTCATGTCGCCGACCGTGCGGTAGCGAACCGACGCGTCGAACGGGACCTCGCCGTCGATCAGCTCGACGTGCGGGTTCAGCGCGTACAGCATCCCGTCGCGTTCGAACACCTGCCGCGTGTGCGCGTAGTAGATCGAGGGCACCTCGAGCCGCTCGGTGGCGATGTACTGCCACACGTCGAGCTCGGTCCAGTTCGAGATCGGGAACACGCGGACGTGCTCGCCCTTGCGGATCCGTCCGTTGTACAGCTGCCACAGTTCGGGCCGCTGGCTCTTGGGGTCCCACTGGCCGAAGTCGTCGCGGAACGAGAACACCCGCTCCTTGGCGCGGGCGCGCTCCTCGTCGCGGCGGGCGCCGCCGAACGCGGCGTCGAACCCGTGCTCGGCGATCGCGTCGAGCAGCGTCGTCGTCTGCAGGCGGTTGCGCGACGCCCGCGGTCCGGTCTCCTCGCGTACACGGCCGGCGTCGATCGAGTCCTGCACGAGCGCGACGATCAGCCGCTCCCCGAGCCGTTCGATCTCGCGGTCGCGGAAGGCGATCACCTCGGCGAAGTTGTGGCCGGTGTCGACGTGCATCACCGGGAACGGGAAGCGACCCGGGCGAAACGCCTTCTCGGCCAGGCGCAGCAGCACGATCGAGTCCTTGCCGCCGCTGAACAGCAGCACCGGGCGCTCGAGCTCGGCCGCGACCTCGCGCATGATGAAGATCGCCTCGGCCTCGAGGCTCTCCAGGTGTGACAGCTCGTAGCTCATCGGCGCTGTCGACTCGAGCCCGAGGGTCCTAGACGTGCAGGCCGCATTCGGTCTTCTCGTCGCCCGCCCAGCGGCCTTCCCGGCCGGCACCGGGGAGCGTACACGGCGCGCATCCGATCGACGCGTACCCCCGGTCGTGGAGCGGGTTGTATGGCAGATCGTGCTTGAAGACGTAGCGCCACAGGTCCTTCTCGGTCCAGTCGGCCAGCGGGTTCAGCTTCCAGATCCCGCGACGCTCGTCGCGCTCGAGCTTCGGGGCACCGGCTCGCGTCGGTCCCTGCTCGCGGCGGATCCCAGTGATCCACGCCTGCAAGCCCGCGAGTGCCCGCTCGAGGCCGTCGACCTTCGCCTCGCCGCAGCAGCGCTCGCGTGTCCAGGGCGCACCCGGACCGGAGGCGTCGATCACCTCGACCGGCAGCCCGAACCGCTCCTCGAACCGCTTCCAGGTCTCGAGCGTCTCGGCGAACAGCACGCCCGTGTCGACCACGAACAGTTGCGCCTCCGGCTCGATCTGGCTGAGCATGTGAGCGAGCACCGACTCCTCCTTCTGGAACGAGCAGGCGGTCTTCAGTCGCGGATGGAACTGCTTGACCGCGTACGCCAGAACCTCCTCGGCGCTCGCCTCTTCCAGGTCGGGCATGGTCGTGCTCACGGCCGTCCAGCGTACCGCCGGACGCCGCTCGCGCCATCCCGGGCGCGAGCGGCAGCGGCACCGCCCGTCGCACCTCGAACCCCGCGCGCGACTAGACCGCGCACTCGCCCTCCCCGCGCACGACCGCGAACGGGCTGCTCCTGCTCCAGTCGACGAACACGTCGAGGTTCTGCAGCGAGAACTGCACCGGCATCGCCAGATCCGCGACCTGCTGCTCGAAGGCCGCCGTCCCGACGCGATCGGCGAACGCGAGGAACTCCTCGCCCTCGTCGCGCTCTGCCTCGTAGAAGCGGACCCATCGCTCGAGCGCGTCGGGCACGCGCTTGGCTGGGAGCCGGCTCTTCAGGCGCGTTCCGTACACGACCTCGCCGCCCGCGAAGCGGCCGCCGATGTGCGGGATGTACGCCGGGATCGTGTGCTCGCCGACCTTGATCGAGGCGCCGTAGAAGCCGATCTGAGCGATGTGGTGCTGGCCGCAGCCGTTCGGGCAGCCGCTCATCTTCACCTGGATCCGGCGCGTGCTCTCGTCGGTGATCCGCAGCTCGGCGAGGCGGTCGCGCAGCGCGCGGTTCAGCCCCATCGAGCTGGTGATCCCGAGCTTGCACGAGTCGGTCCCGGGGCACGAGACGACGTCGGTGATCTCGCCCGCGCCGGGCTCGCCGAGGCCGAGCTCGCACAGCGCCCGCCAGACGTCGTACGCCGCCTGCTCGCGCACCCACCGCAGCACCAGGTTCTGCCCGACCGTCGTACGGGCGTAGCCGCCGCTGTAGTCGCGCATCACCTGCGCGAGCCCGCGCAGCTGCTCGACGGTCAGATCGCCGCGGTCGACCTTGACCTCGACGGTGACGAATCCGTGCTGGCGCTGGCCCTGGACGTTCGTCGCGACGAAGTGGTCGAACTCGCGCTGATCGCCGTTGGGCGATCTGGTCGCGTGCGGGGGCGCCGGTGCGTGGGACTCCTCGTCGTGATCGAACAGGATGCCCTCGAGCGAGAAGTCGCGCTCGCCGACCCAGTCGCCGGCGAGCTCCTGCTCGACCAGCTCGCGGAACGCGTCGATCCCGATCTTGTCGACCAGCACCTTGATCCGCGCGCGGGCGCGGTTCGGTCGCAGCCAGTCCTGACGGTCGAAGATCCGCACGACGGCCTCGGTCACCTTCAGGTAGTCGCCGTTGTCGAGCTCGACGAACTCGTACAGCGTCGGCGCCGTGCGCGGCATGATCGAGGTGCCGCCGCCGACCCGGACCTCGACCCCGCGGACGCCGTCGCGCAGCCGCGGCAGGAAGGCGATGTCGTGGATCCGCGTGATCGCGTTGTCGGCGTCCGTCGCCGCGAACGCGGTCTTGACCTTGCGCGGCATCGACTGGGTGGTCGGGTGGCGGACGAAGTAGCGCACGTACGCGCCGGCGTACGGGGTGACGTCGAACAGCTCGCCGGGGAGCACGCCCGCGCGCGGGTCGCCGGTGACGTTGCGCATCGTGTTGCCGCACCCCTCGCGGCTCGACAGCCCGGCGTCCCCGAGCTGGCGGATCAGCCTGGCGGCGTCGGGCAGCGGCACGTGGTGCATCTGGATGTTCTGGCGCGTCGTGATGTGACCCTTGCGCAGCGGCACGTAGCGCTCGATGCCCGCCGCGAACGCGTCGAGCTGGTCCGGCGTCACGCCGCCCAGCGGCAGCTTCACACGAACCATCTGCACGTCCGGCTGGCGCTGGCCGTAGACGCCCTGCCGGAGCCGGAACTTGATGAAGTCCTCAGGCTCGAGCCGACCCTCGAGGTACCGGGTCGACTCGGTGTCGAAGTCGTCGAACTCGCGCGCGAGGATCGGGATCACATGTCCCGGAACGTTCTCCACGATCTCGGGCCGCTCGAGCGAGCCCTCGCGAGGCTGGTGTCCATGCTGGTCGGCTTGCAGCGAGGCGGGCTCCATCGGTTCCTCTCGCGATCGTGGATTCCAGGGTCGGGACTTCGCCTCACAATGTACCAAAAGGCGATCGCATTAAAGGTGTTTAGCCCTCCGGGGTCGCGTCCGGCCGGCATCGCACGTCTCGCAGCGCAGCCGCGGTTGCCTGTTGACACGCCCGCGCGTTTCGCCTAATGTCGTAATTGCAAACGATTGCAAACGACGTGAAGGCGGCCGCACCGCGGTCCTCACGGCTGCGCGCTCGCCGACACGCCCCAGCAGCGGAGGAGAGTTATGAGCATCTTGCGGAGACCCGCGCTTGCGGCGGCTGCCGTCGGCGCGGCACTGGCGATGGCGGTCTGGGCAATCGGCGGTGGCGACCGGGCGAACGCGGCAAGCGGTTCGGCGCCGATCACGATCGGCACCTCGCTGTCGCTGTCCGGCGACTTCTCGAGCGACGGCGTCGCGTTCCAGCGGGGCTACGAGCTATGGGTCGCAGATCAGAACAAGGCGGGCGGACTGCTCGGGCACCAGATCAAGCTCAACGTCCTGTCGGACGCCTCGAGCCCGGCGCAGGTCGTCTCGAACTACGAGCGCCTGATCGGCTCAGACCACGACGCGCTCGTGTTCGGTCCGTTCTCGTCGCTGCTGACCGTTCCCGCGGCCCGGATCGCGGCGCGGTACGGGTACGCGTTCGTCGAGGGCGCGGGCGGCGCCCCGTCGGTGTTCGGCGCGGGCCTCAGCAACGTGTTCGACGTGTCACTGCCCGTCAAGCTGAACCTCGTCACGTTCGCGCAGTGGATCGCGTCCCTGCCGGCGTCGGAGCGCCCGAAGACGGCTGCGTACGCGACCGTCAACGACCCGTTCACCCAGCCGCAGCTGCCGCTCGCCCAGCAGATCCTGCAGAAGGCCGGCGTCAAGACCGTGCTCAGCAAGGTGTTCCCCGAGGAGGTCACCGACTACACCGCGATCGCCGGGCAGGTCGCCTCGGCGCACCCGGACGTGTTCATCCTCGGCGCCGTCGACGTGCCGACCGTCTCGGCCTTCACGCACGTCTTCATCCAGCAGCACTACAACCCGAAGGCGTTCATCGCGACCGCCGGCCCTGACCAGGGCGCCGCGTTCGTGAACGCCGTCGGCACCGGCAACGAGAACGGCATCATGGTCCCGAACGGCTGGTACGGAGGCTTCAAGAAGGCCGACTCCGAGAAGATGGTCGCGGAGTACATCGCCAAGTACGGCGGCACCGCGTCGGGTGTCAACGCCGACGTCGCCGAGGCCTACTCGGTCGGGCAGGTGCTCGCTCAGGCGGTCAATGCCACGCACAGCTTCGACCAGAAGAAGATCATCGCCTACCTGAAGAGCGGGGTGACACTCAACAGCGTGCAGGGTCCCGTCAAGTTCGACAAGCTCGGCGAGAACATCGCACTGAAGACGCTCACCTTCCAGTGGCAGAACGGCAAGCTCGTGCAGGTGCTCCCGCTCGGCGGGGCCGGCACGGTCAAGCCCCTGTTCCCGAAGCCGGCCTGGCAGGGCTGACGGGACTCCCGCTGACGGGCGAGAGACGTTGACCAGCACCCGATGACACTTTCGGCGTTTGCCCAGGCGGTCGTCGACGGCGTACTGACAGGCGGTGTGTACGCCTTGATGGCCGCCGGGCTGACGCTGATCTTCGGGGTGATGGACATCATCAACATCGCGCAGGGCATCATGGTGATACTCGGTGCGTACCTGAGCTACGAGCTGTCGGCGCACGTGGGCATCGGGCTGCTGCCCGGCCTGCTGCTCACGGTGCCGGCGATGTTCGTGCTCGGTGTCGCGATCGAGTTCGGGTTCATGCGGCGCCTGCGCGATCAGGACCGGACGCAGATGTCGATCCTCGTCACCTATGCGGTCGCGATCGTGATCGAAGGGATCGTGACCGCGGTGGCGGGTGTCGATTACGTCCAGCTCCAGGCCTCCTACGTCAACAGCTCGATCCACATGCTCGGGTTCTACCTGCCCGACATCTACCTGATCGGATTCGGGCTGGCGGTCGCGCTGATGGCCGGGTTGTACTTCATGCTGTACCGGACGAAGTTCGGCCACGCTGTCCGCGCGTCGCTGCAGAACCGCACCGCGGCCGATCTGATCGGCATCGACGTCAGCCGCGTGCGCACGATCTCGGTCGGCATCGGGGTCGCGGTGACGGCCGTCGGCGGGATGGTGTTCGGCGCGACCAACGCGTTCAACCCGAACACCGGCTACGACCTGATCTCGCGCCTGCTGGCGATCGTGATCCTCGGCGGGATGGGCAGCATCGGCGGCGCGATGGGCGCCGCGATCTTCCTGCTGGTGATCAACGACGTGGTCGCGGTCTGGTGGTCGCCGACGTGGGCGCCGCTCGTCTACTTCGCGGCGCTCGTCGTGGTGCTGTCGGTCCGCCCGCGGGGACTGTTCGGGCGTGCGGCCGTGAGGGCGCAATGAGCGAGCCCGGCTCGGGGGCGCCCGGCGCAGGCATGCATGCGATCCCCGCCCAACCGCCACCCGCCCGCCGGGCGCCCGTGCTCGGCGCGATCGGAGTGACACTCGCGGTGTTCGCCGCCTTCCCGGTCCTGTTCACCGATCCGACCACTACGTCGATCGCCTTCTTCACGCTGATCTTCATGATCAGCGCGACCGCTTGGAACATCTTCAGTGGCTACTCCGGTTACCTGGCGCTCGGGCACGCGGTGTTCTTCGGCTCGGGCGCGTACGCGGTCGCGATGTCCGCGAAGTCGTGGCACGTAGCGGGTGGCTGGCCGGTGTTCGCGCTGCTGCCGTTCGGCGGTCTGATCGCTGGGGCGATCGCGATCCCCGTCGGGCTCGTCGCGCTGCGCACGCGCCGGCACACGTTCGTCGTGGTCACGATCGCGATCTTCTTCATCTTCCAGCTGGCCGCAACCAACTTCGGCTTCACCGGCGGCACCTCGGGGATGCTGTTCCCGATCGCGCCGTTCTCGGCGGCCAACTACAACCAGCCGTTCTACTACGTCGCGCTGGCGCTGCTGGTCGCGACGACGTTCGTCTCGTGGTCGGTGCGGCGCTCCAGGTTCGGCCTGCAGCTGCTCGCGATCCGCGACGACGAGGATCGCGCGCTCGGACTCGGCGTCAAGACCCGGCGCGTCAAGCTGGGTGCGTTCGTGCTGTCGGCCGTCCCGGTCGGGATGGCCGGCGGCCTGTACTTCTACTTCGTCGGGCAGGTGTTCCCCCAGTTCGCGTTCGACCCGCTGTTCGACCTTGCGCTCGCGCTGATGGCGTTCCTCGGTGGACTGGGAACGGTCGCCGGCCCGCTGCTCGGCGCGCTCGTGCTCGAATCGCTGCAGCAGTACCTGACGCAGACGTTCTCGAGCGATGCGATCTACCTGATCGCCTACGGCGTCCTGTTCCTGGCGGTGATCCTGATCCTGCCCCGTGGCGTCGTCCCGAGCATCGCCACGCTCGTCCGGCGCCGGCACGCAGCCCGGTCGCACCCCGCCGGCACGATGCCCGAGCCACGACTCCGCGAGACCGCGGCATGAGTCCGCTGATCGAGGTGGCGGGGGTCAGCAAGGCGTACGGCGGCGTCAACGCGCTGTCGGACTGCGACCTGGAGGTCCACGAGGGTCAGGTCAACGGCCTGATCGGACCGAACGGCTCGGGCAAGACGACCCTGTTCAACGTGATCACCGGGTACGAGCGGATCCGCCACGGCAAGGTCAGCCTGCAGGGCGCGGACATCACGAACACGACACCCGACCGCGTGTTCGGGCTCGGAATCGGCCGCACGTTCCAGCTCACGCGGCTGTTCATGCGGCTCAGCGTGCTCGAGAACATGCTGGTCGCGACACAGCGGCACGAGGGCTGGCTGCGAAGCATCGTGCGGCGCGCCGGGTCCGCGCAGGAGAAGCGCCGGGCGCTCGAGCTGCTCGACTTCGTCGGCATCACCCGGCTCGCGCACGAACCCGCCGGGAACCTCTCGTACGGGCAGCGCAAGCTGCTCGAGCTCGCCTCGCTGCTCGTCGCCGACCCGGCGATCCTGCTGCTCGACGAGCCCGCCGGCGGGGTCAACCCGACGCTGATCAAGCACCTGGCGGACCGCATCAGAGAGCTCAACCGCAGCGGCAAGACGATCGTCGTGGTCGAGCACAACATGGAGTTCGTGATGAGCCTCTGCTCGCGGATCACGGTGCTGAGCCAGGGCCGCGCGCTCGTGTCCGGGACGCCCGCGGAGGTCCGCTCCGATCCGGCGGTGCTCGACGCGTACCTGGGGGGCGAGGACGATCCCTCGACCCAGCGCCAGCTCGCTTCCGTGGCGCCCGGGTCCGCGCCGGCGGCGACCGTGGGTACGCCGCCGGCGGCTTCGCCGCGGTTCCCGCGCCCGTCGCCGTCCGAGCCCCGCGACGACGCGCTCCTGCGCCTGCGCAACGTGACCGCCGGCTACGGCGGCGGCGACATCCTCAAGGACGTCACGCTCGACGTTCCCCGCGGCTCGATCACGTGCGTCGTCGGCCCCAACGGCGCCGGCAAGTCGACGTTGATGGCGACGATCAGCGGCCTGCTGCGTCCCCGCCTCGGTGACATCCGCTTCGGGCACGAGGTGATCTCCGGGCGCACGCCGAAGCGGATCCTCGCCTCCGGGATCGCCCACATCCCGCAGGCGCACAGCCTGTTTCCCGACATGACCGTGCGCCAGAACGTCGAGATGGGGGCCTACACGATCTCCGACCGCGCGCTCGTGCGCCGCCGGCTGGCCGCCGTCGAGGAGCTCTACCCGATCGTCCGCGATCGCGCGCACGTGAAGGCCGGCAGCCTGTCGGGCGGCCAGCAGCGGCTGATCGAGTTCGCGCGATGCCTGATGCTGGATCCCGAGCTGATCCTGCTCGACGAGCCGTCGATGGGGCTCGACCCGCTGACGCGCGGCTTCGTGTTCGAGATGGTGCAGCAGATGAACGCCCGCGGCAAGACGATCCTGCTCGTAGAGCAGAACGCGAGGGCGGGCCTGAAGCTGAGCTCGCATGGCGTCGTGCTCGAGAACGGGATCGTGCGGCTGACGGGCTCGGGCGCGGAGGTGCTGGCCCACCCGGAGATCGGCGCGCTGTACCTCGGCGGCGCCGTCGCAACGGCTGGATGATCCCGCCGTGCAGCGGCCGGTGACGATTCGCGACGTGGCCAAGCTGGCCGAGGTTCATCCCGGAACGGTCTCGCGCGCGCTCAACGAGGAGACGCGCGCGCTCGTCAACTTCGAGACCGCCGAGCGCGTGCGGCGCGCCGCCGAGCAGCTCGGCTACCGGCCCAACCGGATCGCCCGCGGACTGAAGACGAACCGGTCGTTCACGATCGGCGTGCTGATCCCCGATCTGACGAACCCGCTGTTTCCGCCGATCCTGCGCGGGATCGAGGACCGGCTCGAGCAGGTGGGCTACACGGCCTTGATCGTCAACACCGACAACGACCCGGTCCACGAACGCCGCCACCTCGAGGCGCTGCTCGCCCGGCAGGTCGACGGGTTCATCGCCGCCACGGCGCGGCTGGACACGGGGTCGCTCGCACGGGTGGCGGCCGACGGGACGCCGGTCGTGCTCGTCAACCGCAGCCTCGAGGACGGTGCGCTGCCTGCCGTGACCGTCGACGACCGTCACGGCAGCCGCCTCGCGGTCGACCACGTGGTCGCACTCGGGCACACGCAGATCGCGCACGTGGCCGGTCCCCAGAACGTCTCGACCGGCCACCGCCGGTATCTCGGGCTGCTCGATGCGCTGCGTGCGCACGGCCTCGAAGCGCCGGCCGAGCGGGTCGGCTTCGCCGCCGCGTTCAGCGAGCCCGAAGGCGAGCGCGCCTGTAGCGCCGTGCTCGACGGCGGCGGCCGGGTGACGGCGATCGTCGCCGGCAACGATCGCCTCGCGATCGGCTGCTACGACGCGCTCGAGGCTCGCGGCCTGCGCTGCCCCGAGGACGTCTCGATCATCGGCTTCAACGACATGCCGTTCATCGACCGCCTGCGGCCGCCGCTGACCTCCGTGCGGATCCCGCAGCGGGAGATCGGAGCGGTTGCCGCCGACCTCCTGCTCGGGCAGCTCAGCGGCGAGCCGCCGGACGCCCGGGAGATCCTGGTGGCGCCGTCGCTGATCGTGCGGTCCTCGACAGCGCCGGCGGCAGCGGCGCCCGGATCGTGATCGGCCGCTCGGTCAGGCGGCGCGAGGACGAGCGCATCCTCCGCGGCCGCGGCCGCTTCCTCGACGACCTCGAGCCGCCCGGGACGGCGCACGTCGCGTTCGTCCGCAGCCCCCACGCGCACGCCGCGATCACGGCCGTCGGGCGCCCGGATCTCGCTGACGGCGTGCTCGCCGTCGTGACCGCGGCCGACCTCGACGGAATCGTCCGCCCGCTGCCGCTGTCGGCGTTCGGCGGCGCCGAGCTCGCCGACGAGCCGCACCCGGTGCTCGCCGACGGCGAGGTCCGTTACGTGGGCCAACCGGTCGCGGCCGTGATCGCCCGCACGCGCGCGCTCGCCGAGGACGCGGCCGAGCTCGTCGAGGTCGACTACGAACCCCGCGAGGCGATCGTCGATCCACGCTCGTCGGATCTGGCGCTGATGCGCTTCTCGCGCCGCGGCGGCGACGTCGACGGTGCATTTGCGGCGGCCTCGCACGTGACGCGGCTGCGCTGCGGGCTGCCGCGGCTCGCCGCGACGCCGATCGAGCCGCGCGGGGCGCTCGCCGTGCACGATCCCGGTCGTGACGAGTTGACGATCTGGCTGTCCTTCCAGGACGTGCACCGCCCGCGGCTTCAGCTCGCCCACATCCTCGGGCGCTCCGAGGAGTCGCTGCGCGTGATCGTGCCCGACGTCGGCGGCGCCTTCGGCAGCAAGGGCGTGATCGCGCCGGAGGCGGCAGCCACCGCGGCTGCCGCGATCTTGCTGGCGATGCCGCTGAAGTGGACCGAGGACCGGTTCGAGAACCTGCTGGCCGCCTACCAGGGCCGCGGCATCGTCGGCGACCTCGAGCTCGCGCTCGACTCGGACGGGAGGATGCTCGGACTCCGCGCCCACCTGCTCGCCGACCTCGGCGGCTACCTCCTGGGCGCCACCCCGATCCCGCCGCACACCACCGCGATGCACCTGACCGGGTGCTACACGATCGAGGCGGCGGCCGTCGAGCTGCTCGGCGCGCGCACGCACAAGGTCCCGACCGGCCCGTACCGCGGCGCAGGACGCCCGGACGCGGCCTACATGCTCGAGCGAACCGTCGATCAGGCCGCGCGCGAGCTCGGGATCGATCGCTTCGAGCTGCGGCGCCGGAACCTCGTCCGCCGCTTCCCCCACGCGACGCCGCTCGGCCACGTGCTCGATTCGGGCGACTACGAGCGCTGCCTGGATCTCGCGCTCGAGCTGGGGTTCGGCGCCGGCGCAGGTGCCCCGGCGCCGGACACCGGACGGGTGCGCGGCACCGGGGTGGCGCTGTATGTCGAGCGCGGCGGCGGGGAGGGGGAGCAGGCGCAGGCATGGCTCGAGCCAGACGGCCGGTTCGTGGTCGCTTCGAGCGCCGGACCGCACGGACAGGGCCAGGAGACGGCGTTCGCGCAGATCGCCGCAGCCCGGCTCGGAGTCGATCTCGAGCAGGTCGAGCTGCGCTTCGGAGACTCGGCGTCGGTCCCGCGCGGCGTCGGCACGTTCGGAGGACGCTCGGTCGCCGTCGCCGGCTCGGCCGTCGCGCTCGCCTGCGACCGGCTGCTGGACGGCGCCCGCGCGCTCGGCGCGGGTCTCCGCGACTGCCCGCTCGCGGCCGTCCGCACGGCCCCCGGGGGAGTGGAGGCGGACGGCTCGCTGGTCGGGTGGGCCGAGCTCGCCACCGCGGCCCAGCGGCCGGAGCTGCTGCCGGACGGCGTCGAGCCCGGGCTGCGGGCGAGCGCGACATTCGGCTCCGAGATCGTCTTCTCCTCCGGCGCTCACGCCGCGGTCGTCGAGATCGAGCGGGCGACCGGGCGGCTGACCGTCAGCCGGCTGGCGGCGGTCGACGACGCCGGCACGCTGATCAACCCGCTGCTCGTCCACGGCCAGGTCGTCGGCGGGGCCGTCCAGGGGCTCGGCGAGTGCCTGACCGAGGAGGTCGTCCACGACGAGCTCGGCGAGAACCACACGGTGACGCTGATGGACTACGTGCTGCTGACCGCGGCCGAGGTTCCACCGATCGTCACCGGCACCGTCTCGAGCCCGTCGCCGAACAACCCGCTCGGCGCCAAGGCGGCCGGCGAGGGGGGCACGATCGGGGCCGTCGCGGCCGTCGCCAACGCCGTCTGCGACGCCCTCGGCGGCGTCCACCTCGACCCTCCGTACACGCCCGAGAAGCTGTGGCGCGCGCTCCGGGAGGCGGAGGCGTGAAGCCGGCACCGTTCGACTACGCCGCCGCCTCGTCGGTCGAGCATGCGCTCGAGCTGCTCGCGGACGACGACGCGGTCGCCCTCGCCGGCGGTCAGAGCCTCCTCCCGCTGCTCAACTTCCGGCTCGCGCGGCCGCGCCGGCTCGTCGATCTCGGGGGCGCGTCCGAGCTCGACTACGTGCAGCGGGCGGGCGAGGTGGTGCGGATCGGGGCGCTCACGCGCCAGGCGACGCTGCTGCGCTCGCCGCTGATCGCCGGCGAGCTGCCGCTGCTCGCGCAGGCCGCCCGGCATGCCGGCCACCCCGCCACCCGCAGTCGCGGCACGGTCGGCGGCAGCGTCGCCCACGCCGATCCGCGGGCGGAGCTGCCGGTCGCGCTCGCGGCGCTCGGGGCAAGGCTGCACCTGCGCTCGCCGGCCGGCGACCGCGTCGTCGCTGTGCAGGAGTTCGCGCGCGGGCCGATGATGACCGTGCTCGCAGGCGGCGAGCTGCTGTGCGAGATCGAGGTGCCGCTGCCGCCCGCCCGCGCCCGCACGGCGTTTGTCGAGTTCGCTCGCACCCACGGCGGCTTCGCCGCGGCCGGCGCAGCCGTCGTCCACGCGCCGGGCGCGCACGCCGCGATCGCGCTGCTCGGGGCTGGGCCGGTGCCGGTGCGCGCCGGCGCGGCCGAGCGCGCGCTGCTCGACGGCGCGCGATCGCGCGAGGTCG
>DAHUYL010000031.1 GCA_027315255.1 Solirubrobacterales bacterium | reverse complement strand
AGATCCTGTCGATCCAGCTCTGTGAGCCCGAGGCCGTGAGCGCTGGTGATGATGCAGTCGAGGACGGCCCAGCAGAGGCTGAGGCAGCTGGTCTCCCCAGGGAAGCGGCCCATCACCTTGGTGCCCCGGCGGACCTCACCGAGCGACCGCTCGAGCAGGTTCGTTGACCGCCACCGTTCGCCTCTTGATCAGGCTGCCGCTCACGGCCGATTGCAGAACCACATGTGAGAGCGTGTTGCGGGCAAAGCAGGGCCGGCGCCGCGCCACGGTTGCGTCCCTGCTCCTCGCGAGAACCGCGCATCAGGTGCTTGCAGGCTCGCTGCTAACGATCGGGTCGAACCAGTAGTCGACGGCGGGCTCGACTTGGCTCCCGCTGCTGGGGAGGAGCGACAGCACGACATCGGAGGCCGCAGAGTTCCGCTCCCTCACGGATGGATCCACGATTTCAGCGACGACGCGGAGTCCCGTGCCAGCCCCCATAGGACAACCTCAGCCACGACCTCGGCGCCGGCCATCCCGACGTCGCCGAAGCTATAGCGACGCCAGCGAGGCTCGCACCACGAAAGCGATCGCGCCGGTGTCGGCGGCGACGGCCATGGGCACGACAGCGCTCTCCACGATGTGATCGTCACGCGCGCTCCGGCCTCGTGATCGCGTGCGTGGCTTTCCGATCGTGAGCGAAGTCGACGCGGGACGACTGCTTCGTCGATGCTCGATCGTGGAGCCCGGCCAGGTGGCGACGACAAAGCAGTCGTGAGCGTCGGCACTACGGACGACGCTGGTTGCGGTCAGATGCCTCGGTCGCTGCTGTTGATCACGGCGAGAGCGCACCCTAATCGTCCGGGACGCTCCCTCGGCAACTGGACCGGGGGGCGTCGAGCCCGCGCGGCAGCTAGAGCCAGATGCGTACCTCAGCCGTGGACGACCCAGCGCCCACAGCTGGAGAGGCTCGGCCACGGGGAGCTGGGCTCGTCGGGGCGAGTCACGTTTCTTGGGGTGTTGGACACTTTGGTGGTGTGAGCGGCTTTCTGGCTGATGTTGAGGCGTTCTCTGGCTTCTATCGGGGGTATGCGCGGTCGGTGCTGTTGTTCTTTGCGCGGCGGACGCTCGATCCGGAGGCGGCGCTCGATCTGACCGCCGAGACGTTTGCGCAGGCGTTCGCGTCGCGCATGTCGTTTCGGGGCGGCACGGATGCGGAGGCGGGCGCTTGGCTGTTTGTGATCGCTCGTCGGCAGCTGGCGCAGTATTTTGAGGCGGGGCGGGTCTCGCGGGAGCTGCTTGGTCGGCTGGGCGTGGAGGTGCCGCGTGCGGATCGGGAGGAGCTTGAGCGGATCGAGGCGTTGGCTGGGCTTGGCGCGATCAGGGTGGCGTTGCGTGAGCAGCTTGAGCGGCTTGATGTCGGGCAGCGACAGGCGTTGTGGTTGCGGGTCGTGGACGGCCAGCCTTACACGGTCGTCGCGGCGCGGCTGGGGATCAGCGAACAGGCAGCGCGGGCGCGGGTCAGTCGTGCGCTACGGGGGTTGGCTGAGCCGCTCGCCGCAATGGCTACGAGTGTGGAGGAGGAGCGGTGAGCGACGAGTTCCGTGTGCTTGACGAGCTTGAGCGTCGGCTGATCGCCGGCTGCTACCACGACGGGCAGCCCGCCCAACATGCGGTCCGTCGCCCGCGGGTGCGGCGGCGGTACAGCTGGGCAGCGGTATCGGCCGCAGGAATCGCAGTGCCGGGCATGCTCGCGGCGATCGTTGTGATCGCCTCGGGCGGCGTTACGCCATCGGCGGCGCGCGCGCTTGCTGACGCGGCTCGCGCCTCGCGGGCCAGCGCGACGCCGATCCTGGCTTCAGGGGAATATTGGTATACGCGGACGATCTTCTCCACGATCACACCGTTCCCGTTGCCTCCGCGCGTGATCCGCCCGGGCACCAACCCCGCGCCGACGCTGATCGCGGTCAATCTGCGCCAGAGCGTGGAGACGTGGATCGGGCGGGATGGCACGATCCGCCAGCGGCAAACGACGCTCTCGGAGCGCTTTGCCGATGCGGCCGCTCGCCGGCGGTGGTTGGCGAGCGGCGAGCCGCTCCCGCACTTCGGGTCAAGCGACTCGGTCAGCAGCGGCGATGGCTGGTTTCCGCCCCAGTACGGGGGCGGGGGCGGGGATGTCGGCGACGGACTGTTCAGCTACCGCCAGCTGCTCACGCTGCCCGCCTCGACCCGCGCGCTGCGCTCACGGATCGAGCGCGCCCAAGCCGCGTACACCCACCGCCAGCAGCACGGGCTACCGGTGAAGGTCCAACCCGGCACGGCCGTCGGGGGAATACAGCTGATCGGACGCCCGTCGTTGCGCTACGCAAGATCGTTTGAGGACCTGAACACGATCACGATGCTGCTCTCAACCCCGCTGCCCGCCGAGGTGCGCGCAGCGATCTATCGCGTCGCGGCGACACTCCCCGGGGTCCGCTACGACGGCCACGCCAAGGACGCGCTCGGCCGCGCCGGGATCGCCGTCGCGATCGGCACCCGCGCGCACGGGATGCAGATGATCTTCAACCCGACGACCGGCGCGCTGCTGCAAACCAGCATGCTCGTCTCCGGATCCATCCGGGGTGTCAAGCTCGGCCCGCTCACCCAAACGATCGCCGCGCAAGGGATCGTCAGATCACTGAACAGCCTCCCGCGCGGGGTCCGCCCGATCGGGCGTCTGCTGCCCAGTCCGCTGACGGTCGCGATCTCCCCCCGCGCCGGCACGCCGACAAGCACCTTCTACCTCACGATGCAAGGAGCGCACACCAGCTTGCGTCCGGTGCCTTTCCCGCCGATCGCCGAGGTCAACGGACCGACAGCACCGGGCTGCGACGCATACCTGATACCCCCACCGATCGTGAACCTCACCCACGCCGTCACGATCCACTCCCTCGGACACGTCAGCTACCGCTACAAGCTGCAGCCGAGCGCGATCGATCGCACGGCCTGGTGCCCTGGGCGCTACCAACTCCAGATCGTGGGCAACAACCCCACCAGCATCTACTTCCAAGTGCGCTGAAATCCACCGGTTGTCGCAGCAGTGGCGCCACGCGGCTGCTGTCGCTTCCGCTTCACCCGACCGCAAGCTACGAAGCAGAAGCAAGAAGCGTGGAAGCGTGAAGCGTGCACCTGCAAGGGCGACGTTGCGGAAGTCCCGTCGCCCGCCTGGGGAGGTGGCCGGCGCCGCGCGGCGCGTCATGGTTGATCCTTGCGCCACACCGAGA
The DNA here is from genome assembly GCA_027315255.1 of Solirubrobacterales bacterium. Lineage (GTDB taxonomy): Bacteria > Actinomycetota > Thermoleophilia > Solirubrobacterales > Solirubrobacteraceae > Palsa-465. The sequence continues at coordinate 7,612 of DAHUYL010000031.1, read as the reverse complement.
CGTGAGATGTGCTCTCGGGCGTGAACGCGCGGCGCTGCCAGTCGGCCCACCGCGCCACCGGGCTCATTCCAGCCAGCTGCGCCATCAGGTCCAATTCCGCCGGCCACACGTATCGGAACGGGATCGCTCGGTGGCGCAAGTGCTCGCCGTCGCGGCGGAAGTGGTGGGAGACCAGGCCCTGTGAGGCTGTGTCGTACTCATCGATCCCCCAGGCGTCCTCCTCGGCGCGGAACACGACGTGCCGCTCGCCCGGCCGTAGACGCCGGAGCTCTGGCACGCCGACCTCGACCACGAACTCGCCGCCGGGCTCGAGGTGCGCCGCAGCGTTCGCGAAGCACGCCACCTGCGCCTGCTGGCTGGTCAGGTTCCCGATCGTGTTGAACACGAGGTAGACGAGCCGAAACGATCCCTCAACCCGCGTGCTCGCGATGTCACCGATCACCACGTCCAGGTCACCCCCTCCGGGCCTGCGGCGCAGCTCCTGGACCATCGCCTCGGACAGGTCGATCCCGCAGACCTCGACGCCGCGCGCCGCGAGCGGCAGCGCGATCCTGCCCGTGCCGATCGCGAACTCAAGCGCGCGACCACCGGCCGCGAGCTCGACCAGCAGATCGACGACTGGCGTGACGCTCGCGAGGTCGGACATTCCCGCCACTTCGACGTCGTAGGAGCGCGCGACATCGGGTCCGAAATGATCCTCGCCCACAAGCCGATTCTCGCCGATTCCCGAGCGCGTCATCGCTACCGCATCGCGCCAGTCGCCAGCGAATGCAGGAGCACTGGTGACGCGCCTCCAGCGGCGATGAACCAGGCTTGAGGCATCGCAGTGACTTCGCCTCTGGACCGATCATCAACCGCAACCTGGGGAACGCCGTGGTGCTGTGGCTACGAGGTCCGCAGGATCAGCGGGGTGTCCCACATGCTGCTGTTGCTGCTGGTGCTGCCGACGGCGATGCAGGAGCTTGGTGAGGGGCAGGACACGGCGTCGAGTTGCGCTGCCGTTGAGATATCGATCTGCCAGCTTGATCCGTTCCAGACTTGGGTCTGGGCGGCGGAGTAGCCGAGCGGCCCGATGATGACCGGACCCCGTTTGTCGGTCCACCGCGAGTGAGAGGGTGGTGGATGTGACGGGCGGAGAAGGTAGCGTGCTCTGCGGACGGAACGCTGGGCTGGCTCCTCGACGTTGAGCGTGGGTAGCGTCGGGGGCGGCTGGTTGGCTGCCGGGCTTCCGATCCTCGATGATGGGAGCCTGCATGCAAACGCAAGATCTTCGTCTGTTCCAGGCTGCTCTGGGTCTGAGCGAGCCGTGGGAGGTCGTGAGCGTGGAGTTCGACCCGGCGGCCAACGCGGCTGGATCGCGGGTCGAGTTTGCGAAGGGCGCCGGTTCGCCTGTCCGGAGTGCGGCCCTGAGGGCTGCCCGGTGCACGAGACTGAGGAGAAGACCTGGCGGCATCTTGACTTCTTTCAGCATCAAGCGCACCTGACGGCGCGGGTGCCGCGGGTCATCTGCCCGGAGCACAAGACGCATCTGGTGGAGGTGCTGTGGGCGCGGGAGCGGTCCGGGTTCACGCTGCTGTTCGAGGCTTTGGTGATGGCGATGGTCGCGCAGATGCCGAGATCGGTGTTTCGGCGCGCCGGTCGGTGTCAAGTCGATCGTCGCGCCGGTCGATTTCCAACGTAGTGGAGCAGCTCACCCCGCATCAGTCGCACGCGCCCGAGACGCGGCCCTCGGACAGCCAGGCGCTGCTGGAGACGTTGCTGGCAGCCGAGGGAGAGGTGGTCGTCGCAGCGCTGGGCGAGGATGCGTGGCGGGTTGCGGTGCCGGAGTCGGTCCCGCTCGGGCGCCACCGCGCGCTGCCAGTGCCCGACGGGCGGGCTTCGCTGCTCGAGATCGTGGACGGAGCGGACCGAGCTGCGGCCTTGGCGGCGTGGGAGCAGATGCAGCGCGACGGGGTCGGCGTCGCCCTGGTGCATCCGCTCGGCGATCCGCACACCGACGCCACGTTGACGATGCTCGACGCGCACCGCGAGCACGGCGTGAACCTGGCAGTGCTGAGCTTCGACCGCCGGCCGGCAGCGACGCTCCCGGCCGCGCTGGCGCTCTGGATGCCGATCTCGACGCGGCCCCGGCAGGCCACGATGCACAAGAGCCTGACGGCAGTGATCACGGAGATCGACGCCAACCTCACGGCGATGCTCGGATGGACGCCCGAGCAGATGATCGGCAAGCGCTCGAGCGAGTTCGTTCACCCCGAGGACCAGGAGCGTGCGCTCACGGCATGGGCCCGACTGGCCACCACGTTCGCGAGCCAGCGCTTACGCCTGCGCCACCGCTGCGCCGACGGTTCGTGGCTCTGGGTCGAGATCGAGAACGTTCACAACGGCGCCGAGCGCTCCGAGGACGTCGACGTGCTCGCGCACGTGAGCGACATCTCCGACGAGATGGCGGCCCACGAGGCACTGCGACGCCGCGAGCAGTTGTTCAGCCGGCTCGCCGAGTCGCTGCCGACCGGCGTGCTCCAGCTCCAAGCCGATGGAGCCGTCGCGTACGCCAACGCCCGCCTCGGCGAGATTCTCCGCACGGACACGCCGGCGAACGTCTCCGGCCTGCTGAGCGCCGTCGCCGGCGCCGATCGAAGGGCCGTGCGGGCGGCCGTCCAGCGAGCGACGCAGGACGGCGCCGACAGCGAGCTGGAGGTCGGGATCCGGGGTCCGGCGGGACACTCGCATCGACGCTGCGTTCTGACCGTCGTCGCCGTGGCTGACCAGGACGGGCAGCCGGGGGCGCTGGTCTGCGTCAACGACGTGACGAAGAGCGCCCGGCTTCGAGAGGAGCTCAGGGTCCAGGCGATGCACGACCCGCTCACCGGCTGCCTGAACCGATCCGCCGTGCTCGAGGAGCTCGAGCGGCTGCTCTCGGCGCCGGCCAACGGCCTCGCGGTCATCTACATCGACCTCGACGGGTTCAAGGCCATCAACGATCGCCTCGGCCACGCCGCCGGCGACGAGGTCCTGATCCGATTCGCCCGCCGCCTCCAGACGCTGTCCCGCAGACACGACCTCGTCGCTCGCCTCGGGGGCGACGAGTTCCTGATCGTCTGCCGCGATCGCAAGCTCTCGTCGGCCGCGCCCCTGATCGCCGAACGGGTACACCGCGCGCTCGAGGACCCGCTGACGCTGCCCGGCGGCTCGATCACCCTGCACGCGAGCATCGGCATCGCCCGGCCCGGCCCGGCCACGACGGTCGAAGCCCTGATCGGCTGCGCCGACTCCGCCATGTACCGCGCCAAGCAGAGCCGGGCACGGCCCGGCGCCTCCTGCACCGAGTCGCTCGCGCCGCCGCCGACGCCAACCGTCTCGGGGTTGCCGGCGACCGCGACCGCCGGCAACCCCGAACTCCCGCCTACTTGCCGGTGAGGAACGGCTTCAGCTTCGCGACGGTGGCCGGGATCGTCGCGGTCGACGGCACCGCCGGGAGCACGCCATGGCCGCCCGCGGCCGCGTCGAAGAAGCCGAAGTGGGTCGCCTCGTTGGCCGCCACCTTCGCGGCCACCAGGCGCAGATCGGCCGAGCTGAGGGTGTTCGAAGCGCCGAGGTACGCCTCGACGAATGCCGTCTCCAGCGCGACGCCGGTGTTCAGCAGCGCCTGCCCCGACGCCAGCGCCGACGCGGGGATCTGGAAGCTGGCGTCGGTCAGGCTCGGCGTCTTGGAACCGAGGGCGGAAGCGAGGAAGGCCTTGTGCGCCTTCTCGTCCTCGAGCGCGGCCTGGAAGTAGTCCTTGTTCTGCAGCTTCGGATGGGAGAACTTGTCGAAGTTCTCGAGGATCGCGGAGTAGACGTAGACCGCGAGGCTCTCGGCGGTGTAGGCCGCCTGGAGCGTGGAGATGTCGCTCGCGGTCGGTCCTGCACCGAGCGCGACGCCGGTTGCAGACGCGAGCACGCCGCCGCCGGCGGCCAGTACGAGGCCGCCCTTCGCGGTGCTGCGCAGGAATTGACCGCGGCTGATGCCGGACTGAACTTCGCTCATGATGGTGCTCCTCCTTGTGATCCCGAACTTGCGTTGTCAGCCGGTATTCGTGCGCCGGCGCAGTTCGGATCACCGGAGGGTCAAATGCGTGCGGCGAGGTAGCCGAACGCCCGCGTCGCGAGCGCGGCGCCGGCACGCAGCTCCGGTCGCGACGGCTGCGGCGGCTCGGACAGGAGCTCGGACAGCCGCAACGCGATCGACGGGGCGATCGGCTCGATCAGCGCGGCCGCCGTGCGCGCGGCCGCGTGGACGGTGGCCGGCTCGAATGTCCAGATCGCCTCGAAGCGGCGTTCGGCGTCGGCCGGCTCGCCCGAGCCGACGATCTCCCAGGCGGAGAGGCAGGCGGCCGCCTCGGGCGAGTAGGAGATCACCGCCCACTCCCTGATCAGATCGTGCGTGGCGGGAAGCGGCACCTCGATCGGCCCAGCTTCCGGTTGCGCCTGACGCTCGAAATCGGCCAGGGCGACGGTGAGCGCACCGGTTCGCGAGAGCTCTCGCCATCGCCGTTCGCTCTCGCGATAGTGGCGCTCGCGCTGGAAGCTGCCGATCAGCAGGGCACGACTTGCGGTGGCTGCCCGCTCGTCCTCGATCGCGCGAGACAGCGCCACCAGAGCCGGCTTGCTCGCCGTCTGCGGCTGCAGGTGTGGCGAGGTCCGGCGCAAGGCCGCGAAGATCGAGTCCGAGCGCCCGCCGTCCGCCTGGCGCGCCTTCGCGATCGCGGCCGCCAGCGACAGCCCCTGCTCGCGCCAGCGGATCACTGCACGGATCGCGGCGACGTCGGCATCGCTGCGGTGCGTGCCAGGCGACGGCGCCGGGAAGCCGTGGCGAGCCCGCCAGACGCGCAGCGTTCCGGCCGGAACGCCGGTCCTCGCTGCGAGCTCGGCAATCGTCATCTGTTCGCGCCTCATCCCCACTGTGTTACGCTCTGTAACACTATACGCTACATCAAAGCAGTCAGAGGTGGTGGGTTCGGATGCGGGTGTTGATGACGGGCGCGACCGGAACGATCGGTCGCGCGGTCGCAGGCAAGCTGCTCGACCGCGGCGATCACGTGGTCGCGCTCACGCGCGACGTCGCACGCGCTGCGCGGGAGCTCGACGCACGCGTGCAGGCGTTCGGCTGGCAGAACCCGATCACGGACACGCCGCCGGCGGCCGCCCTCGACGGCATCGACGCGGTCGTCCACCTGCTCGGAGAGCCGATCTCTCAACGATGGACCCCGGCGGCCCGCGCGCGAATCGAGGACTCCCGCATCCGGCCCACCCGCAACCTCGTCGCGGCGATCGGCTCGCTGCCCCCGGACGGGCGCCCGACCGTCCTCGTGTCACAGTCGGCGACCGGCTACTACGGCCCGCGCGGCGACGAGCGCGTCGACGAGCGCACCGAGGGCGGCGATGACTTCCTGGCCCGGGTCTGCCGGGCATGGGAGGCCGAGGCGGAGGCTGCGGCCGAGCTCGTTCGCGTCGTACGGGCGCGAACCGGTGTCGTTCTGTCGCCGACCGGCGGAGCGCTCGCGAAGATGCTCCCGATCTTTCGCGTCGGGCTCGGCGGGCCGGTCGGGAGCGGGCGGCAGTACGTGCCGTGGATCCATCTGGAGGACCTCGCCGCCGGATTGATCCGCGCCGTCGACGATCCGCACCTGCAGGGACCGGTGAACATGACGGCGCCGCACCCGGTGACGAACGCCGAGCTCGCGCGGGCGCTTGGCGCGGTGCTGCATCGTCCGGCGGTCCTGCCGGTGCCTGCCCTGGCGCTGAAGGCGCTGTACGGCGGTATGGCCGAGCTCGTGCTGGCCGGCCAGAACGCCGTCCCCGGGGTCCTGCTCGGTCGCGGCTTCGCGTTCGCGTTCCCCGAGCTGATCCCGGCGCTGGCAGCTGTGACCGGGGGCAGCAGCGCCGCCAACGGCCGGTGATGGCGGCGATCGTCTGGTTCCGGCGTGACCTGCGGCTGAACGACCATCCCGCGCTGGCGGCGGCGCTCGCCGGCGGGGAATCGGTGATCCCGTTCTTCTGCCTCGACGAGCGGCTGCTGGGAGGTCGCTTCAGCTCGGCCGCTCGGACGCGCTTCCTGCTCGAATCGCTCGCCGATCTCGACCGGTCGCTGCGAGAGCGGGGCAGTGCGCTCGTCGTCCGCAGGGGCAACCCGGTGACCGAGCTTCGCGCGCTCGCGTCCGCGAGCGGCGCCGGCATCGTCCACGCGACGGCCGACGCCACTCCGTACGCCCGGGCGCGCGATGCCTCCGCGCGGGCGGCGCTCGCAGAGCTGGGAGTGCGGCTGGTACACGCTCCCGGGCTGTTCACGGTCGACGCGCCGGACACGCTGCGCACCGCGACGGGGACGCCGCACACGGTCTTCACGCCGTTTCACCGCAGCTGGCTGGCGGCGGCGCGGCGCGAGCCATTGGCCGCCCCGGCACAGCTTCCGTCGCTGCCCGCCGAGCTTGGCGCCGACGCCGGTGGCGCGGCGATCATCGAACCGCCTGGCACCCTGCTCGCACGCGCCGTCGAAGGCGGCGAGCGCGCGGCCCGCGCGAGCATCGACCGCTTCCTGGCAGACCTGGCGGCAGGCTATGAGCGCGCCCGCAACGACCTCGCCGGCGGCGGTACCTCACGCCTGTCGCCGTATCTCCACTTCGGCTGCGTCTCGCCACGCGAACTCGAGTCCCGCCTGCCGCCCGGCCCCGGTGGCGCCGCGTTCCGGCGCCAGCTGTGCTGGCGCGACTTCTTCGCCCAGGTGCTGCGCAACCATCCGCGCAACACCGCACAGGAGTTCCAGGCGCGCTACCGCGGCACGTTGACGTGGCTGGACGATCCCGACTCGCTCGCCGCCTGGGCGGAGGGTCAGACCGGGTATCCGCTGGTCGACGCGGGCATGCGACAGCTGCGCGCCGAGGGGTGGATGCACAACCGCGCGCGCCTGGTCACCGCCTCGTTCCTGACGAAGCATCTCGGGCTCGACTGGCGCCTCGGCGAGCAGCACTTCATGCGCTGGCTGCTCGACGGCGACCTCGCCAGCAACAACGGCAACTGGCAGTGGATCGCATCGGTCGGGGTCGACCCCGCGCCGGTCTTCAAGCGCGTCCTCAGCCCGCAACGTCAACAGGCCCGATTCGACCCGTCAGGAGGCTACGTACGGGCGCACGTGCCCGAACTGCGCGCCGTTCCGGACCGGTACCTCGCCGAGCCATGGCGGATGCCCGCGGCCACCCAGCGGGCGGCCGGATGCGTGATCGGCGCCGACTACCCGGCACCCGTGGTCGACCATGCGACCGCGCGCGCGGACTGCCTGACCCGGTACCGAACGGCGGGCCGGGCCCGGCTGTGAAGCGGATCAGGCCGGCGATGCCAGGGACGCGACGACCACCGGCGCGCTGGTCGGCGCCGCGGTGCCTCCGTCCGGCTCGGCGGTCACCAGCACCGCCGTGACGCCGCTGATCGACTCGGGGACGACGACGTCGCCGCGGCCGGCGGTGTCGACGCCGAACAGCGCCTTCGTCGGCCGTGGGGGAGCGCTGCCGCGCTCGAGCCAGACCTCGTAGATCTTGCCCGCGCCGGGCTGCGCCAGCCGGTTGACGATCAGCTCGGC
>DAHUYL010000029.1 GCA_027315255.1 Solirubrobacterales bacterium | reverse complement strand
TCGTCCACCGGTTTCGCAGCGCGCTGTTCGGCCACGGGCTCAAACCCGTCGACGCGGCCACCGTCGCGATGGACACCGCCGGCAAGGCGGTCCTGTTCAGCGGCGTGACCGTGCTGATCTCGCTGAGCGCGGTGATGCTCGTTCCGAGCCCCGCGTTCCGTTCGATGAGCCTCGGGATCATGCTCTCGGTCGTCTTCGTGCTGGCGGCGACGCTCACGCTGCTGCCGGCCGTGCTCGCCCGGATCGGCCCGAAGGTCGACAAGCTCGCGCTCAAGTGGGCGCACTCCGGCGAGCACCACTCGCCGCGCTTCCAGCGCTGGGGCGAGCGGCTGTGGCGCCAGCCCGTGCGTCACGGCGTGGTGGCACTGGCGATCCTCGTCGGCCTCGCGATCCCGGTCACGCAGCTGAACACGTCGATGCCCTCGATCAAGGTCGTGCCGACCTCTGATGGCTCGCGGATCGGCTACAACCAGGTCCAGCAGGCGTTCGGACCGGGCGCGGTCGGGCCCCTGCAGATCGTCGTCCCGCGCAGCGAGGCCGCGACAGCCCAGCGGATCGCACGGCGCGATCCCGGGATCGCGGCGCTGATGCCATCGCAGACCACCGATCGCTACGCACTGATCACGGCGATCCCGCGTCAGGGACCGTCGAGTCCCGCCGTCGGCCGAACGATCGACCGGCTTCGCGCGGAGCTTCCGCACGGAGCGCTGATCGGCGGCGCGGTGGCCGAGAACCACGACCTCCAGGCCGCGCTGTCGGCCAAGACGCCGCTGGTGATCGGAGTCGTGCTCGCGCTCGGGTTCCTGCTGCTGGTGGTGGCCGTCCAGGCCCCGCTGCTCGCTGCCGCAGGCGTCCTGACCAACCTGCTGGCGACCGGCGCGGCCTTCGGCGTGGCCAAGTGGGTGTTCCAGGACGGCGCGCTGCACTCGCTGCTCGGCTTCCAGCCGCAGGGCTTCCTCGATGCCTGGGGACCGGTGTTCTTCTTCGCGATGATCTTCGCGATCTCGATGGACTACACCGTGTTCCTGCTGTCGGCCGCCAAGGAGCACTGGGACCACACCCACGACGCGCGCGAGGCGATGGTCGGCGGCGTCGCCCACTCCGGGCGAGTCATCTTCGCCGCGGGCGCGGTGATGGTCGCCGTGTTCTTCACGTTCGCGCTGTCCGGGCCGCTGCCGCCGAAGGAGATGGGAATCATCCTCGGCGTCGCGGTGCTGCTCGACGCGGCCCTGATCCGGCTGCTACTGCTGCCGGTCCTGCTGCGAATCATGGGAGCACGTGCCTGGTACCTGCCAGGTTGGGCGCGACGGATCCTGCCCGACGTCACCTTCGGACACAACTGAGGACAGAACGATGTTCACCGCAACCGCCCGCTCGATCGACGGCACCCTGACCAACGCGATCGATGTCAACGGACGCCACCGCCTGATCACCGACGAGCCGGTGGAGATCGGTGGTGAGGACACGGGGCCGGCGCCACACGAGCTGCTGCCGGCGATGCTCGCCGCCTGCGTCTCGTCGATGATCGTGCTGTACGCGCAGCGCCGCGAATGGCGCATCGGTGACGTCCAGGTCGACGTCGAGTACGACACCGACACGACCCCGCGGCAGGTGCGCACGACCGTGCACCTGCCCGACGGGCTGACACAGGATCAGATCGCGCGGCTGCGCCGGGTCGCCGAAACGTGCCCGGTGAAGCGCGCACTCGAAGCCGGATTCACCTTCGAGGCGATCGAGATCGCAACGGCGACCGAGCCGGCCACGGCGCCGGCCCGCTGACGCCGCCAAGCGCTGTCGAGGTTGATCGGCCTAGCGACGATTGACCTCGACAGCAAGCGGCGATTGCGGGCGGGCCCTGGTCCCGACCCGGCTCGCCCAGAGCGGCGATCAGTCGGCGGCGACGCGGTAGCGCTCGGTCAAGCCCGCGAGCTTGGCGGCGAGCCCGTCGAGGTTCTCGGCGGCCACCCGCGAGGACTGGGCGCCCTCGAGGAACTGGCTCGTGTCGTCCTCGATCGAGCGCATCGCCGACGCGATCTCGTCCATCCCGGCGCACTGCTGGCGCGCCGACGCGGCGATCTCCTCGGCAGCCGCCGCCGCCGCTTCGATCGTCTCGGTCAGCGTGCGAATGCCCTCGCCGGCACGATCGGTCAGCTGGAGCCCACGCTCGACCACCTCGGCGCCGGACTCGCTGGCTGCGACCGCCGCCGCGCTGGCGTCCTTGACCTCGGCGAGGATCCCCTCGACCCTCGCGGTGGCCTCCTTCGACTGTTCGGCCAGCTGCCGCACCTGCTCGGCGACGACCGCGAAACCCTTCCCCGCGTCACCGGCGCGTGCGGCCTCGATCGTCGCGTTCAGCGCAAGCAGGTTCGAGCGGTCTGACAGGGCGTTGACGGTGTCGGTGATCGCCGCGATCTGCTGGGCGCGCTCCGACAGGGTCACGATCTCGCCGGCGATTCCCTGGACCCGACCGCGGATCTCCTGCATAGCCTCGGCGATCGCGACGACGGCGGCGCTGCCCTCGTTGCTGACGCGGACCGACTCGGTCGCCTGGGTCGCGACGTCGTGCGCTCGCTGCGCGGTCTGCTCGGCAGCTTCGCGCAGCTCGTCGACCGTCGCCGAGGTCTGCGAGATCGCGGCCGACTGGCGTCCGGCGCTGTCGGTGTGCTGGTTGACGGAGCCGAGGATGTTGGCCGTCGAGCCGCCGATCTCCTGGACCCCGCCCTGGATCTCGCCGGAGATCTCGGCGAGGCCGGTGACCATCGCGTTGAGGCTGTCCGACAGCTCGCGCAGGTCGTCCCCGGTGGCCGTGACCGTCGCGGTCAGATCGCCGTCGGCCACCCGAGCAGCGAACGCGGCGTAATCGTGCACGGCGGTCTGGAGCGCCTGCTTGGACTCCCGCTCGACGGCTGCGGCCGCCTCGAGCTCGCGGTGGCGCTCCTCGGTCAGCCGGCCGAGCGCCCGCAGCGCCAGCCCGAAGCGGACGCCGACGGCCACCAGCCCGGCGGTGACGAACCCGATCGCGACCTGGCTCGCATGCGTGAAGGAAGCGACGAACAGCACGATCAGCGCCAGCGCCGACGCGCCCGCGGGGATCCCGAAGCCGGCCGTCACGGTCTCGTTGCGCTGCACCTTGGGGTCTGGCGCGACCCACACGCCGATGGCGATCAGCAGCAGCGCGGTCGGCCACGCGATCACGTTGAAGAACCAGCCGACGTCGGTCGCAAGCAGCCCGTTGAACAGCGCGGCGACGTCGCCGACGGTGTTCACCGCCCCGGCCGCCATGAACAGGTACCAGCGCAGTCGCCGGCCGGCGGGCAGCATCGCGGCGCCGAGCACGGTAAGCCCGAACAGCAGGAAGTCGGCGAGCGGATAGACGAGGTTGACGCCGGCGAACTCGGTCCCGCCGCCCGAGGCCTTGGCGATCGTGCCGAACAGGAACGCGACGATCATCGCCGCGGTCACGAGCGTGACGACGACGCCGTCGAGGTAGTTGGCCGCGACCAGCCGCTTGACGTCGCGCTGCATCAGCACCATCACGCCGACGTACGCGAGTGGGAAGAACCCGGCCCACAGGAAGTTGTTGACGTCGAGCGTCGCCGCGCCGCCGTTCAGCCCGAGGTAGGTGTTGACGAAGTCGCCGCTCGCCCACGAGATGCCACCGAGCCCGATCAGCACGGCGTAGCGGCGATCGGCCCGGCGTACGAGCCCGCGAGCGATCAGGAGCACGCTCGCGAGCAGCTCGAACGTCGCCACCCCCCAGCCGTCCAGCCATGGGTAGGTCGGCCCGTTGTGGCCGCGGATCGCGAGCGAGGCCCAGTAGCCGAGCAGGATCGCTCCCATCACGCCTAGCAGCGCCGTCACGACGACGCTCCGATCACGTCGGCGGGCGTCTACGAAAGTCGTCATCGGGGTTAAACCTCCCTGGATGCTTCGGGTGAGCACTGCCCGCCGATCCGGGGCGGGCCGCAACCACGTCATTGGTGAAGGTGATCGACCGGCGCCCAGGGGGCTTTAGGCAAGCTGGGCGATCAACCCGACAGCGGCGCCTCGCGCACCCGACGCGACGCTCCCAGCGAAGCGATCACGACGAGACCGATCCCGACCAGCTCCCGACCTGCGAGCGACTGGCCGACGAGCACGAATCCCGCCAGCGCCGCCATCCCCGGCTCGAGGCTCATGAACACGCCGAATGCGCCCGGCGCGATGCGTCGCAGCGCCTCGAGCTCGAACGAGTACGGGATCGCCGAGGACAGCAGCCCGACGGCGGCGCCAAGCGCCAGCGCCCGCGGCGCGACCACGCCGGCACCCCCCTCGGCGATCCCCGCGGGCAGCGCCAGCAGCGACGCGACGCACATCGCCAGCGCGAGCCCGCTGCCGTCGGCGAACGTCCGCCCGAGCCGAGCGTTGACGTGGATGTAGATGCCCCACAGCACGCCCGCAAGCACGGCGAACGCGACCCCGAGCGCGTCGAGGCCATGACCGGATCCGTGCAGCAGCGCGACGATCCCCACCGCCGCGAGCGCCACCCAGACGAGGTCGAGCCGGCGGCGCGACCCCACGACCGCCACCCCGAGCGGCCCGACGAACTCGATCGTCACGGCCACGCCCAGCGGGATCCGTGCGATCGCGTGGTAGAAGGCGAGGTTCATCCCCGCCAGCACCGCCCCGAACAGGACGGCCAGGCGCCACTCGTGGCGCCCCCGGCCTGTGAGCCGGGGGCGCCACACCGCCAGCAGGATCACGCTCGCGGCGACGAGCCGCAGCAGCACCGCCCCGCCCGCCCCGATCGTGCCGAACAGCTTGATCGCGATCGCCGCGCCGGTCTGCACCGACGCGATCCCGCCGAGCACGAGCAGCGGCGACGGCGCGCGCGCGAGCAGGCCGCGGCTGGCGGCGGGGCGATCGACGGCGGCCACCCCGGCGATGCTACGGAGTCAGATCAGCCCGTCCTCGCTCAGGACCCGCCGCGCGAGCGCGAGCGCGGCGTTCGCCGCCGGCACCCCGGCGTACACGGCCGTGTGCAGCAGCACTTCGCCGATCTCGGAAACCGTGAGCCCGTTGCGGATCGCCGCGCGGACGTGGAGCTCGAGCTCGCCCTCGCGCCCGAGCGCGGTCAGCGTCGCCAGCGTGATCGCGCTGCGGGTACGGCGATCGAGCCCCTCGCGGGCCCAGATGTCGCCCCACGCGACCCGCGTGATGAAGTCCTGGAACCCCTCGGTGAACGCGGTCGTCGTGGCGACCGCGCGATCGACGTGCGCGTCGCCGAGGACGGCGCGGCGGATCCGCATCCCCTGCAGCCGGCGGGCGGCGTCGCTGATCCCGGCCGGCACCACGCCCAGGTGGCCGAGGATCAACCCCGTGACCTCCGCCGCCCGCTCGATCGGCGCGATATGCGCCGCCGGCGAGACCAGCTCGTACCGCGCCCCGGGGATCGCGCGAGCGATCGGCTCGCTGTGTGCGGCAGGCGGCAGCGCCTCGTCCTGCGCGCCGCCGATCACGAGCGTCGGCGCGCCGATCCGCGGCAACTCCGGGCGGAGATCCATCGAGGCGAGCGCCTCGCAGCAGCCGGCGTAGCCGCCCGCGGGCGTGGCGACGAACATCTCCCGCAGCTCGGCGAGCACCGGTGCATGAGCCGCGGCAAACCCGGGGGTGAACCACCGGGCGAGCACGGCATCGACGACGGGCGCCGTCGACCCCGCTGCGAGCACGGCCTGCGCCCGCGCCCGGAACGCGCCTGAGTCGAGCTTCGCCGAGCTGCACACGACCACCAGCCGCCGCACCCGCTCGGGCGCCGATGCCGCCAGCCACATCCCCACCATCCCGCCGATCGAGACCCCGGCGTAGTCGACGCGCTCGATCCCGAGCCGGTCGAGCAGCGCGAGCACGTCACCGCCGAGCTCGGCGAGCGTGTACGGCCCGGGCGGCGCCGGCGAGCGACCGTGACCTCGCAGATCGAACCGGATCACCCGTCCGGCGGCAGTCAGCCCGGGCAGCGACGACTCCCACATGGCGAGCGTCGTGCAGAGCGAGTTCCCCAGCAGCAGCGGCGGGCGCCCGCCATCGACCGGCCCCTCCGCCGGACCATCGACCAGGTGGAACAGCTCGACCGCGCTCACCTCGCCAGCCCCGCCAGCGCCCGGTCGATCAACTCCGACGCCGCGCCCAGCCCGGCGCCCTGCTCGGCCCCGGCTGCGGACGTCCGCTCGAGATTCAGTCGCATCCGGTCGGGGTCGATCACCAGGTGCTCGAGCAGGTCGCGTCCCCACGCGGCGGCCGATCCGGCCAACCGCAGCAGCTCCGACAGCGTCCCCCACTCGGCCTGCCAGGCGCCGGCGGCGCGCTCGTGCTCCTGCTCCATCGCGGACAGCATCGTCGCCACCAGCCCGGGCGCCCGCTTCGCGCACGCCAGCACCGACACGGCCGCGACAGGGTTGTGCTTGTGCGCCATCGCGGTCGAGCCGCCGCGCTCGCCATCGCCGCCCTCGGCCGCCTCCCCCACCTCGCCCTGAGCCAGCAGCGTGACGTCGCGCGCGATCTTCGCGAGCACCCCCGTGAGCGTGCCGAGGGCGCCTGCCAGCCGCGCCGGCGCCAGCCGGATGGTGTGCCACGGGAGCGCCGGAGCGCTCAACCCCAGCGCTCGCGCGACGGCACCGGCGAGCGCGGGCGAGCGGCTGCCGACCGGCCCTCCCATCTGCACCGGCAGGCCGGTCTCGGCGATCCGGACGAGGTCGGCGCGCGCGCCGCCCAGCCCAGCCGCCCAGCCGGCCGCGCGCAGCCCGAACGACACCGGCAGCGCCGGCTGAAGCAGCGTCCGCCCGATCATCGCGGTAGCGCGGTTGGTGTCGGCAAGGCGAGCGGCCGCCTCGACGGCGGCCGCCACGTCGGCGTCGATCGTCTCGAGCGCCCGCCGCGCGAGCAGCATCGCGGCCGTGTCGACCACGTCCTGGCTGGTCGCTCCGCAGTGAACGTATGGCGCCACGGCATCGCCGACCGCGGCGCGCAGCTCGCGCACCAGCGGCACCACCGGCGTCACGTGGTCAGCAGCCGCCGCGGCGATCGCCTCGAGGTCGAAGCGCTCGGGCATGCAGGCGGCGGCGATCGCCGCGGCCGCCTCCCCGGGGATCTCCCCGAGCTCGGCGGTCGCGGCCGCCAGCGCCGCCTCGACTTCGAGCATCGCGCCGAGCCAGCCGCGCCCCGCGACGAGCGGGGCAGCCGCGCCGCGGGCGTAGGTCCCGTCGAAGATTCCCGTCATTCGCGGACGGGAGTCTATGTCCGCCGGCTCAGACCTCGGATTCGAGCAGGCGCCGCACCGCGTCGAGCGTGCCGCTGACGTCGGCCTCGAAGTCGTGTTCGTGTTCGGTCGTCAGCTCGAGCACGAGCCTCGCGCCGTCGCCGTCGGGTCCAACCTCGAACGAACCGCGGTACGAGGTCCCGTCGACGCCCCACTCGACCCGGTGCCTCGCCTCGTCGCCGCGGAGCCATGCCTCGCCCTTGTGGGTGTGGCCGCCGTAGCGTGCCTCGACCTCGATCCGGTCGCCGCCGAGCTCGCGCACCGCGGTCAGCTGCGGGACGAAGTGCGGGAGGTTCTCTGCCTTCGACAGGACGTCATACAGCCGCTCGGGGCTGGCCGCGACGTGCGCTGAGCGTTCGTAGTTCATGGCACGGCAGCCTAACCGAGCGACCAGCCGAACGGGCGCTGGGCGCGCAGGACGCTTGTCGCTACCCTCACAAGCCACCCGATGGCCTACGCCGAGGAGACCACGCCGCTGCGGGGTGCAGTCAACGAGCACGCCTCGGCGCTCGCGTCCGAGTGGCGCCAGCTGACGCGCGCCGCCACCGTCGTCGCGCTGCTGACGGCGCCGGCGTTCTTCCTGGTCCTGTACGACACCAACGACATCGGCCTGATCTGGTCGTTGGTTGTGGCGGCGGCCGCCGTGCTGATGTTCCGCGGGCTCGTCGAGGTGGTGATGCGCAGGCTGATCCCGTCCCCCAGCCTGTTCGGCGCCGACCAGAGCCTGAAGCAGCAGGACATCGTCGCGCGCCGGCGCTACTGGTGGTGGCGCACCAAGTTCCTGCACCTGCCGCTGTACGTGGCAGCGGTGTTCGCGCTGCTCGCCCTGTGCCAGGCGCTGTTCGCCTTCGCCGGGGTGAGCGCGCCGTTCTTCCACCCGTTCCAGGGCCTGCACCAGATCTTCCCACCCAACACGCTGCCGCAGCTGGCGCTCGTGTTCGTGCAGCTGCCGCTCCTGTTCTTCGTCAACTTCGCGATCTTCTTCGGGCCGTTCCTGTTCTTCGCCGTGCGACAGATCCGCGGCTACGAGCCCGGCGACGCGAGCTGGGGGGTGAAGATCGACGACGTCCGCGGCCAGGCAGAGGCCAAGGAGGAGATCACGCGCGTGATCTCGCTGTGGCAGTCCGGCGAGGAGTTCGAGAAGGCCGGCGGCAAGCGCGAGCGCGGGCTGCTGTTCCTCGGCGCCCCCGGGACCGGCAAGACGATGATCTCCAAGGCGATCGCGACCGAGTTCAACTGCCCGTTCGTGACGATCCCAGGATCTGGCTTCGCCGGCATGTTCATCGGGATGGACGCGATCACGGTCCAGTTCCTCGCCCGCAAGGCGCGAAAGCTGGCACGCAAGTGGGGCGGGCAGTGCATCGTGTTCATCGACGAGATCGACGCGGTCGGGATGCGCCGCGCGTCGCTCGGAGCCGGACTCGGCGCAACGTCGGCCGGCGCCGGCGCCGCCAGCCAGACCTCGCAGCTCGGGCTGCTGATGTCCTCGGGCGACGTCGTCGTCGAGTCGCGCGAGTGGCGCGAGCAGCTGTTCGCGCTGCGCGCGGACCGCCGGCTGACCGGCTACGCCGCGTTCGCCGAGCGCGTGCGCGACCGCGTCCAGCGCTTCTACCCCGGCTTCGGGATGGGCGGCGGCTCCGGCGGCCAGGCGCTCAACCAGCTGCTCGTCGTGATGGACGGGATCGACGAGCCGCCGGCGTTCAGGAAGTTCCTCACCAACCGGCTGAACACGTTCCTCGACGCGATGTTCGTCGTCCCTTCTCAGATCGGATCAGTTCCGCTGCGCCTGGCGCCGCCGCGCCCGCGCCCCGAGCAGATCTACTTCATCGGCGCCTGCAACGTCCCGATCAACGTGCTCGATCCGGCGCTCGTCCGCCCCGGCCGGATGGGCCGCCACATCTGGTTCCGCACCCCGACCAAGGACGACCGGCTCGACATCTTCGACCTCTACCTGAACAACGTCGACCACGAGCCCGATCTCGACACCGAGCGCCGCCGCGACGAGCTGGCGCGGATCACCAACGGCTACTCGCCGTCGATGATCGAGCAGTGCTGCTCGATGGCACTGACGATCGCCCACTCCGAGGGCCGGCCACGATTCGGCTGGTTCGACATCGTCGAGGCGATGACGACCGTCGAGACGGGGACCGCGCAGAACATCGACTACGTCCCCGAGGAGTCCAAGGCGGTCGCGATCCACGAGGCCGGTCACGCGATCGCCGGCCACGTCCACATGGAGCACGACGTGCTCTCGACGCGGCTCTCGATCCGCAAGCGCGGCGGCTCGCTCGGCCATTACCAGAGCATGGAGAAGGAGGAGCGGTTCAACCGCTTCCGCAGCCGCGTGATCGGGAGCCTGACGATGATCCTCGGGGCGATGGCGGCCGAGCACGCGATCTACGGCGAGAACAGCCAGGGGGTCGCGGGCGACGTCGCCTCGGCGACCGCGATCGCGGCCTCGATGGTCGGGGTCTGGGCGATGGGCCCCGAGCCGGTCCACCTGGCGGGCAGCGCCGCGCTGGAGGAGGACGGCGAGCGGGTCTCGAAGCGGCTCGAGCGGATCGGCGCGGCGATCATGAATCGGGCGAGCGGCGCCGGCTTCCTCGGCGAGGACCCGATCGCCGGCGTGCTGCGCGATCCCGCCAAGCGCAGCGCCGCCGCGCGGATCCTCGGTCAGGCGTACGTGACCGCATACGCGCTGATGGCGGCCAATCGCGCCCAGCTGCACACGATCGCCGACCGGCTGGTGGCGGAGAAGGAGATCTACGGCGACGCGGTCGTCGACCTGCTCGACGGCGTCGGGCTCGTGCGGCCGGAGATCGACCTGACGGACGAGCGCTCGTGGCCGACGGTTTGAGCGTCCTGAGTGGCCGTGCCGCGCCCGCCCAGCTCGACCGCTTCCGGCTCGCGACCGCCGTCCTGTTCGGGATCGCGATCGGCGCGATCGGGGTCGCCATCGGGTTGCTCGCCGCCGGTGGCGGCCACAGGGTCGCGGGCGCGCGCTGGTCGCCGTGGTCGCCGAGCACCGGCGGCACGACCGGCGCGACCGAGATCGCCGAGCGCGTGGCGCCGCTCTACCGCCTGACCGCCGCCGACCAGCTCGACGTGGTCACGGTGATGAGGCTCGCCAACCCGAACGACGCGAGCGCCACCGCCGGCAGCGGCTACACGGTCGCGATCGGCAGCGGCGCGAGCGCAACGCAGAACCTGTCGCTGCTCGGCGGCAGGACGGTCGCCTACGACGTATGCGGCCTCGGGGCCTCCGATTGCGCGCTCGCGGGCACGCCTTCAGGCGCGAGGCTGCTGCTGCTCCGGCGCGAGGCGCTCGAGCTCGCGCTGTACTCGTTCCGCTATCTGCCCAGGACCGACAACGTGATCGTCGTGCTCCCGCCGGGGCGAACCGCGTCGAGCACCGCGAGCCGGCTGACCGCGACGCCGCCGCCGGCCTCGGCGCCACCGAGCACCACCAGCTCGGTGCCGGTCACCGTCGCGGTCCTGTTCGTGCGCGCCGAGCTGGCGCCTTGGCTCGCCACCCCGCTCGCGAGCACGCTGTCGCAGTACCCGCCCCCGGTCCCCGACCTGTCGCTGTGGGTGAAGACCCAGGAGGCCGGCCTGGTCGACCAGATCACCGGGCACGGGTTGTTCTCCGAGCAGATCGAGACAGAGCAGGACGGAGCCAACCTGCTCGTGCTCAACCAGCTACCGCCCCAGTAACGATCGCCGCACAGCCCGGCTTGGAGCACGGGCTGTGCGGGGTGCTCGCCGGCGGCTTCCACTATACTTTCTGAAGTAGTGTCAACGTTCGCGCGCCTGCTCGGCTTCCTCAAACCGTACCGGCGCGGCGTCGTCAGATCGTTTGTCCTCGCGTTCGGAGCGATGGTCGCGACCGTCGCGATCCCGTACATGACAGGACAGGCGATCGACGCCGTCCGCCCGCCCCACGACCGCCACGCCCTGATCACCTGGGCGGTGCTGATCGCCGTCGCCGGGGTCCTGCGACTGGGGCTCAGCGTCGGGCGCCGGCTCGTCTCCGGCCGCGTCTCGCTCGGAGTCGAGCTGGACCTCCGCAACCTCCTGTACGGCCACCTCCAGCGGCTCGAGCTGTCGTTCTTCGACCGCCAGCAGACCGGCCAGCTGATGTCGCGCGTGACCGTCGACCTCCAGGCGGTCCGCTTCTTCCTCGGCTACGGCCTGATCTTCATCGCCCAGTCGATTCTGACGATCGCGCTGGCGGCGGTGGCGATGGTGGCGATCGACCCGCTGCTCGCGGCGCTGTCGCTCCTGCCGGTACCGCTCGTGGTAGTGCTCGCGAGCCGCTTCGGCCGGCGCTCGCGGCCCGCCCTGCAGGAGGTCCAGCAGCAGATCGCCGAGCTGACCGCGTTCGCGCAGGAGAACATCTCGGGCATCCGCGTCGTCAAGGCGTTCGCGCGCGAGCGCCAGCAGGTGCAGCGGTTCCGCGTTGCCGCCGAGCGGCTGTTTCGCCAGGCGATCTTCGCCAACAGGCTGCAGGCGCGGTTCGTGCCGTCGATCGGCTTCCTGCCGAACATCGGGCTCGCGGTGGTGCTGCTCGTCGGCGGCCGCGAGGTGATCGACGGCAGCCTCACGCTCGGCCAGTTCACCGCCTTCTACGCGTACCTGCTGATGCTGATCTCGCCGATGTCGATGCTCGGCTTCATGCTCGGCTCGGCCCAGCGGGCGACCGCCTCGGGGGCCCGCATCTTCGAGATCCTCGACCGCGCGCCGCGGATGACGGTCCCGGCAGGCGCGCCGGCGCTGCCCGCGGGCCCGGGCCGGATCGAGCTGAGCGGCGCGACGCTGCGGTTCGACGGCGCTGCCCGTGCCGCGGTGCGCGACGTCGACCTCGAGATCGAGCCGGGCGAGACGGTGGCGATCGTCGGCGCGATGGGGTCGGGCAAGACCGCGCTCGTCTCGCTGCTGCCGCGGCTGTACGACGTCAGCGCGGGCAGCGTGCGGATCGACGGCGCCGACGTGCGCGAGGTCGAGCCGGCGTCGCTGCGCCGCGCGATCGCGGTCGTCGACGACGACCCGTTCCTGTTCTCGGCGACGGTGCACGAGAACATCGCCAACGCGCGCGCGGAGGCGAGCCGTGACGAGGTCGTGCGTGCCGCTCGCGCTGCCCAGGCGCACGAGTTCATCGAAGCCCTGCCCGACGGCTATGACACGCTGATCGGCGAGCGCGGCCTGACCCTGTCGGGCGGCCAGCGTCAGCGACTCGCGATCGCCCGCGCGATCCTCGCCGACCCGCGGATCCTGATCCTCGACGACGCCACCTCGTCGGTCGACGCCGCCACCGAACGCCTGCTCGAAGCGGGCCTGCGCGAGCTGCTGGCGGGTCGCACGACGCTGCGGATCGCCCACCGCCGCTCGACGCTGGCGCTGGCGGACGAGGTGGTCGTGATGGAGGCGGGGCGGGTGATCGACCGCGGGCCGCTCGAGGATCTCGTCGAACGCTCGGCCGTGGTGCGCGGGATCGCGGAGCTGGGTGACCCCGCGCCGCGGGCGGTGGCGAGCAGTGGAGGCGCGCTGTGAGCACGGTCAGCGCCACCCCCGCGGGCGCCCGTGCCGGCAAGCCGGGCGCCCGCGGCAGAAAGCAGCGCGGTCTGATCGAGCTGCTCGCGCCGTACCGCTGGCGGGTGGCGGCGATGCTCGTCGCGCTGGTTACCGCGACCGCCGCGGCGCTGGCACCGGCGCCGCTGGCCAAGCTCGCGATCGACAACGGGATCAACCGCCACGACACCGGCGCGCTCGAGCTGATCGTCGCCGGGTTCCTGGCCTCCGCGGTGGTGGCGGCGGTCGCGTCCTACGCCCAGACCTACCTCGTCGGCTGGGTCGGGCAGCGCGTGCTCCAGGACCTCCGCGTGCGGCTGTTCGCCCACCTTCAGACGCTGTCGATCGGCTTCTACTCGCGCCGCCGCGCGGGCGTGATCATCTCGCGGCTGACCAACGACGTCGAGGCGCTCGACACGCTCGTCTCGGACGGCGTCGCAACGCTGTTCCAGTCGGGGCTGACGCTGATCGGCGTCGTCGTGATCCTGGTGGTGCTCGACGCGCAGCTGGCGCTCTACGCGTTCGGCGCGCTGCCGCTGCTGATCGCCGGCGCGGTCGCCTTCCGGATCGCCTCGGCCGACGCCTACAGGCTCACGCGCGAGCGGATCGCGGCGATCACCGGCTACCTGCAGGAGACGCTGTCGGGCATCCGCGTGATCCGCGCGTTCGCCCAGGAGCGCGAGCACCTGCAGCGGTTCGGGTACCTGAACGAGCGCAGCCGCGCGGCCAACATGACGACCGTCCACCTGAACGCGGCCTACTTCCCGGCGGTCGAGCTGCTGTCTGCGCTGGTCACGGTCGCGATCCTGCTCGCCGGAGGGTTCGCCGCGATCGACGGCCACACCTCGACCGGAGTCGTGTTCGCGTTCGTCGCGGCGCTCAACAACTTCTTCTCCCCGATCCAGGAGCTGTCGCAGCTGTACACCACCTATCGCGCAGGGATGGCCGCGCTCGACAAGATCTTCGGGCTGCTCGACGAGCAGCCGGACCTCGTCGACGCGCCGGACGCGAAGCCGCTGCCGCGCGTGCGTGGCGAGCTCCGGCTCGAGCGCGTCGGCTTCCGCTACTCCGGTGAGGACCCCGGACCGTGGGCGCTGCGCGGCGTCGAGTTGTCCGTCCCGGTCGGTCAGACGGTCGCGCTCGTCGGGGCGACCGGCGCCGGCAAGTCGACCCTGGCGAAGCTGATCGCGCGGTTCTACGACCCGACCGAGGGCCGGGTGCTGCTCGACGGCCACGACCTGCGCTCGGTGACCGCGCAGTCGCTGCGCTCGCAGCTCGGGATCGTGCCGCAGGAGGGGTTCCTGTTCAGCGGCAGCATCCGCGACAACGTCGCGTTCGGGCGCCCGGAGGCGACCGACGCCGAGCTGCACGCGGCGATCCGCGCGGTCGGCGGCGAGGAGTTCGTCGCGGCGCTGCCGGACGGGCTCGACACCGAGGTCGGCGAGCGCGGCGTGCAGCTGTCGGCCGGACAGCGCCAGCTGGTCGCGTTCGCGCGGGCGCTGGTCGCCGACCCGCGGATCCTCGTGCTCGACGAGGCGACCTCGAACGTCGACGTGCGCACCGAACGGCTGATCGAGGCGGGGCTGCGGCGGCTGCTCGCCGGCCGCACCGCGATCGTGATCGCCCACCGGCTCTCGACGATCCGCCAGGCCGGCCGGATCGTCGTGCTCGACGGCGGACGCGCGGTCGAATCGGGCACGCACGCCGAGTTGCTCGCCCGCCGGGGCCGCTACTTCGAGCTGTACCGTGCCTGGGAGGACGGGAACGGGGATGCCGACGCAGCCTGACCCGGGCGATCGGGCGACCGTCACGGCGCTGTCGCTGACCGCGGTCAAGGGCACGCGGCTGGTCGAGGTGCGGGAGATCGAGCTCGAGCCGCTCGGCGTGCGCGGCGACCGGCGGTTCCTGGTGATCGACGAGCGCCACCGGATGCTGAACGGCAAGGTGCTCGGGGATCTGCTGTCGGTCGTGGCCGCCTTCGACGCGGACTCGCGGCGGCTGCGGCTGGCGTTCCCCGACGGTCGCGCGGCCGAGGGCGCGGTCGCCACGGCCGGGCCGCTCGAGATCCGCTTCTTCTCGGAGCCGCGCACGGTCACGCTCGTCGACGGTCCGTGGGCGGCGGCGCTCAGCGAACACGTGGGGCGGCCGGTTCGCCTCGTCGAGGTCGCAGGCGGCGTCGACCGCGGCGCCGCGGGAGCGGTGAGCATGATCTCGCGCGCGTCGCTTGCGCGGATCGCCGCCGAGGCCGGAGTCGACGCGGTCGACGCCCGGCGCTTCCGGATGCTGATCGAGTTCGACGGCGTGAGTGCCCACGGCGAGGATGCCTGGATCGGCCGGCGGGTCCGCGTCGGCGGGGCGGTCGTCGAGCCGGGAGGCCACGTGGGGCGCTGCCTGGTCACGAGCCGCGACCCCGAGAGCGGCCGGATCGACCTGCCGACGCTCGATTTGATCCGCGGCTACCGCGGGGAGATCGAGTCCACCGAGCCGGTCCCGTTCGGCATCCACGGCCGGGTCGTCCAACCCGGCCGGGTGCGCGTCGGCGACCCGGTCACGGTCGACCTCGGCGATTGCCGCCCGCGCCGCCGGACGCCCGCGCCGGGTCGCTAACGCCTCACAGTGCTTTGTCGGGTAGATCGCGATCGGCCGGCCGTTGCGACGCGACGGCGAGCGCGTGGCCACACGCGCCCGCGGGTCGCGGACGCGTGCGCGTGAGCGGCGGTCTGCGTGCAGGTCACGGTCGGGTGTGGATGCCGGGAGGACCGTGCGGGTCAGCAGGGCGCCCGTGGTCGGTGATGGTGGGGCAGTCGCACGCTGTTGCAGAGTCCAGGCGGGTCCGGCGGGAGGCTCCCCCGGAAACCGCATAACGTCGACAGCACCGAGGCTTGCGGTTGGGGTGGTGCAGATCCGCTGCGTATGGCGGCGTGGCTGCGCGCGGTGTGGTCGCGGGGCCGGTGCTGGCGCGGTTGTGCCGGCACGACCCACGCCACCCGCCGCGCGCCCCGCCCCGTCTCGCGCCCGCTGCGCCGCCGGCGATGTGCCTCTCTACCCGGCTACCGCGGCACGGCGTTGCGCCAGCGCGTTCGATCCGACGAAACTCATGCGCGCAACCGCAACCGGCAAGCAGCGTGCCGCGGCCGCTGACGGGCCGGCCGTTCCCAGGGACCGAGGCACGCGGCGAGCCAGGCGTCGCCCGCTCGTGGGCAGTGCCGGCGGATGTAGGATCAGCATGGTGAGCGAGCGGGTCCGGGTCACGATCGAGGGCCACGTCGCGACGGTCGGGCTGAGCCGGCCGGACAAGCACAACGCGCTCGATCTGGAGATGTTCGAGGCGATCATCGCCGCGATCGAGCAGCTGCGGGCGACGGCCGCGATCCGGGCCGTGATCCTCCACGGGCACGGCGCCAGCTTCTGCTCGGGGCTCGACCTCGCGGGCGCGGCGGCCGCGCTTGGCAGCGAGACGACCCTCGCCCGTCTGCGCGAGCCACCTCCGACCTTCTTCCAGCAGGTCTCGTGCGGCTGGGCACAGCTGCCCGTACCGGTGATCGCGGCGATCCACGGCGCCTGCTTCGGCGGCGGGCTGCAGATCGCGCTCGGCGCCGACATCCGAATCGCCGCACCCGACGCGCGGCTGTCGATCATGGAGGTCCGCCTCGGACTGATTCCGGACATGGGCATCACGCGCGCGCTTCCGCGACTGGTCGGGATCGACCTCGCCAAGGAGCTGACGTTCACGGGCCGGGTCGTATCCGGCGAGGAAGCCGGCCGCCTCGGTCTCGTCACCCGCGTCGCCGACGAGCCACTCGCGGCCGCCCGCGAGCTGGCGGACGAGATCGCCGCACGCTCGCCCGACGCGGTCCGCGCTGCCAAGCGCCTGTACGACGAGGCGTGGTCCGGCCCGGCGCAGCAGACGCTCGCCCTCGAGGCCGAGCTGCAGCTGCGCCTGATCGGCTCGCGCAACCAGCTGACAGCCGCCGCCGCGAGCTTCGGCGACATCGCGCCGGAGTTCGTCGACCCTGCCTGACTCGCGGCCGGCGGAAGCGCTCCGCTACTGGAGCGCCGGCGGCTGGCTCATCAGCTCCGGGGCGTAGATCCGGGAACGATTGCGGCCGTTCGTCTTGCTCCAGTACAGGGCGCTGTCGGCGAACCGGAGGAGCTCTGCGGGATGCCAGCTGGCGGTCGTGTCGCAGATCCCCGCGGACACCGTGACCCGGTCCTGCGGGCTGGTCGCGGAGACGTGACGTCGCACCCGCTCGATCGCGACGAGCGCCTGCTCGCGGGAGGTCTCGGGCATGATCCAGGCGAACTCGTCGCCGCCGAGTCGTGCAACCGTGTCCTCGGCGCGGGCGTGCTGGCTGAGGCAGTCGGCGACTCGGATCAGCAGGTCGTCGCCGGCGCCGTGGCCGCGCATGTCGTTCACCTGCTTGAACTCGTCGAGGTCGACCAGCGCGACCGCGACCGTGCTCGAGTGCCGTTGCGCACGCGAGACGTCGGCCATCAGCCGCTCGTGCAGCGCGCGCCGGTTCGCGAGGCCGGTGAGCGGGTCGGTGGCCGCCTGGTTGGCGAGCAGCGCGCGCTCGTCGATGCTGGCGATCGCACTCGAGAGGAGCGCGCCGAACTGCAATAACTTGTCCTCGTCGTCGACGGTGAGCGGACCGCGCGCGGCGACCGCCAGCGCGCCCCAGCTACGGTCGGCGACGACGACGGGCGCGACGATGCTGGCGGTGTAGCCGAGCCGGTCGACGGGGCTGCCGGGCGGGTGGTCGTTGATCCGTGCGGCGGTCTGCTGATCCCGAGCCTGCGCGACGTCGCCTCCGGGGCGCACGGGAATGTTCGTGCCGGCCTGGTAGCTGCCGCCGTCGTGATCCGCCCACGCCCCCATCACGGTCGCCGTCTCGCCCTCGCCGAAGCGCAGCACGCCCGCGGCCCCGGCGCCGAGAAGCGCCGCCGCCTCCCGCGCGACGAGCGCGAACAGGGTCTCGGGCTCCTCGCCGTGGATCACGGCGGTTGCGATTCGTCGCAGCGCCGCCTGTTCACGGGCGAGGAGCTCGGCCCGGGCGCGATGCTCGTGGATCAGCGAGTTGCCGAGCAGGACGGTCGACCCGAACACGACCAGTGCGGGCGCTCCGACGACCAGCTCGCCGGCGTAGGCGGTGTGGCTCCAGCCGGAGTCGTAGGCCAGCGGCGCGGCCTGGACGAGCACGCAGCCCGTCAGGTACACGCCGGCCGCGGACGCCCGGAAGAAGTACGACACGAACACCGCGATGAAGAACAGGTAGACCCAACCCGGCGAGCGGCTCCCTCCGGAAGCGGCGACCGCTCCCGCGATCACGGCCAGGCCGGCGATCACCGAAGCGTGAAGCAGCCAGTCGGCGGCGCGCCTCCACGGGATCGCCACGAGCTGGATCAGCCCCCACGCAAACGCCCCGGCGCCGAGCGCGAGCACCGCGCCTCGGTGGGCGTGGTCGATCCCCGGCAGGATGGCGAACGACGCGAGCGTGGCTCCTCCCAGCGTCCACAGCCCCCCGGCCGTCCGCCCGGCGAGCAGACGCTCGTCGGCGTGGACGGCCGAGGCGTCCACCAGACGCGCGAGCAGTCGCGTCCTCTCGCCTGATCGCCCACGGAGTCTGATTGCCGAGCTCACAGACCCACATAATCGGCATCGCCGATCCGCCCGTTAGCAATCTCGCCCCCGCAGCGGCGGGACAGCCGCTTGCTGGTTCCCGCTGCTGGGACGCACGCCACCTCCGTGGCGCTGGTCGCGCGACGTTCTCGCCACCGCGTGCGTCTCCCACGCCGTCTACGCCGCAGCGGTCGCGTCGTCGACGATCGGGGTGTCACATGGCGGCTTCATCGGCTTCGATCAAGCGCCGGAGAGCGGCGACCACCTTTGGTGAGAACTGCGTTCCGGCGACTCGCTGAGCCTCTTCCAGCGCCCGTGATGCAGTCATCGCACGGCGGTACGGCCGGTCGCTGGTCATGGTGTCGTACGCGTCGGCGACGGCCAGCAGCTGCGCGCCGACGGGAATGCCGTCTCCATCGAGCCCGTCGGGATAGCCTGACCCGTTCCACCGCTCGTGGTGGTGGCGGATCCAGGCGACCTGGTCGTGGTCGAGAACGTCCTGGGTGATTCGCGCGCCGAGCTCGGCGTGCTGCTGGACGATCTCGTATTCGCGCTCGGTCAGATCGTCGGACTTGACCAGCATCGCGTCGGGGATGCCGATCTTCCCGACGTCGTGGACGAGCGCTGCCTGACGCAGTCGCGCAGTCGCCTCCGAGCTCCAGCCGAGCTCGACCGACAGCCGGGCAGCGAGCTCTGCCACCCGCTCGGAATGGCGCTGCGTCGACGGGTCCTTGGCATCGACCGCACGCGCGAGCGCCAGCAACGCAGAGCGCGCCTGCAGGCGACTGAGATGCTCGGCCCGCTCCTGCGCCGAGAGGTCGGTGACGACCTCGGATGCGTACACGCACACCTGATCGCGCCCGTGCTCCTTGGCCCAGTACAGCGCGCCGTCCGCGAACCGGTAGATCTCGTCGGCATCGGTGGCGTGCTCGAGATCGCAGACACCGGCTGAGCACGTCAGTCGCCCGACCTCGCCCATCGCGGTGCCACGAATCCCGGCGATCGCGCGGGTAGCCAGCGCCTGCGCCTGCACCGCGTCAGCATCGGGCATCAGCAACGCGAACTCATCTCCACCCAACCTCGCGACCAGCTCCCCGCTGCGAACGGTCGAGCGCAGCCTTGCCGCGACGTCGACGAGCACCGCGTCCCCGACTTGATGCCCATACGTGTCGTTGATCGTCTTGAACGAGTCGACGTCGAGCAGTACCAGCGCAAGCTGACCGCCCATCCGATGCGCATGCGCGACCGACGCACGCAGCCGTTCCTGCAACGCGCGATGGTTGGGCAGGCCGGTCAGCGAGTCCGTCGTCGCCTCGATCACCAGACGCTCGCGAATCTCCGCGTTCTCGAGCGCGACCGTCACGAGCTGCGCAAACTCGGCGAGCAGCCGCTCCGCGTCCGGACCCAGCGGCCTCGATCCGGTCGTGGCGACTGACACGCAGCCCCAGAGTTGCCCGCGCGTGTATACCGGCGCGCTGGCGCCAGTACGCGCACCGGCCCGACTCAGGATCGTGGCGATCTGACCGTCCGTCCGGTCATAGCCTGACACGCGCGCAGGACGACCGGTTCGCGCTACCCGCTCGGTCGCGCTGCCCCGGATGATCGGCTGACGTACCCCGTACGGAGGCAGCATCGAGGCCTCCCCACCCGTTCTCCAGGCAGCCAGATTGACGAGCTCGGTGGCCGATTCGAAGCGAGCGATCGACCCGATCTCGGCGTTCAGCAGGCGCGCAGCCTCCTCCGCCACCAGCAGGAACACCGCCACCGGATTCGTCCCGCTCGCGATCGCCAGCGCGACGCGGAACAGCGCCGCATGCTCGCGCGCCGGCACGCGCTGCTCCTCGCGGATCGAGCCCACCGCCACAACCAGCGGCCGTTCACCGTCGGCGCCCAGCCGGACGAGCTTCCAGCACACGGACGGGCCATCTGGCCGCGTCGCGCGAGCCGTTCCGACCGTCGCCTGGTCGGAGCGCAGAGCCCGCCGGAACCCGCACGCCAGCGGGCTGCGTCCGTCGCCGTCGCCCAGCCGCCGCCACAGCGGGACATCAACCCCGTCCACTCCACCAGTTGCGCCGATCAGCTCCAGCAGCGCGCGATTGGACCTGACAACCAGACCGCGCTCGTCCAGCAACGCCGCCGGGGCGTCCAGCCCGGCAAGCATCACCTCAATCTGCGCAAGCCACCCCATCCGACACGCCGACCGCCGCAGCGACGATCCCGGGGCCTGGGCGGACGACAACGATTAACTATAGATCGGCATCGCGCTCGTTGCCGCCCTCACCGGGGCTGCGGCATTCCTGGCGATCGCGGCAGCCCGCCTCTGGCTGGCGAAAGGTGGCCCATGCCCGCTCACGGCGCTGCATGGCGCATCGCGCGCGAGAGGCTGCCCGGGATGGATTCGAACCACCGTTCCGCGGTCCAGAGCCGCGTGTCTTGCCACTAGACGACCGGGCAGCGAGAGCGTCAAGGTTAGCGGCGAGGAGTCGCACCCGCAGGCAGGCCCGCGGGCGTGGATGCCGGCCGACGGGGGTGGATTCAGGCCGACGCGCTCGCGCCGGTCGGCGCGAACTGCAGCGTGATCTCAGCCTCGAGCCCGGGATCGAGGATCAGTAGCACCTGGTCGCCCGCCTCGATCACGGAATCGGCCTTGGGCACGAACCCGACGCCGCCGCGCAGCACGGAGATGATCAGCGAGCCGTCGGGCAGATCGATGTCCTGAACGCGCTTGCCGTCCGCTTCGCAGCCCTCGCCTACCTCGAGCTCGATGATCTCGAGGTGCTCCTCCTCGAGCGCCAGCAGCTGAATCAACCCGTACTCGGGCACCTCGTGCTCGATCAGTCGCAGGATCAGATCGGTCGCCGACACCGCTGGCTGGATCCCGAGCAGCTTGAAGTGCTGAAGGTTGCGTGGGTTGTTGACACGGGCGACGATCCGCTGGCAGCCGTACTTCTCCTTGGCGACCTGGCAGATCAGGATGTTGTCCTCGTCGTCGCCGGTGACGGCGATCACGAGGTTGGCGCGTTCGATACCTGCCCGCTCGAGCACCCACAACTCGGTGGCGTCGCCGTACTGGACCGCGTGCTCGAGCTCGTCTTCGACGACCCGGAAGCGATTGTGGTCGGACTCGATCACGGTCACCTCACGGTCCTTGGCGATCAGCTCGCGGGCGAGGTTCCAGCCGACCTTGCCGGCGCCGGCGATGATCACGTACACGGCCGGTCCTGCCTGTTCACGGGGCCAGTGCGACCTTCTGCGCCTGGTCGATCGCCACCTGCGTCGGGCAGATCGTGTGCAGGCCCTGCTCCTGGTACCACGCGGCCCTGCCCGGGTCGGCGACCCGCACGACCACCCGCGGCACCTTGAACCGGCGCTGGGCGATCTGCGCGATCACGAGGTTCGTGTTGTCGCCGGAGGTCGCCGCCAGGAACACGTCGGAGCGCTCGATCCCGGCCTCGATCAGCCCGTCGATGTCGAGCGCCGCACCGACGGTGAACCGCCCGCCGGCGTCCTCCCAGGTCATCTGCTCGCGGTCGAGCCGCTCGTGCGACAGCGGATCTCGGTCGAGCACCGACACCTCGTGCCCCGCCTCCAGAGCCTTCCTGGCCACAGCCGAGCCAACCCGCCCGCACCCGATGATCAAGATGAACACGGCAGAGACGATAGCTGGACCGACCCCGACCCGACCCCTCGCATCATCGCGGACGCCGAGCGGCTCGGTTACGCCCGCTAAGCGAAAGGAGTGAGCCGAGTCCCCGCATCATCCGAGGCGTCGCAAGGGTCGGATGGGGGCGCCTGTGGACGGAACTTGCGGCGGCTTCAACACCGCACCGGCCCCGAAGACCAGAAGCGGTTCCGTCAACGGGTGCCCCCGTCCGACCCGAAATGCATCAAGTGATGATCGGGATGATCAGCAACGCGACGATATTCGCTACCTTGATCATCGGGTTGATCGCCGGGCCGGCCGTGTCCTTGTACGGGTCGCCGACCGTGTCGCCGGTGACCGCCGCGGCGTGCGCCTCCGAGCCCTTGCCACCGTAGGCGCCGTCCTCGATCAGCTTCTTGGCGTTGTCCCACGCCCCGCCGCCCGAGGTCATCGCGATCGCCATGAACAAGCCGACCACGATCACCCCGATCAACAGGCCGCCGAGCGCCTCGACGCTGATCAGCCCGACGATCAGCGGGACGAGGATCGGGATCAGCGACGGCAGGATCATCTCGCGCTGCGCTGCCCGCGTCACGAGCCCGACCGCGGTCCCGTATTCGGGCTGCTCGGTGCCCTCCATGATCCCCGGCTTCTCGCGGAACTGACGGCGGACCTCCTCGACGACGGCGCCGCCGGCGCGGCCGACCGCCTCCATCGCCAGCGATGCGAACAGGTAGACCATCAACCCGCCGATCAGCAGCCCGATCAGGACGGGCGGGCTGCCGATCTCGAACGTGTGCTTGAAGCCGACCTCACGCTGGAAGGCGTTGAACAGCACCAGTGCGGCGAGCGCGGCCGAGCCGATCGCGTACCCCTTCGTGACCGCCTTGGTCGTGTTGCCGACAGCGTCGAGCGGATCGGTCACGTTGCGGACCTCCTCGGGCAGGTCGGCCATCTCCGCGATCCCGCCGGCGTTGTCGGTGATCGGCCCGAACGCGTCGAGCGCCACGATCAGTCCGGTCAGGGACAGCTGTGCCATCACGGCGACGCCGATCCCGTAGATGCCGTTGGTGCCGCCACCCGCGAGCTTCCAGGCGCCGAGGATCCCGAATGCGATCACCAGGGCCGGCGGCGCGGTCGACTGCAGGCCCTTCGCGAGCCCCTCGATGATGTTGGTCGCGTGGCCGGTCTGCGAGGCGCGCGCGGTGGCACGCACCGGCGGGAACCGCGTCGAGGTGAAGAAGTCGGTGATCACGAACAGGCAGGCCGTCACCGCGATCCCGATCAGCGCGCACAGATAGAACTTCCACCAGTGGGGAGTCGCCTGGCCCGATTTGAGCGTCACGTCGTGCATCATCCAGTAGGTCAACGGGATGAACGCCAGCGCCGCGAGCCCGCCGGAGGCGATCAGCCCCTGGTAGAGCGCACGCTCGACCTTGCCGGCCGCCGAGCGGACCGCGAACGTGCCGATGATCGAGGCGATGATCGAGATCGCGCCGAGCACCAGCGGGTACAGCGCAACCGCCGACTGCTGGTTGAACAGGAGCACGCCCAGCAGCATCACGGCGACAGCGGTGACCGCATAGGTCTCGAACAGGTCGGCCGCCATACCCGCGCAGTCGCCGACGTTGTCGCCGACGTTGTCGGCGATCACTGCCGGGTTGCGGGGGTCGTCCTCCGGGATCCCGGCCTCGATCTTGCCGACGAGGTCGGCGCCGACGTCAGCGGCCTTCGTGAAGATGCCGCCGCCGAGCCTGGCGACCACCGAGATCAGCGACCCGCCGAAGCCGAGGCCGATCAGCGCGTCGACGGCGTGGCGGGTGCTCTCGCCCGCGATCGATGTGAGGATCCCGTAGTACGCGGAGATCCCGAGCAGCGCCAGCCCGACGACAAGCAGGCCGGTGACGGCGCCGCCCCGGAAGGCGACCGACAGGGCCTTGCTGACGCCGCCGCGGGCCGCCTCGGCGACGCGCGCGTTGGCGCGAACCGACACGTTCATGCCGATGTACCCGGCGGACGCCGAGAACAGGCCGCCGATCAGGAACCCGATCGCGACGCGAATGTTCTGGAGCGGGATCAGCAGGACGAAGATGACCGCGCCGACGCCGGCGATCGTCGTGTACTGGCGGTTCAGATAGGCGCGGGCGCCCTCCTGGACCGCCAACGAGATCGCGCGCATCCGCTCGTTGCCTGGCGACAGCGCAAGCAGTGCCTGCGAGGTCAGGACGCCGTACGCAACGGCCGCGACGGCGCAGACCAGCGCCACGACCACGCCGTGGTGGATCAGAAAGCTCGACAAAGCCCCTCCTCCGGGAAGTTCTCGTTCAAAGCGCTACCAGTTGTTGGATGTTCGAAGCGCTATCAAAAGCGAAGGCCGCCACCCGAGCACGCGCGGATAGAGCTCACGCGCGGGTGGAGGCCGGTGTTTACGGCCGCGGAGCATACCGCGCGCCCCCGCCGGAGCGCCGGGTGACGGCGCGGCGCCCGCCTCAGCGCCCGGGGATCCAGAGCCGCCCGCTGCGCTCGGCCGGCCCGGGCTCGCCGGACTTCGGCGTCGGCGCGGCCG
>DAHUYL010000229.1 GCA_027315255.1 Solirubrobacterales bacterium | reverse complement strand
AGCTCGACCGGTGGCTCGCCCACGAACCGTTCGAGCCGACCATCTTCGAGCGGCTCGATGCGCTGTTCCTCACCACCGACACGCCCGACGCCGTGATCGTGTTCGTCGACGCATGGACGCGCCTCGGCGGGTCGCAGTTCGTCAACTCACCGTCGCTCGGCCGCTACATGGACTACCTGTGCGACGAGGTCGTGCCGTTCGTCGACGCCCGCTATCCGACCGCACCGACGAACGAGCGTCGCGGGCTCCAGGGCAAGTCCTCGGGCGGCTACGGCGCGCTGGTGACCGCGATGCTGCGCCCCGGCGTGTTCGGCGCGGTCGCAAGCCATGCCGGCGACGCGCTGTTCGAGTGCTGCTACCTGCCGGCGTTCCCGCGCGTCGCGCGGCAGCTGCGCGACCAGTTCGAGGGGTCCTACGAGGTGTTCCATCGCGAGCTCGCCGCGGCGCCGGCGTTCGACTATCGCCGCTTCGGCGAGCCGCTCGAGCTGTACGCCTACGCCGCCGCCTACAGCCCCGACCCCGACGACCCGGCCCGCCCGCCGCGGCTGCCGTTCGAGCTCGGGACCGGGCGGCTGGTCGAGGACGTGTGGGCGGCGTGGCTCGAGCGCGACCCCGTGCGGATGGTCGCCGGGCACGTCGAGGAGCTGCGCGCGCTGCGGCGCATCCACCTCGAGGCCGGTCGCAGCGACGAGGCGTTCCTCGACCTGGGCGCGCAGGCGCTGGCGGACGAGCTGAGCCGGCACGGGCTCGAGCACACGCTCGAGCTGTTCGACGGCCGCCACGGCGGCATCGCGCACCGCTACCCGGGATCTATCCGCGAGCTGCTGCGGGCGCTCGCCCGATGACCGCCTCCACCGAATCCGAACTCGCATTCGTCGGACCGGCCGCGCTGGCGGCGATGGTGCGCGCCGGCGAGGTCCGGCCGCGCGAGCTGGTCGAGCTGTGCCTGAAGCGGATCGAGCGGCTCGATCCGAGCTTGAATGCGTTTCGCGCGACCTTGCCGGACGAGGCACTGCGGGCGGCTGACGCGCTCGAGGCGAAGCTCGGCGCCGACGGCGGTGAACGACTGCTGCTCGCGGGCGTCCCGATCGCGGTCAAGGACGACACCCCGCTCGCCGGCCAGGCGACCACGTTCGGGTCGCGCTCGCCGGCGCGCTCCGCACCCGCCGACGCCGAGCCCGTGCGGCGGTTGCGGGCGGCGGGAGCGATCCCGCTCGGGATCACGCGCGTGCCCGAGTTGATGGCGTGGCCGTGGACGGCGAGCGACGCCGGCGGCGTGACCCGCAACCCGTGGGATCCGTCGCGCACGCCGGGCGGCTCCTCGGGCGGGTCGGCGGCCGCGGTCGCCGCCGGGCTCGTTCCGGCCGCGACCGGGTCGGACGGCGCCGGCTCGATCCGGATCCCGGCGGCGTGCTGCGGACTCGTCGGGATGAAGCCGACCCGCGGGCGCGTCTCGACCCAGCCGGCGGCGGAGCTGTGGCTGGGGCTGGCGACGTACGGCGCGCTCGCCCGCACGGTCGCCGACTCGGCGCTGCTGGTCGACGTGGTGGCGGGGTCGCTGGAAGGTGACCGCGACCGGCTCGAACCACCGCCGGTCAGCTTCCGGCACGCAGCGGCGAGCGAGCCGGGCCGGCTGCGCGTGGCGGTCTCGCGGCGCGTGCCGCCGGGAGTGATCGCCCGGCTCGCGGCCGACCAGCGGCTGGCGTTCGAGCGCGCCGCGCGGTTGCTGGCCGAGCTCGGCCACGACGTACAGGAGGCCCACCCCGCGTACGGCGCGGCAGCGCTCGAGGTGACGCTCACCTACCTGCGGGCGCTTGCCGAGCAGCGCGAGCAGCTCGCCGATCCGACCGCGGTCGGGCGCGCGACGCGGCAGCTGGCCGCGGCCGGGAGAGTGGTCGTTCCGGTGCCCGTGCGGGGGCTGCTGCGGGCCCGGCGGCCGCGCACGGCGCGGAGGATCCTCGCGCTGTGGGACGAGTACGACGTGCTGCTGACGCCGGGGCTGAGCGAGACGGCGCTGCCCGCCGAAGGGGCGCAGCGGCGCTCGGGCCCGGTCGCGCTCGAGCGTGCGGCCCGGTTCACACCGTGGACGCCGCTGTTCAACCTGACCGGGCAGCCCGCCGTCGCGCTTCCTGCGGGGATCGGCAGC
This sequence comes from Solirubrobacterales bacterium, assembly GCA_027315255.1. GTDB lineage: Bacteria > Actinomycetota > Thermoleophilia > Solirubrobacterales > Solirubrobacteraceae > Palsa-465. The sequence goes on along the minus strand of DAHUYL010000229.1, from coordinate 23,103 downwards.
GACGGGCTGCCGCTGAGCGTGCAGCTGGTCGGCCGCCCCGGCGCCGAGGCGACGCTCTACTCGCTGGCGGCGCAGATCGAGGCGGCGCGGCCCTGGGCCGGGCGCCGGCCCCCGCTCAGCTGACCGTCGCAGGCCCGCTCTGCGGCGGCGAGCGCCGCTTCGCGCCACTCGGGGACGAGCCCGAGGCGCGTGCGGCGGTCGAGCACGTCGGCGGCGCTGAGCGCGCCCTCGCGCTGCACGGCGGCCAGCAACTCGACGCCGAGCACGCCGGCGCCCGGGACGGCCGGCTCGAGCAGGTGGGGACGGCCGGCGGCGAGCGCCGCGATCTCGTGTGCCTCGGTGCCGTAGCGGCGGCGCAGGCGCGGCGGGACGTCGTTCCTGGTCGGGGCACCCGGTGTTGGTGCCCCGACCAGCTGCAGCCTGTGCGTGCGACAGGCTCCAGCTTGGACGCCGGGTCTGGCGGCGATCGCGTCGACCGCGTCCTGCGCCATCCGGCGGTAGATCGTCAGCTTGCCGCCGACGACCGTCACGGCGCCGGTGGCCGGGTCCTCGAGCACCGCGTGGCGGCGGGAGAGATCGGCCGTGGCGCCGCCGGAGGCGAGCAGCGGCCGCAGCCCGGCGAAGCGTCCGACCACGTCCGCCGCCGACAGCGGTCGCGCCAGCACGGTCGCGATCGCGTCGAGCAGGAACAGCTGGTCGCCGGCCGGGACCTCCGGCTCGTCCGGGATCTGCTCGCCGTCGAACGGCTCGTCCGTGAGCCCGATCAGGACGAGCCCGTCGGAGCGCGGCACCGCGAAGGCGAACCGCCCGAAGTGGCCGGCGAGCGGCGCCAGCAGCATCGCCCGCGGGTGCGACAGCCGCTCGGCGCGGACGAGCAGGTGCGAGCCGCGGCTCGGGCGCAGCTGCACTCGATCGACGAGCTCGCCGGCCCACACGCCGGTCGCGTTGATCACGTGGCGGGCGCGGAGCTCGAAAGGCGCGCCGGTGAGCGTGTCGCGCACGGCAGCGCCGCTGCCGGTGATGCGCTGCACCTCGCAACGGGTGAGGATCCGGGCGCCGTACGCTGCGGCGGTGCGGGCCAGCGCCACGACCAGGGCGGCGTCGTCCTCGAGCTGCCCGTCCCACGCAAGCAGCGCACCGCGCAGCCCGGCCGCGCGCACCCCCGGCACGAGCAGTCGCGCCGCGGAGGGGCTGAGGCGGCGGGCCCGCGGGAGCAGACGGCCACTCGTTCCGGCGGTGGCGCGGAGCGCGTCGCCGGCGCGGATGCCGGTCGCCAGCAGCAGGTCGGCCTTCGATGGCGCCCGTCCGAACGACGGCAGCAACTGGGCGATCGCGTGGGTCAGGTGGGGCGCCGTCACGCGCGCCAGCAGATCGCGTTCGCGAGCCGACTGGTACGCGAGCCCGACCTCGCCGCTGGCGAGGTAGCGCAGGCCGCCATGGACGAGCTTCGAGCTGAACCGGCTGGTGCCGTTCGCCAGGTCACGGCGCTCGAGCAGCGCGACGGTCAGCCCGCGGGTGGCGGCGTCGAGCGCGGCGCCGGCCCCGGTCACCCCGCCGCCGACGACGCGCACGTCGACCGCGGCCCCGCCGGCGAGCGACTCGAGCTCGTGCGCGCGCCGGGCGGCGGTGAGGAACGTGGCTGGGCCTCGAGGCGCGGCGATCGGTCGGGTCGGGCTCACTGCGGCAGCAGCACGCCGGGGTTGAGGATCCCGTCGGGGTCGAGCTGGCGCTTGACGGCCGCAAGTGCCCCGATCGCGAGCTCGCCCGCCTGCCGCTCGTACCACGGGAGGTGATCGCTGCCGACGCCGTGGTGGTGGGTGATCGTTCCGCCGGCGACCAGGATCGCATCGCATGCGGCTGCCTTCGCGCGCCGCCACTGCGTGAGCGGGTCATCGAGCTGGGCGCACGCGACCGTGAAGTAGAGCGATGCGCCCGTCGGGTAGACGTGCGAGACGTGGCCGAGCACGACCGGGGGCGTCCCCTGAGCGGTGAGCTCGTCGACGAGCGCGCCGCGCACCGCCTCGTAGAGCCTCGGCACGCCCGACCAGAAGGCGGCGGACTCGAGCGTCTCGACGAGCGCTCCGGCGTCGAGCAGCGCGTCGCGCAGGTACGGGGCGCTGTAGCGGCCGCGCTCCCATGCCGGCCCGGCGTCGGGCTCGGGTCGGGCACCTGCCTCGCGGAGGATCGCCGTGACCGACTCGCGACGGCGGGCGACGTCGGCGGCGGTGCCCTCGAAGCCGGTGATCGCGAGGCAGCCGCCGGCCGCGCCGCCGCGGCCGATCTGTTCGGGCCGTGCCAGGTCGAGCGCGGTCTCGACCTCGTCGGAGAGCCGCAGGACGGTCGGAACGGGCCCGTCCTGGGCGAGCCGCCGGACGGCTTCGAGGCCGTCCGCGAAGCCGTCGAAGCGCCAGCCGTCGTAGATCCGGACTGCGGGCAGCGGCGAGAGCTCGAGCGACACCGCGGTGATCACGCCGAACGCCCCCTCCGAACCCAGCAGCAGCTGGCGCAGGTCCGGGCCCGCGGCCGAGCGCGGCGCTTCGCCGGCGACGATCGTCCCTCGTGGCGTCGCCACGCGCAGCCGCACCACGCGCTCGTCGAAGCGGCCGTATCCGGCCGATGCCTGGCCGCTCGAGCGGGTGGCCGCGAAGCCGCCGATCGTGGCGTATTCGAACGACTGCGGGAAGTGGCCGAGCGTGTAGCCACGTGCGGCGAGCAGCGCCTCCGCCTCCGGGCCGCGCAGCCCCGGCTCGAGCGTCGCGACGCGGGAGACCTCGTCGAGCTCGACGAGCGCGGCCAGCCGTCGCAGGTCGAGCGCGACCGTGGCGCTGAATCTGTCAGCGCGGGGCATGAGGCCGCCGACGACCGAGGTGCCGCCGCCGAACGGCACGACCGCGATCCGGTGGCTCGCGCATGCGCGCAGCAGCTCGAGGACCTGCTCGTGGGTGCCGGGCTCGACCACCGCGTCGGGCGCGGCCTCGAGTGCGTTCGCGCGCAGCCTCAGCAGGTCGGGGGTCGAGCGACCGCACGCGTGGCGGATGCGCGCCTCCGGATCGGTGCGGACGTGCGTGGGGCCGAGCAGCTCGCGCAACCGCGCGAGCGCGGCTGCCGGAAGCCTCAGCGCCGGCAGCCGCAGGGATGCGATCGCGGGCACCGGCGTTCCGGGCCGCTGGATCCGCAGGGCGCCGTGCACGAGCTGCGCGAGCTCTGGCGACAATGCTTGGGCTCGCGCGGGATCTCCCCAGCCCGACCACGACATCTCTGCGGTACGCTGTGACATCCCATGCAAGAGTGTAACACGACGGACGAGCTGGTCGAGGACCCGATCCTCGACGCCGCCCGCACGACCGTGCTGGACTTCGGCGTTCGCCGCACGACGCTGACCGAGGTGGCCCGCCGCGCCGGGCTGTCGCGGATGACCGTCTACCGCCGGTACGCCGACGGCCCGGAGCTGATGCGGGCGCTGATGACCCGTGAATTCGGAGCGGTGCTCGAGCAGGCGCGGCGCGAGGCGGCGGCGTTCGAGGGGCGCGAGCGGGTCGTCGTGCTGGTGGCGGGGACGGTCGCGTCGCTGATCCGCCACCCGCTGCTGCTGCGGCTGCTGGAGCTCGAGCCCGAGATGCTGCTGCCGTACGTGACGCAGCGGGTCGGCGAGTTCCAGCGCGCCGGCCGCGCGGCGCTCGGCGAGGAGATCGCGCTGGCGCAGCGGTCCGGCGGGGTGCGGGCTGGCGAGCCCGAGCGGCTGGCGGAGACGGTCGAGCTCGCGGCGCGCGGGTTCGTGCTGACCGCGCGGGCGCTGGCTCCGGGCGAGCTGGCCGGCGCGGTCGACGAGCTGAGCCGGCTGGTCGAGGCCTACCTGCAGCCCAACTAGCGAGCTTCGTTGGTTTCCAACCGCCCGGCTGCAAATCCGCGGTCCCGGGTTTCAAACGCCGGCCGGCCTGGGTACCGGGATGGTCGGATGCAGATGACCGGGAGCCGCCAACGGCAGGGAGCCGCGCTGGCGCAATGCAGTTCAGCCGACGCCGTCGAGGAGCTGTTCGAGCGCTGGCAGCGCCGCGGTGACACGCGTGCGCGCGACCAGCTCGTCGAGCGCTACATGCCGCTCGCACGGCGCCTCGCGCGCCGGTACCTGGGCGCGCGCGAGCCGCTCGACGATCTCGTCCAGGTCGCCAGTCTCGGCCTCGTCAAGGCGATCGACCGCTTCGATGCGAGCCGTGGTAGCGCGTTCACGTCGTTCGCGGTGCCGACGATCCTGGGCGAGCTGAAGCGCTATTTCCGTGACCTGGGGTGGGCCGTGCATGTTCCCCGCGGCGCTCAGGAACGGGCGCTCAAGGTCGAGGAGGCCGAGCGCGAGATCGCGGCTCGAACCGGTCGCTCGCCCACGACGCAGGAGCTGGCCACGTTCCTCGAGCTGAGCATCGACGAGGTCCTCGACGCGCTCGAGGCGTCCGCGGCGCACCACTCGATGTCGCTCGAGGCCCCGCGTGACGACGTGGACGCCGACGCGGGGACGATCGCCGACGTTCTCGGCGCGGAGGACCCCCGGTTCGAGTGGATCGACGCCGGCGCGAGCATCGCCAAGGCCGCCGCATACCTGTCGGAGCGCGAGCGCCGGATCCTCGCGTGGCGCTTCGTCGAGGACCGGACGCAGACGCAGATCGCACAACTCGAGGGCGTCTCGCAGATGCAGGTTTCGCGCGTCCTGCGAGGCGCCGTGCAGACGTTGCACGAGCTGCTAGAGAGCTCGGAGCCCGGGCCGCGGACGAAGCGCCTGCGGGCCCGCCGGCGCACGCAGCACACGTAGCGGTCACAATCTCCGAGGTTTGAGCACGCGGTGGGCCGGGAAAGCCGTGGGGACCGACGTGTTTGCATCGGTTCGCCTCGAACTGGAGAGCCGGCCGGAGTGCGTCACGCTGGTCCGCTCCACACTGGCCGGATGGGGGGAGTACCTGCGGCTCGACCCCGAGTCCGCCGACGACCTCAAGACCGCCGTGAGCGAAGCCTGCAACAACGTCGTCCTGCACGCCTATGCCGGGGGGCCGGGCCCGCTCGAGCTGTCGCTCGAGCTGACCGACGGATCGTTCGACGTCGCCGTTCGCGATCACGGGACGGGCATCCGGCGGATCGCGGCTGCCGAGGACCGGATGGGGATCGGGCTGGCCGTCATCAGCGCGCTCGCGGGCCGTGCCGAGTTCGAGAGCGCCCCGGGGGAGGGGACCGAGGTGCGGATGTGGTTCACGGCCCCGGCCGCCCGTTCCGATCGGGGGCCGTCGGTCGCGGTGATCACCGCGGTCCCGCCCGAGCTGACCGGCGACATCGTCGTCGCGGCCGCGCCGGTGGAGCTGCTCGTCCACGTGATGGGCCGGGTCGTCCGTGCCGTCGCGGCCGGCGCCCACTTCGCGATCGACCGATTCGGGGGAATCGGCGAGCTGACCGGCGCGATCGGCAAGCTGGCGACCGCGACGGCGACGCCCACTGGGGCCGTCGGGTTTGCGGTTGCGGGCCGCACGCGGCAGCTCGAGCTGCTGGTCGGACCGCTCGCGGTCGGAAGCGCGCAACGGCTGTTCGACCGCTCCGAGCCGCACGCTGCGCTGCGATCGCTGCTGCGCGGGGTGGATTCGGTTCCCGCCGCCAGCGGCGAGCTGCTACGGGTCGTGGTGGCCGAGCCGCGGGCGCACGAGCCGCCTGCGCCGGTCAGACCGCGCTAGCCGCGTCTCAGGGGCGTCAGGCCGCGAGACGCCGCCGACCGGCGGTGCGATGCGGCGCCCGGTCCGCCCGCTGTGGTGCCGGGTCGTCCTCGAGCTGCTCGCGCAGCTGGCCGAGCGACCGGCGCAGCAGTCGCGAGACGTGCATCTGCGAGACGCCAACCCGTTCGGCGATCTCGCGCTGGCTCAGATCCTCGCCGTAGCGCAGGTACAGGATCTCGCGCTCGAGCCGTGGCAGGTGGCGGGCGGCGGCGCCCAGCGCGGCGCGCTCGTGTGCGAGCTCGAGCTGCTCGTCGGCGGCTCCGACGGTGTCGGCAAGGCTCAGCGACGGCGGACCTCCAGGCCCGAGTCCCGCCGTCGGACCATCGAGCGAGACGGCGTTGTACGCCAGCGCGGCCTGCAATCCCTCGAGCACGTCGTCGACCTCGATGCCGAGATGCTCGGCGATGTCGGGCACGGTCGGACTGCGGCCGATCGCGGCCAGCGTCTGCTGTGCGGCGGTGACGGCGCGGGCGCGCTCCTGTGCGCGACGGTCGACCTGAACGGTCCAGCACGTGTCGCGGAAGTGTCGTTTGAGCTCGCCGAGGATCGTCGGCACGGCGAACGAGGTGAATGCCGTCCCGTGGCCGGGATCGAACCGCTCGACGGCCTTCAACAGCCCGACGCACGCGACCTGGACGAGGTCGTCGAACGGTTCGCTCGAGCGCGCGTAGCGGGCCGCCAGCTTGCGCGCGAGCGGCAGGTAGCGCTCGATCAGCTCGGTGCGAGCGTTCTCGTCGCGATCACGGCGCCAGGACACGATCAACTGCGGATCGGCGACCGCTGACGGGTGGTGGTTCCCAACCACTGGCGCGGGATAGTACCAACATCCGCATCGTAGTTACTACGGAGCGTTGGTTACCAACGCCCGCGTGCGCGCGTGCGGCTCAGCTGCTTCGGCCGCCGGCCGATTCGCCCGTGGACCGCTTTCGCGTGAGCACGTATGCGACCGCGGCGGCGCCGAGCGATGCGGTCGCGAGTCCCGGAACGATGCGGCGCCAGCGCCGGCGCGCACGGATGTGTGCGGCGCGCCTGGCCACGAGCCACCCGAGCCGCACCAGCGGCGGCGCGGCCGCAAACGCGGCCCGTCGGATCTCGGGGTCGAGGATCAGCCCGCCGAGGGCCGCCCGCCGCAGGCTCTCCGCCACGGTCGTCCGCGGCTGACGCTCCGTTCGCTTCATCTCGCTCAGCTTGCCAGACGGCCCGGGCGCCTAGCGTTCGAAAGCTCGTCGGGAGTGCCGAGCAGGAGCCAGCCTCGCGGCTGGCGACGGAGCATTCCCGCCGCCGACAGGTTGCCCAGAGCGAGCGTCACGGTCGGCCGCCGTGCGCCGATCAGCCCTCCGAGCGCCGCGTGCGTGAGCCCGACCGGCAGCAGCGTGCCCGCCGGGGTCACCTGCCCCCAGGACTCGGCCAGCAGCCACATCAGCGCCAGCAGCCGCTGGTCGACGCGCGGAAGCTGGCAGATCATCAGCTGGGTCGCCAGCCGTTCGGACTGCTCGCCGTTGTGGGCGTGGAGCCCCGCGGCGAGCTGTGGCCAGCGCCTGACCGCCAGCAGCAGCTCTCGCTCGAGCAGCGCAAGCCGGGTCGGGACGGTCGCGCGGCAGTGGTCGTCGATCACCAGCATCGAGTGCGGTGTCTGGGTCAGCGACAGCACGTCGCCCGGACCCAGCAGCCGCAGCCCGGCGTGATTCGAGAGCCGCAGCGATTGCAGCAGCATCCCCTCCAGCACCAGCGCTCCGAACGCGCCCGTGTGATCGAACAGCGAGGCGACGTCGACATCGCCCTTGCCGACCGAATGCACCGGCAACTGGGTTTCGCGCGCCCGCTCGGCCTCGTCGGGAGCGAGGAACCTCGTCAGATCCGGTTCGGCGTCGAACAGCCGGATCGTTGGCACGGACCCCATGCCCAACGTATGCCCGTCCGAGGCAGGATTGAATCCGGCTAACAGTGCTTTGTCGGGTTGCCCGCGACCGTCATGACCGCCCGCGACTCGACTCCAGCGAGCACCGGCGCCGCGCGCCGGCGATGCCCGTGGTCGGCGACACGCGCCGGCGAGGCCCGGTGTCGGGCGCGTCTGATCCCCCCGCGGCGGGACTCGAAGCGGCCCGGCACACGTGGTCGAATCTGCCAACCCCCCATCGCAGCGGGGGGATGGCAGCCACAGCCAGCTGTGAGGTGGTCTGAGCTGCCACCCCCCGGCAGACCCGGGGGGTTGGCAGATTCGGCTCGCCCCGGTCCGCACCCAGCCATGCTCCCCGCCCGCACCCAGACGCGCACCCCGTCACGCACCCCGTCACGCTCCCACCCAGCCCCCGGCCACCGATCCGCGGCGCTCGACCCCCGCGCACGCACGGTCCGGCGCGTCGAGCGCTCGACCCGACGAAGCACCTCTAATTGCGTGCGCCGGCCCTACAGGCCGGCGGGATGCAGGACCGTGTTGAACGTCGCCAGGTACGAAGGGGGAGGCGTCGCGATCTTCTGCACGCCCCCGCCGCCGCCCCAGGGACCGGTCTCACCGCCGGATTCGTAGAACTGCCCGGCGAGATCGATGATCACGTGGTCGTTGCTCGCGCTGCCACCGTCGGTGCGGTCGTAGATCGTCACGTACTGCCCGGGTCCAGGCTCGATCCCGGTTGCGCTCGGCAGCGTCTGCGTGTCCTGCGGAGTGCTCAGGTAGCCGCCGGCGTGCAGCACCGCGGACACGAAGCCGGAGCAGTCGTAGCCGCTCTGCGGACCCCAGCCGGAATGGCCGCCGCCCCACACGTAGGGCTGACCGACCAGCGAGTTGGCCTCGCTGATCATCGCCTGCACCGCCGGTGGCGCAGCCGACGCCGAGGCCGCCCCGAGCGCTGCCGCCGGCTGGGCGGCAGCGGCCGATTGTGCGCTCGCGAGCGCGGTCGCGAAGTCGATCTGGGGTGTCGCGTTCAGGGCGGAGCTGGGCGTTGCCGGCGTCGAGACGCCCGCCGGCGTGACCGCCGTCAGCGGGTTGATCGTCGCGCCGCTCGTCGCTGCGGTGCCGGTCGCCGCGGTGCCGGTCGCCGCGCCTGCGGTGGCGGGAGCGAGTCCGACGCCGCCCGTACCCGCCGCGCCTGCCGGCCCGATCGTCTGCAGCCGCTGCTGGAACTGGAGGATCTGATCGATCCGGCCGATCGCGTCCTCGAGGCTCATCAGCAACAGGATCGACCCGCTGGCGTGCGAGCTTGAGCCGGAGGCGTCGGTGTCTTCGTGCGAACACCCCACGTGACTGCAATATCGTTAGCTCGGCGGCGCTTCGATTCCTCGGTGGAGCTCCGTCCTTGCCCGAAGGCAACCTGCGACGAAGACGGGAGATCGACGACGCCATGAGCAATCCGCTGCAACAGCTGGCAGAGCATGGGCAGAGCCCCTGGATCGACTTCATCACGCGAGACTTCGTCCGGCAGGGCGAGCTTGCCTCGCTGATCGCTCAGGGGGTCGCGGGCCTCACATCGAATCCGACGATCTTCGAGGGCGCGATCTCGAAGGGGGAGGCCTACGACGACCAGATGCGCGAGGTGCTGAGGACCACGAGCGATCCACGGGAGGTGTTCCTCGAGCTCGCGCGCGAAGACATCCGCGATGCATGCGACCTGTTCCGCCCGGTGTTCGACGCGAGCGGTGCAATCCGCGACGGGTGGGTATCGCTCGAGGTCGACCCGGATCTCGCGGGCGACGCCGAAGCGACCGCACGCGAGGCTCAGCGGTTGCACGCGATCGTCGAGCGCGCCAACCTGTTCGTCAAGATCCCCGGGACCGAGCAGGGCCTGCGGGCGATCGAGGAGACGATCGCGGCGGGCATCCCGGTCAACGTCACGCTGCTGTTCTCGCTCGAGCGCCACCGTCAGGCCGCCGAGGCATACCTGCGGGGGCTGCGCCGCTTCCGCGACGCGGGTGGCGATCTCGCCACCGTCGCCTCGGTCGCGTCGTTCTTCGTGTCTCGCGTGGACACCGAGGCCGACAGGCGCCTCGACGAGATCGGCGGCCACGACGAGCTCAAGGGGACGCTCGCGATCGCCAACGCGAAGCTCGCCTACCAGACCTACAAGGACGTGTTCGCGGGCGAGGAATGGGAGCAGCTGCGCGCCGCCGGCGCCTCGCCGCAGCGGTGCCTGTGGGCATCGACCTCGACGAAGAACCCCGACTACCGTGACGTGATCTACGTGGAGGAGCTGATCGGGCCCGACACGGTCAACACGATGCCGCCCGCGACAGTCTCGGCGTTCCTCGATCACGGCCGCGTCGAGCGCACGCTCGACCGGGATCTCGACGGCGCCAAGCGGACGCTCGACGCATTCGCCGCAGCCGGGATCGACTACGACGACGTCGTCGAGGTGCTCGAACGCGAGGGGGTCGAGAAGTTCGCGACGTCGTTCCGGGAGCTGATCGACGGAGTCGCCGCCAAGCGCGAGGCGCTCGTCACGGCGTAGGGCTCGGTCCTGAACCATCGGCCCGGAGTGCGCGCTGCACCGCGACGATGGCCTGCGCCGTCGACTCGAATCGAATCGCGCGCATCCCGAGTGCGGCGGCGGCACTGACGTTGACCTGAAGATCGTCCAGGAAGACCGCCTCCGGCGGGGCCGCGCCGAGCCGGGAGCAGGCGATCCGGTAGATCTCCCGGTCTGGCTTCATCCGCCCGACCTCGTGGGAGTAGACGATGTCGTCGCACATCCGGTCGAGCCGGTATGCGGCCTGCTCACGCTCGCGCGCCCCGACGAAGCTGTTGGACAGGATCCCGGTCCGATACCGCGGCCGCAGCCCGGCGAAGTACGCGGCCAGCTCGTGGTTGAGGCTGCCGAGGTACTCCAGCCAGAGGTCGTCCATCAATCGCTCGAGCCGTCCGGCATCGAGGCCGAGTGCCGCCGCGAGCTGCTCGTGGACCTGTGCGAGCGTGGCCCGTCCGATCGACCCGGCCTGGAGCGTGGGCGCGATGATTGCCTCGAGCACCGCGCTCGACAGCCCGAGCTCGACCGCCCACCGCTCCTGCCACCCGGTCCTCGGGTTGCGCTCGAGCACTCCGCCGATGTCGAAGACGACTGCCTGGATCGTCATTCCTCGACCGTCACTCAAGACCGGCGCGGCTGCGTCGATCACCATGCTCGAGGCCGGCACTGCCCTCCCGGCCGTTTGCCCCAATGCCCACGTCGTAGAGGTGCGCCATGCCTGCAATCCTGAAGCAGCGGCCGTTCGCCCCTGCCGCCGAACAGTCGGACCGGCCGTCGGCAGCGCTTGTCGCGGCCGTCATCGCCAGCGTCGAGGACTGCGCCGACCAGCTGCACGGACACGTGTCGCATCGGCAGTTCCGTGAGCTCGTCCGTGCCCGAGGCCGGTTGTGCGACGAGGCGCTGCTGGAGCTGCGCCGCGCTGCGCTCGCCCGCGAGGCGGAGGCAGCGCCGGATCCCGACGCCGACGGTGCGGTTCCGCCGTTGATCCTGGGGCGCCGGCGGATCACCGGCCGGGCCGTGACCGCCGACGCCGTCCGCGTCCGCGAGCTCGAGGCAGAGAACGCACGCTTGCGGCAGATCGTCGTCGACCAGCGGCTCGATCTCCAGGACCTGCGCGCGTCGGCGCGGCGCTGAGCTGCGCGTCGACGTCGGGCCGTGCGGGTCCGCGGGGCCCTGAGCGGTGCTGCGGCTTCGACGCGCCGGCGTGCGCCACCGGCCTCGATCGGCGATGATTGCCCGCGTGCAGTTGCGGTGAACCGGACCGCCCTTAGGTGGTCGCGCCTGCGCTGAAGGCAATCGACCGGCCGATCTGAGCGGCCACGACGGAAAGAGGGACCCGATGATGACAAAGGCCAGGACCACCGCGGCTGTGCTCGCCGCAAGCCTGACGGCTGCAGCCGCCGCCGTCCCTGCCTTGGCGCACGCGCCGGGGCACGCGGCGCAAGCCGCCGCCACGCACCACGGCAAGAGCAAGCCCGGCGCCGCAAGCCAGCCCCTGCCCGTCGTGCCGGGCTCGCGTTACCTCGCGCTGGGTGACTCGGTCACCTTCGGCTATCAGGAGTCGCAGGTCGTGCCGGCGCCGAACTACGCGGACGCCGCGAGCTTTGCCAACTACCCCCAGATGCTCGCCCGGGAGCTGCACCTGAAGCTGGCGAACCTGGCGTGTCCGGGGGAGACGACCGCCAGCTTCCTCAACGTCGGTGCGCTCAGCAACGGCTGCGAGAACACCGCCGGCAACACCGCCGTCGCCTACCGCCCCGCCCGCCCGCTGCACGTCCAGTACACCGGCAGCCAGCTGGCCGCCGCACTCGCGTACCTCAAGAAGTACCCCGACGTCAGGCTGGTCACGTTGATGATCGGCGCGAACGACTTCCTCCTGTGCCAGGAGACGACGCCCGATCAGTGCGGCAGCACCACCGAGCGGGTCGCGACGGCACAGCAGGTCACCAAGAACGTCGTCAAGATCCTGACCGCGATCCGGAAGCAGGCGCACTACACGGGGCAGCTCGTGATCGTCAACTACTACTCGCTGAACTACGCGTCGTTCACCGACAACGAGTCGACGGGGCTCGTCAACCTCACCGTCGACGGGGCCGCCAAGTCGTTCAACGTGACGTTCGCCAATGGCTACGGCGTGTTCGCGGCCGGCTCGGTGGGGTCCTCGCAGAACCCGTGCACAGCGGGACTCCTGACCCAGCTCGGCACGCCCGGCACCTGTGGCATTCACCCGAGCTATGCAGGGCAGGCGCTGCTCGCGCAGGCCGTCGGCGACGTGATCGCGTTCTGATCGAAGCGTCTGCCGCGCTCAGTCGCGCTGCCCGGCCGCGGCCGGGCGCGCGCTGAGCGCGAGCTCGTACGTCTGGCCGATCAACTCGACGCCGAACGACCGGTGCGGCTGCTCCTCGACCAATTCGAAGCCGCACGCGAGGTAGATCCTGCGCGCGGCCGCCAGCGGGTGGTTGGTCCACAGGCGCACGCGGTCGTAGCCGAGGTCCTGCGCGAAGTCGACGCAGGTGTCGACCAGTCGCCGGCCGAGCCCGTGCCCGCGGGCCTCCGGAACGACGAGCAGGATGCGCAGCTTCGCGGTCTGGGGATCGTCCTGAGCGGGGACGCAGAACACGCAGCCGACCCGCCGCCCGGCCTGCTCGGCGACCCATGCTCCCGCGCGCCCGTCAGTGCCGGCGATCGCCGCGTAGTCGACGACGATGCTGGCCACGAGCGACTCGAACTCGCTGTCGAACCCGAACTCGGCGGCGTACAGCTCCCCGTGGGCCATCACGACCCAGCCGAGATCGCCCGGCGCCCCGAGGCGGCGGATGCGTGGCATTGTCGATGGCGTCACCTGTCGTTCTCCTCCTCGCATCTACTGAAACGATCGTTTCAGTAGATTAGCGCTGTGGTCGAGACCGCGCCGAAGGTGTCCGTCCGTCGCGACGAGCTGCTCGAGCGGGCCTATTCATACGTGCTCGAGCAAGGCTTGAGCGGGCTGTCGCTGCGACCCCTCGCGGCTGCGATCCAGTCGAGCCCGCGGGTGCTGCTGTTCCTGTTCGGGAGCAAGGACGGCCTGATCGGTGCGCTGCTCGCACGCGCCCGCGCCGACGAACTTCGTCTGCTCGACGAGTTGAGGGCTGGGGAGCGTGACGTCGAGCTGGCGGAAGCTGCGGGCGCGATCTGGGACTGGCTGGCCGCCGTGCCGCGGCGGCCGTTGCTGCGGCTGTGGGCCGACGCGTACGGCCAGTCGCTGATCCGGCCGGACGGGCCCTGGAGGGGCTTTGCGCGAGCGACCGTGGAGGACTGGCTCGCGCTGCTCGCCACGACCCAGCCGACGGGCGTCCGCGACAGTCCGGCGGCGGCGGCGGAGCGCACGCTCGTGCTGGCGGTGCTCCGCGGTGCCCTGCTCGACCTGTTGGCGACAGGCGACGCCGAGCGTGCCGGTGCTGCCGTGCAGCGCCATCTCGCTGCGCTGGGTCGCTGCCGTCCGGTGCGCCCCGGTGGTGACACCGGCTAACGACGGCTAAACGAGATACTCGGACAGTCGGCCAATGGGGCGCAGTACGGGCTGGCGGACGTGCACCACTACTGGATCGGCGCGGTGCATTACGCTCGGCGGGCTCACGTCGGCGATCTAGAACGAGGTGCTGCAGTTCTTCGTGATCGTCGCGAGCCTGCTGCCGTTGACGATCGTGGCGCTGATCGCGGTCCGGGGGGGTGCTCGGCATCGAGCGGCGGATCAACCACACCTCGCTCGGTTCGGGTGCCCTGCGCGCGTGGCATGGGCTCGCGGTCCACGATCACACGAACCCGCTCGGCTCGGACTGGATCGGTGTGGTGTTCGGATTGGGGTTCGTGATCAGCCTCGGTTACTGGACGACGAACTTCGCGGAGGTGCAGCGCGCGCTGTCGGCCCGAAACCTGTCAGCGGCACGCCGCATGCCGCTGATCGCCGCGTTCCCGGAGACGTTCATGCCACTGATCATCACGCTTCCGGGACTGCTCGCTCCCCGACGCTGATGGGGACGGTGCTGATCGCGATGTTGATCGCCTTGAACATCATCTTCGCCTGAGGAGACAGAGACATGTCAATCAACCCGCGCCAGCGAACCCAGCGAGCGATCCCTCGGATCCAACGCCGCCCCGAGCCGCTGCCGCCCGTCGGCAAGACCGACGAGGAGGAACTCGAGTCGGCCCGCGCGGCCAACTGGTTCGACGTCCGGAGGCTGATCGGCGGCGTGTTCGCGCTCTACGGCCTGATCCTGCTGATCCTCGGCCTTGCCGGCTCCCATCACGTGAAGACCAAGGCCGACGGGATCGACATCGACCTGTGGCCCGGCATCGGGATGTTGATCTTCGCGGCGCTGATGCTGGTGTGGGCCTTCTCACGCCCGACCAGACCGGAACCGGCTGAGACGCGTGGTCGCGGCTCGGGACGCCTTCGCCGCGCGCCCGCGTAGATCGAGCTGAGTGGCGGCCCGCTCGTGTCAGCGAGCGACCGTCACCCGGCTGACGGCGTGCACGGTCTTGCCGGCGCTCGGCGTGAAGCTCGCCTGCGAGGTCAACCGAAGCTGATGGGCGTGTCGGAGAAGCGCCCGTCCCGGGCCGGTCAGGCGGAGCTTGATCGTCACCGGCCCGGCCTTGTGCAACGACAGTTCCGCATGCGCGACGCGCAGCCGGCGGTGGCCGTCGGCGTGGTACCAGGCGACGACCAGCCTCCCTGCTTCAGGGGCGTCGAATCGAACGGCGTAACCGGAGTGCCGCAGCAGCATGCCGATCCGCCCGTTGGGGCCGTGGGGGTGGAGGATCCTGGTCAGGGCCGCGCGGAGCTGATCGGCTGACGCCTCGCCCGTGGGCCCTGACGGCGGAGCCGCGGCAGACGCTTGGGGTGTCGTGGACGTCGATGGTGGCGGGGACGGCGAAGGTGGCGCGGACTGCGCAGGTGGGGGCGGGGGCGAAGGCGGCGTGATCGCCCGGGGTACGAGCGTCCCTGGGATCGCGGCGCTCGGCGCGGGCGGTGGGGCGGGCTGGACGGTGAGCTGCCCGGTGGCCTGACCGAGCGTCGAATGCGCCGCCGTCAAGGTCACCGAGCCGGACGCGCCCGGCTGCGAGCGGATGAAGCCGCCCCCGACCCCGCCATAGGTTCCGAACGGGAACGGGTTGTCGGCAACCAGCGTGGCCGGGCCGGTGAGCGCGAGCGCGACCGTGTCGCTGCTCCCGACATGCGGCCGCTGGTTGCCATATGCGTCGAGGAGCCGGAACGTGAACCGGGTGGCGTCCGTTCCGTCGCCGTCGATGATCGGGTCGTCGATCGCAAGGACGAGCTGGTCCCTCGACGGATCCGACGACATCTGCAGGGTCGCGACGAGCTGCCCGCCGACGTATCCCTCGACGCGCAGGTCGGGAAGGCTCGCCGGGTCGACGGCGCTCAGGTCGACGAACACGGGGGGGTGGGCGAGACTTCCGTACGCGGCGGTGTCGGGCGTGCCGGTCACGTGCTCGGCGTCGAAGTAGATCTCGAGCCGATCGCAGTTGGTGCAGAACATCACGTTGTTTCCAGGCCCGCTCGGCGACGCGGCCCCGAAGTCCCAGAAGAACACCGGCAGGATGACCGGCGCCACCGCGGGGTCGACCTGCGAGCGATAGAACGCAGCCCCCGGCTTCGGCACCCTGAAGGTGTCGAGAACCCCCGGCCACTTGACGTTGCGCCAGATGCGGTCGCCGCCGCTCAGCGAGGCGTAGTCGATGCCCGCCCAACCGAGCAGCCCTGCGTACGCAGGGTTCGACTGTGCGATGTCGTGGACCTGGGCGTGCATCTGCGCCTGGATCGCGAGCGTCGCCTGCGCGTCCACCCAGCGGTACACGGGCGCGCCGTCGAGTGCGCCCACGGCCTCGGTGACGCGGTAGGGGACGCCCGGGACGGGAGGCGCGAGGGTCGCGTTGCCGTTCGCCGAGTGGTAGTCGTCGTATCCGAAGACGTCTTCGGCCCAGCCTTGAGTGCCCTGGCTGGCCAGCGCTCCACTGGTCTGGCGGGAACCGTCCAAGCTGTATGCCAGCTGTCGGGTCTGGGCGTACAGCGGGACGTCGTTCCAAGTCTCGTTGAGACGGGTGCCCCAGATGATCACCGACGGTCGGTTGCGGTCCCGAACCACCATGTCGTGCACGTTCTCGACGACGAGCTGTGCGAAGGCGGCGTCGCCTGCCGGAAGGTACTGCCAACCCGGCGGCTCCTCCCAGACCATCAGCCCGAGCTCGTCGCATGCGTCGAGAAAGTGCCGAGACTGGGGATAGTGAGAGCAGCGGACCATGTTGCAATTGAGCTCGTTCCTCAGCAACTCGGCGTCTCGGCGCTGCAGGCGCTCTGGCGCTGCCATCCCGGTGTACGGGAACAGCTGGTGACGGTTCAGGCCAAAGATCTCGAGCCGCTGACCATTGAGATGGAAGCCGTCGACCTCGAACGTCGCCTCCCGAAAGCCCGTGGTGACCATGACCGTGTGGGGCACGCCATCTGCAACGATCGCGATCTGCACCTGGTACAGCTTTGGCGAGTCCGGCGACCACAACGCGATCCCGCTCAGGCCCGAGATCGTGAGCGTCGCCATCGTCGTTCCGGTGCCGGGCAGACTGACGGCACTCGTCGCGGTGGCCAGCTGCGTGCCTCCGTCGAACAGCGACGCGGTGACGGACACCGGGCCCTGCGGGACCGTGGCAGCGTCGATCGCGATCTGCACCTGCACGGACGGGCCGGCGCTCAGCACGTTCGTCGGCTGCGCGAACACATCGGCGACGAACACCTGCGGGACGACACGTAATGTGACATCGCGGTAGATGCCGCCCGGTTGAAGATAGTCGACGGCCCAGGCGCCGCCGGTAGCACCGCTGGGCGGCACGTCGAGCCAGCGCGCGTCCACGACGACGGCCAGCACGTTGTCGCCGGCGAGCAATCCGGCGCCCAGCTCGACCGACCACGGCAGATACCCACCCTGATGGGTCGCGAGCTCGACCCCGTTGAGGTACACGGTCGCATTCGTCATCACGCCGTCGAAGTCGACGAACACCCGCCCGGACGCCGGTCCGGGGATGTGCTTGCGATAGACCCACACGTTCTCCCAGGTGGTGTGGTCCCAGCCGCCCCACGAGAGTGGGGTCACCGTGTGCGGTAGCGTGACCTCCGTGAAGGCGGCCTCCGAATATCCGGGAGCCTCGGCACCGGCGACGTACGTTCCGCCGAACAGCCAATCCTGGTTGAATGGGTACGAGCCCGGCGCCGAAGGCGGACCGTCCGAGGACGAGGGCACGTCGGGCATCGAGGACGCGCCGACAGACGCCGCACCCCATGCCCCCCGTGGCCGCTGCAGCATGCCGGCCACGACCGCAACCGTCCCGATCAGACCTGCGCGCAGCGCTGCACGCCGCGTGAACCTCGCAGCCGCAGGCCTCATCACGGACGGTCACCTTGGAACATCGCCAGTCCCGCCAGCCGTCGCCGGATACGGGCGCGTCGCCTGCGCCAGCGCATCCCCATCGCAGGATCGTAGCTGGCCGCTCGGGCTCGGGCGCGCTTGCTCGAACTCAGCGTGCGAGGACTTCGTCGAGGAACGCGATCGCGGACGGATACGCGTCGAGTTGGTTCGCCAGCCGGGCAAGGCCGTGTCCCTCGTCGTCGTAGATCCGCAGCTCGCAGCGGATCCCGCGCTGCTCGAGACTTGCGACCAGCTGCCGCGCCTCGCGTGGCGGCACGCGGGGATCGTCGCGCCCGTGGATCACGAACAGCGGCGAGCGGATCGCCACGACGTGAGTCAGCGGCGAAGCTGAGATCAGGAACTGCCGGTCGTCGGTCAGAGAGCCGTATCCGAGCTCTCGGTGCGCGCGGCGGTAATCGGAGGTGTGCTCGAGGAAGGTGACCAGGTTCGAGATTCCGACGATGTCGACGCCGGCTGCCCACAGGTCCGGTTGGAACGCAAGTCCTGCGAGTGTCATGTAGCCGCCGTACGAGCCGCCCCACAGGGCGGCTCGGCCCGCTTCGTCTTGTCGTCGAGCGAGGCGTAACGCCGGCCGTAGCCCGTCGAGCCACGGACGTCGGGGACCACGACCGCGTGGCCGGCGGCCACCAGTGCCTGGACGGCGGGATCGAACAGCCGCATCGTCTGACCTAGCCTCAGGACCGCCGTGCACTGCGACCACGACCGCCGGCCGTCGCTGGGTCGAGCTGGGCCGGAAGACGAACAGCGAGATCCGCTCGCCGTCGAAGCTCTCGACGTCGCCGAGCTCGGGCGTGACCAGCGCTTCCCGGACTTCCGCAGAAGCGAGGAACACGATCGGCCGCTCCGATGTGTCGAGCATTGCGTCCTGCAGCTCGCCGCGGCTCGTGAACAGGCCGTAGAAGCCGCCGCGGGTGACGCCGAGGGACTTGGCGAGGACCTCGACGCGGACAGCGTCAGGCCCGCGGGCGGCGAGCGCGCGGAGGCCGGCCTCGATCCAGCTGGCGCGAGGTGTGCGGGTCGGGGGGTGCCGTCGGCGTGCGCTTTGCTGCTCCGTGAGCACGCCGACCCACCGACACGTCGTTCGCTCGCTACCTAGCGCACGCCGCCGATCGCGAGCAGGACCGATGAGCCATCGAGGTGCTCGACGAGCGCACGGGGACAGTCCTGATCGAGCTGGTGCGGTTCCGAGCGCGTGCTCGCCTGGAGCAGCGAAAGGGGGAGATGCAGGTCGGCGTCGGCGGGCATCAGCTGAGCCAGGCCGGCCTGCTGAAGGATCTGAGCTGTGGGGGCGCGATTCGGCGCAGTCTGGTCGGGCATGGCCGTTTCTTCGGACTGGCATGCAGCCGCGGCGAGCAGATCCGCGGGCAACTGGACGGCTGGTGGACTAACCGTGGACTGACCGGCACGTGGGAGTCGCGTGCGCGCACGCCTGATCCCCCGGCGAGCGGATTGCTGCGCGAGCCTGCGACCATCCCGACGGTGGAGCTGGATGGAACGAAAGCCGCGGCGCTCGACGCGACGCTCGAAGCGTACGCGAGCAGCCTGCGCAGCGCAGGCGAGGACTATGCCGCGGCGACGCTCGCCTACACCCACCGGATCCACGGATTGTGGCGTCAGGTCGTGCGGATGCTTCCGGTTCCCGTGGGCAGCGCGGTGCTCGACGTCGGGACCGGGTTCGGGATGCTTCCGTTCGAGCTCGCGGCGAACGTCGAGGTCGAGGTCGAGGGCGTCGACCTGGAGCCACGGTTCGTCGAGCACGCTGTCAACCTGCGCGCGCGGTTCGTCGTGGATGGGCTGCTTGCCGACCCGTCGCGGATCGGCTTCACCGTTGCCGACGCATGCGCGCTGCCATTCGCCGATCGATCGTTCGATCTCCTGTTCATGCGCGAGGTGGTCCAGTTCGTGCCCGATCCGGTCGCGGCGATGCGCGAGGCCTGTCGCGTGCTTCGCCCCGGAGGCTTCGCCTGCGTTGGTGACACCGACGATCAGCTCCGGATCACGTGGCCGCCGCCGAGCCCCGCGCTCTCCCGACTCGTCGATGCGGTCTCCGCGGTTCAGCACGCGCAGGGTGGAGACCGGCAGAGCGGCCGCAAGCTGACGAGCTACCTGCGCTCGGCGGACTTTCGGATCAACTCGCTGGTGGTGCTGCCCGAAGCGCAGCATCGGCTCGTCGGGCCAGAGGACACCGAGCGCACACTCGTGATCGAGCAGCTCCGAGCCGTGCGCTCGCGCGTGCTAGCGACAGGCCTGGTCGATCCGCAGCGCTTCGACGCCGACCTGGCCGAGCTCGAGGCTGAGGAGCCGTTCGAGGAGTTCCGCCTCAACGGGCGGATCATCGCCCTGGCCCAACGCCCGCTGCCGGCATGAGACCCCAAGATCCGGCGAACGCTCCGCGGCGAAGTCCCGTGGCTGTTGCCGAGGGCGCGGGCGGGGAGCGACCTCGGCCGGCTCGCGGCCTAGGTCTCGCTAGTGTCCTGCGGCGTGACGAGCGAGGGTGCGCGGATCGAGCCAGCCGGTCGACAGATACCGAATCAGTCCGACGGCGAACTCGCGATCCGGGTCCGCGGGGTGCGCAAGTCGTTTGGCGAGGTGGAGGCGCTCGCGGGCGTCGATCTCGATGTCCGCCCCGGCACTGTGCTCGGCCTGCTCGGGCCCAACGGCGCGGGTAAGACGACACTCGTACGGGTGCTGACGACCCTGCTCGCAGCCGACGCCGGCAGCGCGACCGTCGTCGGCCTCGACGTCGAGCGCCAAGCTGACGAGCTGCGCGAGCGGATCGGGCTCGCCGGCCAATACGCGGCGGTCGACGAGAACCTGACCGGCCTCGAGAACCTGACGATGGTGGGGCGCCTGTACGGAATGTCGCGATCGGCAGCGAAGGCGCGGGGCCGCGAGCTGCTCGAACGCTTCGACCTCGTCGACGCCGCCGACCGGCCGGCGAAGACGTACTCGGGCGGCATGCGCCGCCGCCTCGACCTCGCCGCGGCACTGGTCGCCAGCCCGCCGGTGCTGTTTCTCGACGAGCCGACGACCGGGCTCGATCCCCGGAGCCGCCTGAGCCTTTGGGAGGTGATCGAGCGGCTGGTCTCGGAGGGCACCACGGTGCTGCTGACGACTCAGTACCTGGAGGAGGCGGATCGGCTGGCAGACACGATCGCGGTGATCGATCACGGGAGGCTGATCGCGGAAGGGACCTCCGACGAGCTGAAGGCAATGGTTGGCGGGATGCGGCTCGAGGTAGCCCTCGAGCCAGGTGCCGATGCGGCGGATGCGAGACGCGCGCTCGATGGCCTCGGCGAGGGCGAGCCGATCCTCGAGGACGGGCTCGTGAAGGTGACCGTCCGCGAGCGCCGCGGGACGATCGTCGATGCAGTGAGGCGGCTGAGCGAGGCGGGCGTCGGAGTCGATGACCTCGTTCTGCGCCGCCCTACGCTGGATGACGTGTTCCTTGCGCTGACCGGCCACGCGGCCGACCAGGACGCCGAAGCGGCGCCTGCCGGATCGGACGGGATCGGCGCCTCATGAGGCGGCTCGTCGCCGACACGCTCGTGATCGCCGAGCGCAACCTGATCCGCCTGCCGCGCGCCCCCGAGCTGCTGCTCGCGTTCACGGTGCAGCCGATCATGTTCGTGCTGCTGTTCCGGTACGTGTTCGGCGGCGCGATCCACACGGGCTACGCCAACTACGCCGATTACCTGATCCCGGGGATCATCGTTCAGAACATCGCGTTCGGCGGGTTCGTCACAGCCATCGGGCTCAACGAGGACGTGCACCGAGGCCTGATCGACCGCTTCCGTTCGCTGCCGATGGCACGCCCTGCCGTGCTTGCCGGTCGCACGCTTGCGGATGTCGTGACGAACACGCTCTCGATGGCGATCCTGCTCGTGACCGGGCTGATCATCGGCTTCTCGTTCAAGACGAGCCTCCCGGACGCGGTGCTCGGGATCGTGATGGTGATCCTGTTCGGGTACGCGTTCTCATGGGTGTTCGCGTTCGTCGGGCTGCTCGTGTCGACTCCCGAGGCGGCCAACTCGGTCGGCTTCATCGCCGTCTTCCCGCTCACGTTCGTCTCCTCCGCGTTCGTGCCGACAGCCACGTTCCCGCTCGTGCTGAGGGAGTTCGCGAAGGTCAATCCGTTCACGATCGTGGTCAACGCGTTGCGTCACCTGTGGGAGCCGTCGAATGCGGTGCCGATCCCCGCTGGTAGCGTCTGGCAGTCGTTCGTCTGGATCGCGGTGATCCTCGTCGTGTTCGCGCCGCTGGGCGTGGCCCGCTACCGGCGCGCGGTCGGCTCCTGAACGACGCTCGGTCCACGACGACGACGCCGTCGCTCAGCGGTGCACAGCGGCGAAGCCGGCTTCCCTGCGCGATCAGGGCGCTTCCGCTGAGTCGTTCGCCGGAGCGCGACCCGGGGTCGGTCACGCCGTGGGTCCGCGACGCGCCATCGCGATCGGGGAGACGAACCGCGAACGACCCATAGCGGAGCGAGCGCTCGTACCCCTCCAGCGTCGTCGACGAGCCCGCGGCGACCCACCGGCACAACCTCAACAGCACCGGCCCCGCGACCACACCCTGCGCACCCACGCCGCCATACGCAGCCGATCCGCACCACCCCAACGACAAACCTCGATGTTGTCGAGCTTACGCCGCTTCCACGGGAGCCTCCGGACCCGCCCGGACCCTGCGACACCGACACGACCAGTTGAGGCCACGCGCTCGCCGCCGGCTCGCCAGGCCGCACGACGATCGCGATCAACCCGACACAGCACTGCTACGGCCACGGACATCAATCTGAACGGTGGCTGGCGAGCATCTCGGCGTCGCGTCGAACGTGCTCGGAGTCAGTCGGCCGGCGATTCGGAGCGGCCACTTGCAGGGGCCCGCCGCGGCGGCCGCGCCCAACCCCCGCCGCGTAGAGCCTCGTCTCTCGCTTGACGAGAGCCTGGGTGGTGGGGCTGGGGGCGGCATCGGCGGCGACATCGGCGACGGGGTTGTCGCCAAGGAGCACGCCACCGCGGGTGCTGAGTAGCGCTCGAGGGCCTGACCCGGAGCACGGAAGCGGTCGACTGAAGCCTGCCGCAGCGCTCCGCGAGCTGCCCCGGTGCGATGCGCTCGACGGCGGCCCGCTGCTCGACTCGCTGCGCTGCGTCGCCGTTGGACGGTTTTGTCAGCCACGGAGCGGTTTCTGGCGGTTCGTCGCGGTGGACAGCGACCCCCCAGAAACGCGAAATCCCCCGTGAACACAGGGGATTCCAGACAACAACAGATACAGATCTCAGAGGAGGCGAGGTCGTCACATTTGGGTGTTTGCAGGGGTTTCCGGTGGTTGTCGTGATGGTGTTCACGGCATAAGCGGCTGTTGACCACGCGTTGGTTTGTTTTTAGGTGCGTGGTTGGTCGGCTTCGAGGCGTTCGATGCCGATCTGT
>DAHUYL010000228.1 GCA_027315255.1 Solirubrobacterales bacterium | reverse complement strand
CGCCAGCGGACAGCGGCGAGCGCGACCGGCATGACAAGGCGCGTCGACGGTCAGGGAGGTCGAGTCCGCCGAGCGTCCTCAGGGCCCATCCGGAGTGGCGGCCCGACCCGCAAAGCACCCGGGGGGCTGGCCGACGAAGCGATCCGCGGCCGCGTGACGCACCGACGGGATGCGATCGTCGGGACTGGCGGACTCGCAAGCCGTCGCCGGTCGGTGGCGAACGTGGTTACGAGCGACAAAGTCGCGTCGCCGTCGCCATCGCCAGGATCTTCGAGTCTCCGCGGCGGAGGCGATCGGCCGGCGCGGCCTGAGTCCGAGCAGCGAGCCGCCGCCAACCCAGCAGCGCGCATTCGCACGGCTTGACGATCAAAGCGCTCGTCGCGCTCGTCAGCGCGCGGCCATCGCGTTCGTGGCAACTGAATCACGCGGGCGCTGGCGATCGCGTGGTCGCATTCGCCGAGCGGGCGCCTTCGGGCGCTAGCCGGATCTTGCAAGCACCCTGTTGACCGTGCCGGAATCAGGAGCGCCTCGCCGGCTGCTCCTCACGATGCCGTGGCGTCCGCGGCTTGGTCGCGGCAGTGTGTCGAGCTCGCGCCTCCCTTCCGCCGGTTGCGGATGCCTGAAGCTCCGTTGAGTCACCCCAGGAGACGCCCGCTCCATTGTGAATCCGGCAGTCAGCGAGCACCTGGACCAAGACCGGGGACGACGCTGGCGAGGTTAATCGTCGTCAGGTCGATCAACCTCGCCAGCACGGTGGCGGCGATGCCGGCCGCCGCTTCTGGAAGATCGCCGTAGCGGTACTTGCGTTCTCGCTTCCGCATCGCGCTGGGCGTGGGCAGGATGGCAGGATAAACGTGGATGCGCGAGCGAGCTGCGGCTGGTCAGTGTGGCCGGTAGACGTCGCGACGATCGTCGATGCGCAGCACGACAACCTCGCGCGGTTCCTCGACGATTCTGTAGAGCACGCGATAGGTCCCGCGTCGCGCGGACCAGATCCCTGCGAGCTCACCGCGTAGCGGCTTGCCGACGCGGTGCGGGTCGGCGATCAGCGTGCTTGTGACGAACTCGATCACGGCAGCGGCGACCGGTTCGGGAAGCCGCTCAGCAAGCGCTCGAGCGGCTGGCGGGGTGACGACGAGCTCGTAAGGCTCGCCCGGCGTCACGTGCGCAGGCGGCGTACCGCGTCGATCCCTCGGACGACCTCGCCGCGCTGGTAAGCGGCGTCCGCCTCGCGGATATCCGCAAGCGCACCGGGGTCGCCAAGGACCGAGAGCGTCTCCTCCAGCTGCTGGAGGTCCTCGGGGCTGATCAGCACAGCAGCGTCACGGCCATTACGCGTGATGACGACACGGTCGTGTTCGCGCTCGACTCGGTCGACCAGTTCGGAGAGGTGGTCCCGCGCGGTCCGTAAGGGCTCCGTAGTCACGCCACAATTGTGGCGACTTGACGTGGAACTGTCAAGCGGGTTCGCGCTTCTGCGTCATCGCGAGGCTGTCGCACAAACCCGGGCCGTCCGGCCGGTCGTGTGGAATGCTGGTATGCCGCAGAACTCCTTGGATTGTGATCGTGAGCAGGGCTTTTTCATGCCGCCGTCGTTGCGGGATTGGTTGCCGGCGGATCATTTGGCGTGGTTTGTGATCGAGACGGTCGGTCGGCTGGATCTGAAGGCGTTCTATCTGGCGTATCGGCCTGATGGGCACGGGCGGGCGGCGTACGAGCCGTCGATGATGGTGAGCCTTTTGACGTATGCGTATTCGACGTTCGACGTTCGACGGCGAGTACTCCTCGCGCGGGATCGAGCGGCACTGTCGTCAGGGCATCGCTTATCGGGTGATCACGGCTAACCGGGTACCGTCACGCGACGGTCGCGAGGTTCGTGCGCCGTCACCAGCTTAACCGCCCGAGCATTGACCAGCAGGCATCGAAAGTCGTCCTCGAGGATCTGGGAGCCGCCGGATCCCTATCCGCGCGCGCTGCCGACGGTGCCGGCCGTGGCAGACGGCCGGCACCACGGGTCGAGCTGGGAGCACAGCGCCGAGGGCGCGGCGGCCGGTCAGCGGGAGGATCGGGATGCAGGCGAGTCGTCGCGCGGTCCACGCGCTTGGCGCCGTTGCGCGGCCGCGTGCTTGAGTTCCGCCTGTTTGGTCGAGAGCATTGCGATCTCGGCCGCGCGGCGCTCGGCTGCGGTCGGGCGCGGGTTTGTAGGTCTACTCGATATGGTCACTTTGTTTCTGGCTGCCATGGTGCTCTCCTGTTTGGGGTTGACGAGGGCGGCGGGTGTGCCATGTCCTCAGAGGACTCCTGGTGGCAGGACGAACCGACGTGGCGGCCTGTTGAGACCGGCGGTGCCGGTTAGACGCTGGCCGTGCAGCCCTCGTTCTGGAGCCGGTGAGTCGTCGCTTGGCTCTGGGTGCCCGGCGTGCGCGAGGATCCATGCCTCGACCGCCGCGAAGTCGGCACCTGAGGCCATGATGGCTGCCCGCTCAATCACGTGGCCTCCGCTGCCGTGAGGGCGAGCGAGGCCGCTGACCAGAGCGACGATTGAGTTCTCGTCGATGCTTGCCGCCCGTCTCGTCAGGAGAAGTTCTTGCCCGGCAGTGGACGCCGACATGCCGGACAGACCCCCGACATCACCGGGTCGACGAGCGCGGTATCTGTGATCTCGAAGTACCGGCGATGACGTCCACCGCCGAACACCTGGAGCTCGTGGCGGCAAGGGCACGTGTAACGATCTCGGACCTCGTCGACGGCGTTCATAGAGATCTCCGCGGTGGTGGCAGCGCGAAGGCCGCATTGAAGCCTTCGTCGGCTTCGTCGTCGAGCCAGGCTGCGATCGGTCGGACGGTGCCCGCCAGGGCGGACTCGGCGGGCTGATCGCGCAGCACAATCCTGCGACAGCCGATGAGCTCAGCAAGGTCGACGGCGGGCCGCATCAGGGAACCGCACTCGGGGCACAGATCTCCGACCAGCTCAGCGGGGTTTCCCGGGACTTCAAGCCGAACTCTGCAGCTGGCGCACTTGTAGTGGGGCATCGAGCCCCCTTTCGTTAGACGGCTGACCCAATATACATGAAAGCCAGATCTAGCTAACCTCACCTCCGTGGAATCGACGCCAACACCGACGTGGTCGTTCCTCACCAACCACGCCCGCGTCCTCCTCTGCATCGCCCACGACCCAACGATCCGGCTACGCGACGTAGGAGACCGGGTCGGCGTCACGGAACGGGCCGCGCACCGGATTGTCGACGAACTCGTCGCCGCCGGCTACATCTCGCGCGCGCGGACGGGACGCCGCAACCATTACACGATCCATCGAGACGTGCCTCTCCACGACCGAGTCGTCCAGACGCACAGGCTCGACGAACTCCTCGACGTCCTCACCAAACACAACGACGAGGCGACGCTGAGATCAGCGTCCACTCAACCCGGCCGGGCCACAACCCCCGACCGGCAAACCACTGGCCCGGCGTAACCGCGGAAGGCGCCGACTCGGACGACCGCGATTGTCACGCGGTCGGGGCGCCGTGCGTCGCTGAGCCCGCTCACGAGCCGGACGTGACCGCTGCGACCATCCGGCTCGCGCACAGCGTGGCGGCTGGCCGATTGTGTCGCGGTCGAGATCGATGAGACGGTGCAACCGGCCGCGTCCGTGTCGGCGGTGTCCCAGATGACGTCGGTCACGTGGCGAGCGGTGCTGGCCCACGACCCGCCGTCGGACATTCGATCCTCACCGCCGCCTGGCACATGCTGCAAACCGGCGAGCTGTACCGCGAACGCGGTGGCGACTACCACACCCGCCAGAACCCCGACCGCACCACCAAACACCTCGTCCGCAAGCTCGAAGCGCTCGGCCAGATCGTCACGCCCCAAACGGCAACGTCAACGACAACCGAGACCCCGGAGGGCGCCGCCTGACGGTGATTTCGCTTCAGGGTCGGACCGATCCTCCGGGGTCAGGCCACGACGACGAAGGCGCTTCCGTGCAGGACAGGACGCTCAGGTTGCGTTCAGACACTCGCAAACGCTCTCGC
Source organism: Solirubrobacterales bacterium (assembly GCA_027315255.1). GTDB lineage: Bacteria > Actinomycetota > Thermoleophilia > Solirubrobacterales > Solirubrobacteraceae > Palsa-465. The sequence continues at coordinate 20,053 of DAHUYL010000228.1, read as the reverse complement.
GGCGGTTGGAAGCGCCACCGACCTGTAAGCACGTTCATAGGCAGAGGCTACGACCTCGACATCGCAATGTCGACTCACCCACGCGCGACAATCCTGCGCCGCGATACGTGGCAGCTGGCCGATGGCGTCGGCCATCCCTCGTTCGTCGTCGACCAAGAACCCGGTCGTCCCGTCGACGATCAGCTCGGTCGCAGCGCCTTCGGAAAATGCGATCACCGGTGTCCCGCACGCGAGCGCCTCGACCATCACCATCCCGAAGGGCTCGTCCCAGCGGATTGGCATCAGCAGCCCACGTGCAAAAGCGAACAGCGAGCGCTTGGCGGCCCCGCTGACCTCGCCCACGAAACGGACACGCTCGCCGTCGACATGCGGCGCGACCTCCCTATCAAAGAAAGCCTGTTGTCCGGGCTGAACGACTCCCGCCAGCACGAGCGGAACGTCGACCGCGCGAGCGGCGGCGATCGCGCGGTGCGGACCCTTCTCCGGGGTCATCCGTCCGATCCACAACAGATAGTCGCCCTTGCGCTCCTGCAACGGCCACGCCCGCATGTCGATCGGGTTTGGAATCGATCTGATCGTGCCCAACTCCGGCGGTGCCGACGCGAGCTGAGCGCGACTGATGCCCACAAGCATCGCCTTGTGTCCGTGACGGGCATAGAACGCGGCAGTGGCGGCCGTGAACGGCCCGTGCAGGGTGTGCACGAGCGGTGTGTCGATCCGACTTGCCATCGCGAGGCCCGTGAACCCGCAATGGTCATGCACGACGTCAAAGCGATCGACGCCGGCAGCGAGGTCGATCCAGTCAAACGCGCGACCAACGTGGTCGACCTCATACAGCGAGCGTTCGATCTCGTCAGGATGGACTGCGTCGAGCAAGGTGACAACGGTCGCGGCCGACACCGAACCCGGAGCACAGAACAACGTCACATCATGGCCCCGGCGCACGAGCGCCTCCGTCAGCACGCTCACGACGGACTCAACCCCGCCATATCCAGGCGCCGGCACGGAGATCCACGGCGGAGCGAGCATCGCGATCCGCAGCGGCGCCGCAGCGGGACGCCCAGGCGTGACAGCGAGCGATCGATCCGACGTTCGGCCCGAGTTGACGAGCCCCAACGCTCGACGGGGCGGTCGCGGCGCCACCGCTTCGCTCACAGTATCCATCGATGCTCCTCGCGTGCCTCTCAGGCAGGGCGCTGGCCGGGCAGAGAGGTCGAGAAGGACCAGGCGAGCGCACGATCGCCAAACCCGGAAGGGAACGCGACGGACCCCTCCATCATACCACGCCTCCCGGCAATCACCAACTACCGGTGCCGCGGCGAAACAGTGATGACTCGTAACAACTGCGCGTCGCCAGGCGGACTGCGAAGCCAGTGACACGTGGCTCGAGGACCCCCGTGACGACACGCGGCTGCGCACCACGCGCCGGGGCCAGCGTGGGAAGAACCGAACCTCGTCGCTGCACGACGACGCAGCGGGTGACCGTTTGGTCGCCGGGCGCCGCACGAGGCAGCGATCGAGTTTGCGGTATGCGGCGAGGAGGGCGCGAGATCGCCGGTGAGTGCGGTCGTGACCAGCGCGATTCCATAATGCTGTCGATTGCACGGCCAGGCGGGGGCGGCTCGTGGCGGCCGTTGGTCCCGAGTGCGGGCTCGCTTCGCCGGCCGGCCTCATCAGGCGTTGTCGCGCCGGGCGCCCGATCGACGCCCGACTGGGTGAGGTCGCCGGCCGAGCGGGGTAGGAGGGATCGTCAGCCGGTGGAGACGGCGGCACGTCTCACGCTGTCCGCAAACGCGTGGCCAGTCGTGACGCCCTCTCCACCGCGGCTGACGGAGTCCAAAGCGGAGCTTGATGGCGCGCACCGCCGGATCGCGATGCCGGCGGGGGCAGCTCGCGCATGCGTGCCCGGTCAGGGTGCCAGGATCCGCCTGCGTGGGTGGACTGCGGCTGACGGACCGCTTGCCCTCGCGGATGCCTCAGGCGGACCGCTGACCCTGGCGGATGCTTTGGGACCTGCGATGCCACGGGCGTGCGTCTTGGCACGCAGCAGCGCCTCGTCGGCGCGTCCGAGGAGCTCGTCGGCGGTCGCGCCCGGCGTCCACGACGCCACGCCGACGGAAGCCGTGAGCGGGCCGCCAACCGCCGAAATCGAAGCGGCCGTCAGGCGGGCGCGCACGCGCGTCGCGAACCGGGTCGCAGCCGGCTCGTCGGCGTCAGGGAGGATCACGATGAACTCGTCGCCGCCGAACCGCCCGACGGTGTCGCAGCTGCGAACGCTCTGACGCAGCACATCGGCGACCTCGCGCAAGACATCGTTGCCGCGCAGGTGCCCGTGCTCGTCATTGATGCGCTTGAAGCCGTCGAGGTCGATGAATCCGAGCGCGAGGCTCACACCACCCCGGCTGGTGCGGTTGATCTCCTTCTCGAGCTCGCGTCGGATACCTGCGTAGTTGAGGCAACCCGTGAGTGTGTCGAGGCGACTGGCTGAGAGAATCGTGTCGAGACTCTCCGGTCGGTGCGCTCCGACGGCCAGCATCGGCGCGCACGCCTCGGCCGTCCAGAGTGTCAGCGCCGGGTCCGGTGGGCGTGCGGAGAACGCCGCGATCAGCGCAGCGGCAGATCCGCTGGCCGGACGGACGGGCGCGAGCAGGGCGAGCGTCAGTTCCCTGTCGCCGGCTGCCCGGATCAGCGCAGCGTCGCGATTGGAATCCAGCGGCTCGAGGACCGCGCGCTTCGCCGCCAGTGCGCGGCTGACGAGCCCGCCGTCGCGTGGTCGTGTGAGCCGGACGTCGCGGGCGTCCAGGCCGCACGAGCAGACCACCTCTGCTTGCCGCCCGCGGGCGTCCAGGCAGCAGTACAACGCGACCGCGGAGTTCAGGATCTCAGCAATATTCTCGATCAGCAGCTTGAGACTCGGGTGAGCCGCGCCGTGCGGCACCGGGGCGATCGTGCCGGCCGACGAGGACCTCGGTGAGCCAGTTACCAACCGTCGATGGAGAGCTGAGACGGGCTTCGTTGTGGCAGACGCTGCGTCGGACATGGCAAGTCCTAACCAGGACGGCGTTGCTCATCTGCAAAGGCTCCTTCGGAGCCGCCCGGGTCGGGCCGCCGCGAACGCGCGACTGCGCCAGCTTGCGCCGAACCCCCGAACGCCCTCGCCCGAAACGACGAGAGCCTCGTTGACGTCCAGCCTCCACGACTATACTGGCTTCGATTCGCTGATTGCCCCGGGAATCCGGTTCGCAATCAGGCTGGGGACTTCTCAGGCGAGAATCCCGGCCACCACCACCACGGCCCGCGAGGCGTCGATTAACAAGCACCCGCAGCATCAGTGAGCACGGCACACGGCGAGGCATCGAGAGGCGGAGCTTGAGCTCGGGTGGGTCGAGCGAGAGTCCGGGGGCGTCGCTGACCGGCGGCAGGCTGCTAGCCGAGGTCACGAACCGGATCGTCGCGTTCATGCGCGAGCACTACGGCCGCGGCCCGATCAAGGCCAAGACGTACGTTCTCGACAATCTGGTCGTATGCGTTCTGACCGACGGGTTCACTGCGATCGAGCGGACGATGATGGAGGGCGGCGAGCCGGAACGCGTGCTCGAGATGCGCCGCGACTTCCAGCGCCTGATGAAGGAGCGTTACACCGGGATGATCGAGCAGCTCACCGGACGCAGGGTGCTCGCCTTCCTCAGCCAGGCCCATGTCGAGCCCGATCTGACGATCGAGATGTTCCTGATGGACGGACCGGTGCCAGGGTTTGGCGCGCTCGAGCTAGTCGACCCGTCAGCCACCGAGCCTGGAGGCCAGGCCTCGTGAACCCGGTGCAGGCCGGAGGCGGTCGTGCATTCGGGTGAGACGGTGGCGCGCAGGCGCTAAGCTGGACGTGCTCGAGGCGAGCCGGCGGGACCATTCTGGTTCGGATGGATCGCTTCGGCCAATGAGAAGCCCGCGCTCGTGGTGGTCTGATGGCGGCATGCGAGGGCGTTGCGCTCGGCAACGTTCATCCCTTGCATCGGAGTCGTCAATGTCGCAACCATCCCGTCGAGCGCTGGGGCCTGAAGCGCTCGCAGCCTACGCACAGCCCCGCCGTGGGCGGAGTGTGCTCGAGATCATGACGTCGGTCGTGCCCTATCTCGCGGCTTCGGTCCTCATGTATCTGGCTCTCGACGTCTCCTATCTGCTGGCGCTTGCGCTCGTGGTTCCGGCCACCGGCTTCCTGGTGCGGACCTTCATCGTCTTCCATGACTGCGCGCATGGGTCGCTGTTCCCCTCCAGGCGAGCGAATCGCAACGTGGGCCGCGTCCTGGGCCTGTTCGTGCTGTCGCCGTTCGGACGCTGGCGCCACGATCACGCGGTCCACCACGCAAGCTCGGGCGACCTCGAGCGGCGCGGCGTCGGAGACATCATCACGCTGACCGTCGCCGAGTACCGGGCGCGCGGCTTCAGAGGTCGCCTCGCCTACCGGCTCATCCGCAACCCGGTTGTGATGTTCGGGATCGGTCCGGTGATCGCGATGGTTGTGGGGCCACGCATCGCGACCCGGGCGCAGCGGCCGCGGATGCGCCACAGCGTGCTTGGCACGGACGCTGTGCTTTTCATCTGCATCGGTGGCCTGTGCTGGTTGATCGGCTGGGCGGACTTCCTGCTCGTGTGGGCACCGCCGGCGATGCTTGCCGGCTCGGTTGGCATCTGGCTGTTCTACGTGCAGCATCAGTTCGAGGACGCCTACTGGCAAGGTGGTGCGGACTGGGATTACGCAGACGCGGCGCTGCGCGGCAGCTCCTACCTGAAGCTGCCGAAGGTGATGCAGTTCTTCACCGGCAACATCGGGCTCCATCACGTCCACCATCTGAACTCGCGCATCCCGAACTACAACCTGCAGCGCGCCCACGACGACCATCCGAGCTTCCGTCAAGTTCCGACCCTCACGCTCCGGCAGGCCCTCGGCACCGTCAGGCTGAAGCTGTGGGACGAGCAGCGGGGAAAGCTCGTGACGTTCGCGCAGGTGCGCGGCGCCGACCCGGTCGGAGTGACATGTGCCGGGCCTGCGCCAGCCGGTCGCGCTTCTCGGCCAATGCCCTGACCGCGTAGTGGGGTCACGAGACCGGCGCATCCCACACCCACGTTCATGTCGACGGTGACCGGTTCCCGCCTCGCTGCTGAAACCATTTCAGTCCTGGCGGAACACCTGTTGGTCATAGCATGAAAAATGCGTCAAGAATGCTAACCTGGAAAGGGATGGCTGAGACCACGCGACCGGGCTGGATGCTCCTGACGAACCACGCGCAGGTTCTGGTGTGCGTCGCTCGTGACCCAGGGATCCGCCTGCACGACATCGGCGACCGGCTGGGAATCACCGAGCGTGCCGCCTACCGCATAGTCGCCGAGACAGTCGATGCCGGCTACATCAGGCGCGAGCGAAACGGGCGCCGCAACGTCTACACGATCAACGCCGACCTCCCCCTCCCGGACGCGATCGCTGGCGAGCAGAGCATCGGCGAGGTGCTCGCCGTCCTGACCGACGTCGCCGTGACGCCACGGTCGGTGGATCTCGCCGGGACGGCCGGTTGATCGCCGGTCTGCTCTTGGCGGTCGGCTGCGCGGTCGCGGGCAGCGTGTCGGTGCTGCTCAAGCAGCGGGGCGCTGTCGCGGCACCGGCCGTCCTCGCGCGCCATCCGTTGCGCAGCGCGATCAACCTGTTTGGCTCCAAATGGTGGACCGTGGGCTGGCTGGTCGCGTTCGGCGCGTGGCTGTTGCACGTCGGCGCACTGTCGCTCGTGTCGCTGTCGATCGTGCAGGCCGTGGTCTCCGGCGGACTGGTGTTCCTGGCGATCCTAGCCGAGCGGTTCTTCGGCTTCGAGCTCGGACGCCGGCAATGGGCCGGCCTGGTGGTCACGACGCTCGGGCTGGTCGTCCTGGGGCTCACTCAGGCGCCTGCCGCGCACGGTCACGCCTCGGCGGCCGCGCTGATCGCCGTCGAGAGCGCAGTGATCGTCCTCAGCGCGGCTCTGATCTGCGCGTCGATTCACCTCGAGCGCCTGCATCTCCGCGAGGGCATCCTCCTGGCAACCGCCGCCGGCGGCCTGTTCGGCATCTCCGACATCGCGATCAAGGACCTCGCTCACCCTGCGCTCACGCACGTGATGGCGCTCGTGAACCCGTGGACGCTGTCGGCGCTGCTCGCGATGATCGTCGCCTTCTACGCCTCGGCGCGAAGCCTGCAACTCGGCCCGGCGATCGCGGTCATCACGGTCAGCTCGGTGACCGGCAACATCGTCGCGCTGTTCGGCGCGATCCTCGTCTTCCACGACCCGATCGGCCACACCCCGCCGCAGATCGTCGCGCGTGTCGCGGCCTTTTGCCTGGTCATCGTCGGCGCCGCGCTGCTGCCCGGACGCCACCGCGCGGGCCCCGTCCCAGCGGCCGACCACCACTCCCGACTCCCGACGCAGCGAACTGCACTCGCGCAGCGGAGCGTGACTTGAGGGATCTCCGGTCCAGCTCTGGTCTCTAGCTCAAGGTTCCGCTGCGCAGCCGAGGTGCTGCGCGAGGGCGCCGTCGTCCCGGCAGATGCCATGTCGGCGTCCGAGTCAACCCCGACACGTAGTCGGGGGCCGGCGTAGTCGTCTGACGGCTGCCGGCGGGACGCCGAGCCACCGAGGCTACGACGTCAAGGACGGACCGGAGCTTGTCGAGAACCCCTCCGTCGGGACCGAGTCCTCGGAGCGACTACGGCGCACGAGATAGATGGCAACCGCGAGCGCCAGGGTCAAGCCACCGAGCAGCCCCAGCTCGAGCAGCAGGTTTGTCAGCGCTCGCCCATTCGGTGCCTCGCTCTCGACCTTGGCCGTGATCAGCAGGATCCGTCGGACCACCGCAATCAGCCCGACGAACAGGAACGGCTCCACGACGATCTCGCCACGGAGGACCACGAAGCGAAGCGTGTGCAGAAGCTCCGCCACGATCAGCGTCAGCAGGACACCATCGAGAACCAGCACCCCGATGCTCACCGCATCCGTCCCGGCGTTGAGCCCGTTGATCATGGTCCTGACGGTCCCGACGACGATCAGCACGGCCGCGGTCAGCAGCAACACGCCGACGATCACATAGAGCAGTTCTTCGCTGCTCCACAGCGCGGTGCGGATGCCGCGCGCGACGCGAGGCTCCAGTTCGAGATCCGGGGCGGGCGTTTCGCTCATTCCCAGGCGAAGTTCCAGCCCGAGGCCGCCTGTCCTGCAACGACATCGCTCGCCATGCGATTCGGTCCTGCAGATCGTGGCCCCGCGGCGGTCATCAGCGTACGGAGGTGAACCGCTTCACGCCCGCGACGCTCCTGGAGTGCGCAGTCGAGCAGCTCGTGTGCTCGCGGCGCCTCACGGCCGACGCGCTATTCCCGCTCGATGTCGGCCGGACGTTCGAGATCGGAGCGCCCGGCGCGGCGAAGCTCGCGTTCGGCGCGGCGCCCCGCACGCGTCAGCTTGGGGCCGCGGCGGACGCTGCAGCCGCCCATCACGGACACCATCCGGATGTGCAGCGCCGGCCCGCTACCCGCCGGTGGCTCCTCGCCGAGCTGAACGTCGTTGCCGCCCATGAACGCGAACTCCGAAACGTGTACCTGCATTCCTGGCGGGACGTGGATCTCGGCGCCGCCCATCACCGAGTAGACCCGCAGCTCCGTTGTCGCGCTCGACAGCTCGGCGTCGGTCAGGTCGAGGTCGCTGCCGCCCATCACGTTCAGCACCGTCAGGCGCGGCGCGACCCGCCAGTGGCCCTTGCGCTCGTGGCCGCCCATGATCGAGACGAGCCAGCGACTGCCGCCCTGTCCCTCGAGTGCCGTCACGCCGCCGGCGCCGGGGGCGATCGCCGCCCCCGGCGATCCGTCAATCGGTTCGAGCGTGACGTCGGCGACCAGCAGCTCGAGCTCGTTCCGGGTCGCCGCGCCGTACGCGGCGCTGAGCCGATGCTCGAGCTCCTCGACCGTCAGCCGCCCCTCCGTCGATGCGTGGCGAAGCAGGTCGACCGCGCGCTCACGCTCGGCATCCGATGCCCGCATCGCAGGCAATGCGGCTGCGCCAACATGCGGCTCGCGCGGCGGATCGCTCACGTTCGACCGATCCTACCGGCCGAATGCGAGTGCTAACGTGAGTGGCATCATGCTCGAATTGAAGGTCTCGCGGGCAGATCCGGCGCTGCTGCACGATCAGGTCGCCGGCGCGATCCGTCGGGCGATCGCCGACCGCGAGGCCGCGCCCGGCGAGCGGCTGCCACCGGCCCGTGACCTGGCGGCCGTGCTCGGCGTCAACACGAACACGGTGCTGCGGGCGCTGCGAATGCTGCGCGACGAGGGCCTGCTCGAGTTCCAGCGCGGACGCGGGATCCGCGTCACCGGTGAGGCGGTGCCGAGGAGCGCGGTGCTCGCAAAGGCGCGCGAGCTCGTCCAGCTGGCCCGCCGGGAGGGCTACCGTCGGGACGAGCTGCTGCAGCTGATCGAGACGATCGCCTAACGCCACAGCGGGTTCGGCGCACGCAGCACCGACTCACCGCTGTTGCTGCTGCCTCCCGGCGGCTGCAGCGAGACGTCGATCCAGCGGTAGCGCCGAGCCCCCGGCGGTATCGGAAATGCGACCCAGCTGCCGGAACGCAGCGTTCCGAGCGCCTCGGAGTCGATGATCGTCGAGTAGAGCCACACCTCGTAATGTCCGCCGCCCGCGGCCGGGAGCCCGCTGGCCCGCAGTCGCAGCGTCGCACGGTCGCCCTTGGTCGCGAGGCTCATGTCCGCGGTCGCCCCTACCGGCCCGCCGGGCAGCGGGGTGAGGTTTCGCACCAAGCCCGTCGGCGCCGGAGTCAACCGCCGGGTCACGATCTCGACTGTCCGAAACAGGCCGGACCCGGAGTGGCTGGCAACGGGGTGCCCGGCGCGCGGCACCGAGCCCGTGGCAAGCAGCGTCGCCGCGGCTCCGATGGCGAGCAGCAACGCAGTGCCGCTCAGCCACAACGTCCGGGGCCGCCGCAGGCGCACCACCGGCAGCGGCGGCAGCGTCGCCCGGCGACGTGGCGCGGGCGCCGCCGGTGGCATGACCGGGACGGGGCTCGCGGCACGTGGCGCCGGCGGGCGGGGAGGGCGGCGCTGCGACAGCAACACTGGCGGCGGTGCGGGTACCGCGGTCGCGACCGGCCCGCGATCGGCCGGAACAGACGGGGGCTCGGCCGGGACACGCTCAGGCTCGGCCGGAACCGGTCGCAGCGGCGCCCCCGCCGGCACTGCGAGGTCCGCGGTGCGTCCGCCGGTGATCGCGTTCAGCGCGGCGATGACCTCGTACGGCGGCAGCCCGAGCGTGGCGCTCAGGTGGTCGACGATGTCGAGCTTGCGGGCGGTGACGGTGCCGCGGTCGAGTCCCGCCATCCGCGCCAGCGCGTCGTCCGGCAGCCCGCGGTGCAGCCACATGTTCAGCAGCGCCCGATCCGCCGCGCTGAGGGTCGCGGCCGCTTCGATCAGTCTGGTGGTGGCGACACGTTCCACTTACGCGGTCACTGAACCATTCGTTGCACCGCGCACGATCCCCCGGCGCGGCTGTTTCACTGCCGCACGTGACGAGGGCGACCACAAGCGGTAATCGACGGCGTTCGCGAGCACTGCGGCAGAGTCTGGCACCGCTGACGCTGGTCCTGTGCGTAGCGCTGGCGTGGCCCGCGGAGTCGCTCGCCCGGGCGCTGATCCGTTTCATCCACGCGCTTCCCGGGGTCGGAAGGATCACGGTCGCGGTCGGCCGCGGCGGGCGCTCGGAGCAGCTCGGCGCGGTCGCGTTCGCGCAGGCGACGGGGTGGCACAGCCTGCGAAGCGGCCGCTTTCGCTGGTCGATCGACACGCACGGCAAACCGCTGGCCGGGGGCCCGGCGACGGTCGGAGGCGGCGCCTATGACGTCGTCCTCCTGTCTCCGCGCCCGCCGTCGGTGATGCTCGCGATCTACCGCGCTCGCGGGGGCGTCCGCGGCGCCAGCCTGCTGCGCGTGATCCATGCGGCGCCCGAGCTCGGCGCCCCGGCGCTGAGGCTCGACCGGATGCTCGTGACCGCGAGCCTCCGGTTCGAACAGGCGACGGCGTACCACCGCCTCACGCCGGGCGTTCACTCGCTGGCCGCGCTGCCCAACGTCGCCAGCGCCACGCCGCTCGTGGCGATCCCTCGCCTGCGCCTGCTCGGTGGCGCGTCGTATTCCGCGATCCTGGTCGGCAGCCGCGGCCAGCGGCTGCGGTGGGTGACGGTCACCGACCGCGGCGCGCCGCTGACCCGCCCGGCGCGGCGCCCGGCGCCCGCATCGGCGCGGATGGCGATCGTCGAGCCCGGTGATTCGCTGTGGACGATCGCCGCGCGCCACCTCGGACCCGGCGCCGGGAGCCCCGCGATCGAGGCCGAGGTCCAGGCGATCTGGAGCCTCAACGCGGCGCGGCTCGGGACCGGTGACCCGAACCTGATCTTCCCGGGTCAGATCGTGCTGTTCCCGCTCGCGGCGACGACTTGAGCCGGGGCGTCGCAAACGCTTGATACGGGGGTGCCACGCCGGCTAGCGAGGCACCCCCGTCAGCACCGCTCTCACCACCCGCACGGCGACTACGCTTTGGCTGCAGGATGACGCCGCCGCACCCCGACCGCTCCACAGACCCGTACGCGGTCCTCGAGGTCGCGCGCGACGCAAGCGACGCCGAGGTGCGCGCCGCCTACCGGCGCCAGGTGCTGCGCCACCACCCCGACCACAACGGTGGCTCGGTCGAGTCAGCGAGGCGGTTCGAGGCGGTGCAGGCGGCGTACGCGCAGGTTCTCGCCGAGCGCAAGGAGGCGGGCCGGCCCGGGCGGAGCGGGCGAGCGGCGTCCGCGCCGGCGTTCGACCCGACGATCGAGGCGCGGATCGCGGCGATGGAGCGCGAGCTGCACAAGCAGCGGCTGGCGCAGGCCGCGGCCAGGCAGGCGGCGGCGGCCGAGGCGGCGGCGGCCGAACGTGCCGACGCGACCCGCCGCCCGACGCCGGAGGAGCTCGGCTACATCACCACCGATGACTCGGTCACGAAGATCCTGGAGGATGCGGAGCGGGACCTCGCCGAGCGCTGGAGCCGCTCCCGCGACGAGCCGCTCTCCAAGCGGCTGACGGACTTCTTCCGCGACGCGGGCTGACTACCCGCGTGCGCGGGCGAGCAGCTCGGCGCGCGAGACGAGCTTCACGCGCGGCCGCCCCTGGGCCTCTCCGAGCGCTCGTTCGTAGGCGTCGATCGCCTCCCAGCCGGCGTAGTCGACCAGCTCGTGGCCGGCGGCCGCCAGCGCCTGGAGCAGCTCGTCGGGCGAGCTCGACGGCTCCGGCAGGCGGCCGGCGGCGAAGTCCTCGAGCAGCCTGTCGGTCGTCTCCTGGGCGCACTTCTTGTTGGTCCCGATCACGCCCGACGGCCCGCGCTTGATCCAGCCCGCCGCATAGACGCCCGGCAGCGGTGAGCCGCGCTCGGGGTCGAGCACGCGCCCTGCGTCGTTGAGGAAGGTCCCGCGCCGAGCGTCGAACGGGACCCCGGGCAGTGGCCCGCCGGTGTATCCGACCGAGCGCATCACGAGCCCGGTCTCGAGCCGCTCGCGCACACCGGTCGGCTCGGCGCGGAGCCCGCCGTCAGCCGTGCGCACGAGCCGGTTGCGCTCGATCACGACCGCCTGCACGCGATCGTTGCCCTCGATCGCAACGGGTGAGGCGAGGAACCGCAGGACGATCCGGCGCGGCCTGCCGGCCGGCGTCCTGCCGGCGTATGCGACCAGGGCGTCGAGGTTGCGCCGGGTGGTGCCGTCGGCGGTGTCGAGCGCGGCGGCGCTGTGCTCGTCGAGCTCGAGGTCGCGCGGGTCGACGATCACGTCGGCCAGCTCGAGGTCGGCCAGCTCGAGCAGCTCGGGATTCGTGAACGCCGCCTGGGCCGGGCCGCGCCGCCCGAGCAGGACGATCTCCTGCACCGCGCTGCCCCTCAGCGCCTCGAGTGCGTGGTCGGCGACGTCGGTCGCAGCCAGCTCCGTGTGGGACAGCGCGAGCATGCGTGCGACGTCGAGCGCGACGTTCCCGATGCCGACCACGACCGCCCGTTCGGGGCTCAGGTCGAACTGAAGCTCGGTGTAGTCGGGATGGCCGTTGTACCAGGCGACGAAGTCGGTCGCCGAATGGCTGCCGGGAAGATCCTCGCCGTCGATCCCGAGCCGGCGGTCGCCGGGCGTCCCGATCGCGTACAGGACCGCGTGATACGAGGACAGGAGCTGCTCGTGGGTGACGTCGCGGCCGACGTCGACGTTCCCGAGGAAGCGGAACCCCGGCCGCTTCGCCGTCTTCTCGAACACGCGCGAGACGGACTTGATCTTCGGATGGTCGGGCGCGACACCGGCGCGAACCAGGCCCCACGGTGTCGGCAGCCGCTCGAACAGGTCGACGGCGACGACCGGGTCACCGGCGCCGAGCAGCTGTCCAGCCGCGTAGAAGCCAGCCGGTCCAGAGCCGACGATGGCGATGCGAAGAGGGCGCTCGGCGGTGCCTGCGGCGGGCCCGGACATGTCTGATCACAGGATATGCGCGGTCCCGAGTCGCACGGAATCCGGGTGGGACCGTGGCAACTGGGGGCACATATACTTGACCAACCCCGCTTTGAGGAGTCGCCCAGTGCAGGAGATGGTCATCTACGGCGTCAGCTTCGACATGGTCGGTAAGCAGCCGATCGTGCTCCTGAAGACGATCGAGAGCAACAAGTTCCTGCCGATCTGGATCGGGCATCCAGAGGCCGCGGCGATCCTGATGAAGCTGCAGGGCGCCTCGACACCGCGTCCGATGACCCACGACCTGCTGTCGGACATGCTCGGCGAGCTCGACGTCGAATGCACCCGGGTGTCGGTCACCGAACTGCGCGAGAACACGTTCTACGCATCGATCTCACTGCGGGTCAACGGGCGCGAGCTGGAGATCGACTCGCGCCCGTCGGATGCACTGGCGCTGGCAGTCCGCGCCGGCGCACCGATCTTCGCCGCGGACGAGGTGATCGCGGAGTCGGCGATCGAGTTCGAGCACGAGGTCGAGGACACCGAGGACGTGGTCGAGAAGTTCAAGGACTTCCTGGATCACGTCAAGCCCGAGGACTTCGCCGGCGGCGAGTAGCCGCAGGGCCGTCAGACGGGCGCCGGCGCGGTGGCAGCGTCGACGATCCGGCCGATCAGCTCGTCGAACTCGATCCCCGCCGCCTCTGCCGCCTGCGGCAACAGGCTCGTCTCCGTCAGCCCCGGGATCGGGTTCAGCTCGAGCACGAACAGCTCGCCGGTGCGCTCCTCCAGCATCAGGTCGACGCGCGCGAACCCGGCGCAGCCGAGCAGCCGGTAGGTGTCGAGCGCGATCTCGTGTGCCTGGGCAGTCAGCTCCGGATCGAGCTCGGCCGGGCAGACGAAGCGAGTGCGTCCGATCTCGTAGCGCGCCTCGAAGTCGTAGAAGTCCTCCTGCTCGGGGACGGCCTCGACGACCGGCAGCGGCTGTGGCCCCGCCGGCCCGTCGAGGATCGAGACCGCCAGGTCGCGGCCGGCGACATAGCGTTCGAGCAGGACCTTGCGGTCGTAGGAGAAGGCGGCGACCAGCGCCGCCGGCACGTCGGCCGGCGTGCGCGCGAACTTGATCCCGAGCGCCGAGCCCTGGCTGGCGGGCTTGACGACGATCGGGAACTCGAGCCGCTGCTCGATCGCGGGCAGCGCCTGGCCGGCGCCGAGCGTCTTGAACGCGGTCTCGTTGAATGCGAAGAAGTCAGGGGTGGGGATCCCGCGGTCGCGCAGCGCGTGCTTGGCGAGCGCCTTGTCGGAGGAGCGGATGCAGGCGGAGACACCCGAGCCGGTGTAGGGGACCCCCATCACCTCGAGCAGTTCCTGAACGGTCCCGTCCTCGCCGTCGCGGCCGTGTAGCGCGACGAACGCAACATCGGGGGCGACCTCCGACAGGCGGCGCACGAGGTCGGCGCCGGCGTCGATCGCGACCACCCGGTGGCCGCGCCGCCGGAGCGCGTCCTCGACTCGCGCACCCGATTTGAGCGAGACCTGGCGCTCGAGCGAGCGGCCACCCTTGAGGACCGCGACCAAACTCATCCCCGGCTCGGCCCCGCTCACCCGGCGCGCTTACGCGGGAGCGGGAGGACCGGTGCCAGCTCGAGCCTGGGCGCCGCGGGCGTGGCCGCAGGCTCCAGGTCGGGTTGGGTCGCGGCCCGAGGCCGCGGCGCGGCGGCGGGCTGGCCGGTCAGCGTCCCGTAGAGGGCGACCTGCTCCTGGACGATCTCGCCCAGCCGCCGGATCCCCTCGCGAATCGCGTCCTCGTCGACACCGGAGAAGTTCAGCCGCATCGCCGAGCCGCCGCGGCCGTCGACGAACGCGGCCCGGCCCGGCACGAACGCCACCTGCTCTTCGAGCGCGCGCGCCAGCAGGTCGGTCGTGTCGATGTAGTCGGGCAGCGTGGCCCAGATGAACAGCCCTCCCTGCGGGTGCGTCCAGCTCGCCTCGCGCGGGAAGTGCTCGGCCAGTGCATCCAGCATCACGTCGCGGCGCAGCCGGTAGATGCCGATCAGCGACCTGACGTAGTCCTCCCACGGGCCCGAGTCGAAGTAGGCGCCGACGAAGTACTGGGAGATCGAGCTGGAGCACAGGTCCGACGCCTGCTTGCCGATGTTCATCTTCTGGAGCACCGGGGAGGGCGCGACCGCCCAGCCGAGCCGCACGCCGGGCGACAGGATCTTCGAGAACGTGCTCGCGTAGATCACGAACTCGTCGTCGAGCGAGCGCAGCGTCGGCAGCGGGTCGCCCTCGTAGCGCAGCAGACCGTACGGGTTGTCCTCGAGGATCAGGAGCTCGCGCTCGGCCGCGATCGCCACCAGCTCGTGACGGCGCTCGAGCGACAGCGTCACGCCGGCGGGGTTGTGGAAGTTCGGGACCGTGTAGATGAACTTGGGGCGCCGGCCCGCGTCCTGCAGCCGAGCGAGCGTGTCACGCAGCTCGTCGGTTCGCATGCCGTCGCGGTCGAGCGTGATCTGCACGACCTCGGCCTGGTAGGCGCAGAATGTCGGCACGGCGCCGGGGTAGGTCGGACCCTCGGTGATGACGATGTCGCCCGGGTCGAGCAGCGTCTTGCACACGAGGTCGATCACCTGCTGACCGCCCGTGGTGACGAGCAGCTCGTCCCAGTCGACCGTCATCCCCTCGGCGGCCATCACCTCGGCGATGCAGCGCTTGACCGCCGTCAGACCCTCGGTCGGGCCGTACTGCAGCGCTCGCGCGCACGAGTTGGCGGCGACCGTCCCCATCAGTGAGGCGTAGGAGTCGGGCGGGAAGGTGGAGGTGTCGGGCAGGCCGCCGGCGAGCGAGATCACGTCCTCGCGCTCGGTCAGCGCCATCAGGTCCCGCATCGCCGAGGACTTCATCACCTTCGTGCGCTCGGCGAACAGCGCGGCGTACCGCTCGATGTCGCGCGCCGTCGAGCGCGGACGTCGCGCTCCGGGTCCGGTTCCGCTCATCGTGCGCTGTGCTCCAGCCCTGGCGCCGCGCGACCCCCGACCGGCGGCGCCGTCTGCTCTACAGTCACGCTCCGTCACGGTACAGGAACGTGCATCTCGCCTTCGACATATTCCAAGGGATCGGGATCGCGGCGGCCGCTGGGATCCGGCCGTTCCTGCCCGGACTGGTGGCGGGTGCGCTGGCTGCCGGCGACGTCGAGATCCACTTCGACCACACGAGCTACGGTTTCCTCCAGGAGTCCTGGTTCCTGCTCGTGCTGTTCGTCGGCGCGGTCCTGCTCGTGATGGTCGAGCGCTCGGCGCTGGCGCAGCGTGTCCGCCGGCCGCCGCTCGCATTCGCCCTGATCGCGGTCTCCGCCGCCGTCGGCGGGATGTTCTTCGCGGGCTCGCTCGCCCGCGGGGGCTACGCGATCTGGCCCGGGTGGGTCGGCGGGGTGGCGTGCGCCGCGGTCGGCGTGGCCGCGTCACGTCCGGTGATCGACCGTGCCCGTAAGCGGCTCGACGCCGCCGCGGCCGCCGTCGGACTGCCGCTGTTCAGCGAGGTCGGGGCGCTCGTGATCGCGGCACTGGCGGTGGTTGCCCCGCCGGTGGGCCCGGTCGCACTGCTGGTGCTGCTGTGGGTCCTGGTGCGTGGCCGGCGGCGCGGCGAGGAGAAGTACGCGGGCCTGCGGATCCTGCGTTGAGGGGCAATCCGAAGAAGCTCGTCCTCGTGGTGATCGACGCGCTCAAGCCTGAGATGCTCGAGCGGGCGATCGCGAACGGCCGCGCGCCTGCACTGCAGCACCTGTACGAGCGGGGCGTCTACGTCGACGACTGCGTCGCCGCGTTCCCGTCGGTGACCCCGGTGTGCGCAGCCACGATCACCACCGGCGTCGGCCCCGACCGGCATCTGATCCCGAGCATGAACTGGTACCACCGCGAGGAGCAGCGCTACGTCGAGTACGGCTCCAGCTTCTCCGCCACGCGCCAGTTCGGGGTCGTGCGGTCGCTGACCGACACCGTCTACCGGATGAACGCCGAGCACCTGTCGAGCGACGTCGAGACCGTGTTCGAGTCGCTCGACGACGTGGGCGTGCGCACCGCGGGCACCACCTACCTGATCTACCGAGGCCGCCACCAGCACGAGGTCGCGCAGGAGTCGGCGCTCGCACGGATCGTCACCTCGACGCTGTTCCGCCGCACGATCGACGGCCCGCAGGAGCTGTTCTACGCCGACCTGTACGCATCGCGCCGCACCGGCTGCCGGGGGCAGCTGGGGATGCCCGGCGTGCGCGACCAGCACACCGGTTGCGTCGGCGCCTACCTGGTCGAGCACGACCTGTTCGACTTCCTGCTGTTCTCGCTGCCCGACAACGACGCGTTCTCGCACCGCAACGGGCCGTATGCCCAGGTCACCTCGATCGCCGCCGCCGACCGCCAGCTGGAGCGACTGATGCACGCGGGCGGGGGCCCCGAAGAATTCCTCGCCGACCACGCCGTGATCGTCTGCTCGGACCACTCGCAGGCAACGGTCGAGGCCCGGATCCGGCTTGCGGATGCGTTCGCCGACTTCCACGTTGCAAGCCCGAGCGCGGCGCGGTCGGCCGGCGCCGAGCTGGCGGTCAGCCCGGCCCAGCGCTCGGCGATGGTGTATGCGCTCGACCTCGAGCGCCGCGCGGAGCTCGTCGAGCGGGCGCTCGACGTCGTCATGGCGCTCGACGGTGTCGACCTGGCGGCCTGGCTCGTCGGCGCGCCGGGCGCGGTGGGCGGCTCGGGCGGGGCTGGCGAGGCTGCCGTGCGCTCGCCGCGCGGCGAGCTCAGGTTCGCGGCCGGCGGTGAGCTGATCGACCTCCGCGGGGCGATGTGGAGCGTCGAGGGCGAGCTCGAGGCGCTCGGCGCCCGCATTCGCGACGGCCGCATCGAGACCCCCGACTACCCCGACGCGCTCGCGCGACTGTGGTCGGCGCTGCACTGCCCGACGGCGGGTGACGTGCTGCTGTCCGCCGCCCCCGGTTACGAGTTCGTCGACTGGGGCGGCGCTGACCACGTCGGCGGGGGAAGCCACGGATCGTTGCATCGCACCGATTCGCTCGCGGCGCTGTTGTGGTGCGGCACCGGGCCGGATGCTCGCGCCGCGCGCGCGCAGTGGTCGCTGCAGGACATCGCACCGATGGTGTGCCAGCACTTCGGCGCTTGAGAAACCTTGCTGTTAGCCGGCCGTTAACGTTCTCCGTCTTACTTCGCGCCGACGAACGGCCGATACAGTTGCGCGCGTGCCCGACGAGATGACCTCCACCCTCGAGTTCCCAGCGATCCGCCGGCGCGCGCGCGTGCGCCGGACCGTCGATGCCACCAGGCTGCGGTTCAAGCACGGCATCCGGCATCCCGAGAACTGGAAGCAACTCGTCCGATTCCTGTGCGTCGGCACCTCCGGGTACGCGGTCAACCTCGCCGTGTTCGCCGCGTGCGTGCACGCGCTGGGGATCGACTACCGGATCTCGTCGGTGATCGCATTCCTGTTCGGCTGCGCCAACAACTTCTGGTGGAACCGCCACTGGACGTTCGACGCCGCCCACCATCACCCCGCCGAACAGGGCGTGCGATTCTTCCTCGTATCACTGCTCGTGTTCGGCTTCGCCTACGCGATGCTCGTCGCGATCGTCACGACGACCGGCATCGAGAAGGTCCTGGCTCAGGCGATTGCGAATGCGGCCGCGACGCCGCTGTCGTTCCTGGCGCAGAAGCTTTGGAGCTTCAGGGCCTGAGGGGCCTGAGGGGCCTGGCCCGCGGCGCGCCTCGGCCTGGCCCGCGGCGCCTGCTGGGTAAGCCGGTCACGCTCGCGGCGCTCGCCGCGGCGCTCGTCTCGGCGCTCGCCGCCGTCCCGGCGGCCGCCTCGGCTGCGGTCGCGCAGGGGGCGCCACCCGGGCCGGCGGTGCTCGTCAGCTCTCAGACGGTCCCGCCCAAGGGGTTCCGGCTGAATGCGCATCAGGCTTACCTGCTCGCGTTGCAGAGCCCGGCCGTGAAGAGCGATCTGCGCCAGCACCGCGGCCTCGTCGCCTACGAGTACACGCGCGGCATCGGCACCTGGCAGGTCAGCTGGTTCACGCCGCCGATCTGCAGCCCGTGCCCCACCAGCACATGCGGCTCGTCGAAGTGCCAGAAGGAGATCATCCAGGTCTACGTCGACGACGCGACCGGCCAGGTCACCCAGGTGTGGACCGGGTACCAGATCGCCTGGACGATGGCGCGCGGCTACCCGGGCGCGTTCGGTCGCAAGGTCAACTCGCTGATCGTCTGGATCCCGCTGTGCGTGCTGTTCATCGCGCCGTTCCTGCCTGTGCCCTGGCCGCGACGACGGCCGGGTGAGGAGAGGTCGATCACAGGCCGCACGTGGACGTGGGGCTGGCGGACGCGGCCGTCGCTGCTGCAGCTCGACCTGCTGGCGCTGCTCGGCTTCTCGCTCTCGCTCGCGTGGTTCAACCACGCGAACCTCGGGATGTCGGCGCCGATGGTGTATCCGTTCATGCTCTACCTGCTGGTGCGGCTGGTGCTGCTCGCGACCGGTCGCGGACGGCCGCGAGCCCCGCTGCGGCCACTGGTGTCGGCGCCCTGGCTGGCTGTGGCGCTGGTGTTCCTGATCGGGTTCCGGATCGGCCTCAACGTCACCAACTCGAACGTGATCGACGTCGGCTACGCCGGTGTGATCGGCGCCAACAAGATCCTGTACGGCGACAAGCTGTACGGCGGCTGGCCGTCGGACAACCCCAAGGGCGACACGTACGGGCCGATCAACTACGACGCGTACGTGCCGTTCAACGTGATCTTCGGGTGGAGCGGCGTGTGGGACGACCTGCCGGCGGCCCACGGGGCGGCGATCGCGTTCGACCTGCTGACCCTGCTCGCCCTGTTCCTGCTCGGTCGCGCGATTCGCGGGCCGACGCTCGGGATCACCCTCGCCTATCTGTGGGCGGCCTACCCGTTCACGCTGTTCACGCTGTGCTCCAACTCCAACGACTCGCTCGTCTCGTTGCTGGTGGTCGTGTGTCTGCTCGTGATCCGCTGGGCGCCTGCACGGGGGGTGGCGGCTGCGTTCGCGGGGATGACCAAGTTCGCGCCGCTCGTGCTCGCGCCGCTGCTGCTGCGCGGCACCGGGCCGCCGCCGAGCCGCCGGCAGGTCGCGCTGTACGCAGGCGGGTTCGCGGTTGCGCTGCTGCTGGCGATGGCGCCGGTCCTGATCAAGCACGACCTCGTTCCGTTCTGGCAGGACACGATCGCCTACCAGATCGGCCGGCCGGCGCCGTTCTCGATCTGGGGTATCTGGGGCGGTACCTATCTGAACGCGAGCAACAGCCTGTCGGCCGTGCAGCACCTGGTCGAGGGGATGATGCTGGCGTTCGCCGGCGGCGCGATGTTCTACCCGCGGCGGCGCGGGCTGGTCGAGGTGGCGGCGCTCGGAGGCGCGCTGCTGATCGCGTTCCAGATGTGCCTCACCTACTGGTTCTACCTGTACATCGTCTGGTTCTTCCCGCTCGTGATCATCGC
>DAHUYL010000222.1 GCA_027315255.1 Solirubrobacterales bacterium | reverse complement strand
CGCGCGCTCGAGGGCGGGCAGCTGGTCGCGGAGGTCTCCCGCGACGCGGGCCTGCTGCTGACACCGGCCGCGGTCGCGCTGCTGTACGCCGATCTGCTCGAGGTTTCGCTGACGGTGCTCGGCGCCGCGCTGGAGCGCGCGCGGGTCGACGGCTCGGTGCTCGCGACCGCGACGGTCAGCTACCTGCGCGCGTGGCCGCTGTACTTCACGGGCCAGGTCGCCGACGCGATCGCCGACCTGGAGCAGGCGCTCGCCGCCCGCCCGCACGGGTGGAGCGTCCACGCCGGCGCGGCCTGCGCACTGCTCGCCCACGCGCGGATCGAGGCGGGCGAGCTGGACGGGGCCGCCGCGGCGCTGGCGGACGCGGACTCGCTCGGCCTCGGAGCGGAGCACTGGGCCACGGCAGCGTTGCTCGTCGCCCGCGGCCGCTTGAGGCTGGCCGCGGGCGATCCGGCGGGCGCGCTCGTCGACCTGCGCGAGTGCGAGCGCCTGCTCGAGCGCCAGGGAGTGTCAGGCCGTCCGATCCCGTGGCGCGGGCACGCGGCGCTCGCCGCGCTGGCACTCGGCGACCGCCCGCAGGCGATCGCGCTGGCAGCCGCGGAGCAGGAACGCGCGCAGCGGATCGGCGCGGCCCGGCTCCTCGGCGGCGCGCAACGGATTCGCGGGCTGGTCGAGGGCGGCGAGCGGGGGATCCAGACGCTCACCGCCGCGGTCGAGACGCTCGAGCGCTCGCCAGCGAAGCTCGAGCTGGCACGCGCGCTCGTCGACCTCGGCGCGACGGTGCGCCGCAGCGGCCGCCCGGCGGCAAGCCGCGAGCCGCTTCACCACGGGCTCGAGCTGGCCGAGCGCTGCGGCGCGCGCCGGCTCGCCGAGCGCGCCCGCGACGAGCTTCACGCCGCCGGGGCCAGGCCCCGCCGGGCCGCGCGCAGCGGACTCGAGTCGCTCACCCCCAGCGAGCGCCGCGTCGCCGCGCTCGCCGCGACGGGGCTCACCAACCGCGAGATCGCGCAGCGGCTGTTCGTCACCACCAAGGCGGTCGAGTACCACCTGCACCACACCTTCCAGAAGCTCGGCATCTCGTCCCGCACGCAGCTGCCAGGGGTCGATCAGCTCGATGCCGGTGGCGCTGTTCTCGACGTCGCGGGGCCCCAGCCCGCTCTTGGTCGATAGACAGATCGCGCTTCGCGGGCTGTTCCGCAAGCGACGCGACGCCGCGCGTGTTCACGCGCCGCCACGGGGCTGTCGAGCAGCCGACGACCTGCCTGGTGCACGCGGTGCACGCCGTTGCGCAGATTCGTGCACTACAAGGACAACAAGCGCTCGCCGCCGATCTCAAGAAGACACGAGCTTGAGACCTTCGCCGAGACCTGGGACGCCAGGTACCCGATCATCTCCGCGAGCTGGATCGAGAGCTGGGAGCGGATCGGTCCGTTCCTGGGAAACGAGGTGCTTGACCGCTGGCTGGTCCGCTATGCGGAGACGTTTGTCATCGCCGAAGCTGGGACGGTGATCGCCTACTACACGCTGCTTGCGGGCGAACTCGATCGTCGCGACGCGACCGTTCAGGCCAGCAGGGGCATGTCGACTCATCACCCGATTCCGGTCGCGATCCTCGCCGGGCTCGCCGTCGACCACCGCCACCACCAACAACAGCAGGGTGTCGGTGCTGTGCCACTGCCCCGGGCGATCACGATCGCTGCGATCAAGTCTGCGAGCCAGATCGACAGCCCGGTCGCATGGTTGAGGCCAAGCGCGAGCAGGTCTACCACGGCGATTGCGACCCGGGCGTGGCATAAGCCTGGGATTCGCTAGCAGTGCTTTGTCGGGTTGATCGCGATCGTCGGGCGGTCTGCGACGCTCGGGGCGAGCGCGTCGCCGCACTCGGGGGGTCGGGATTGGGTGCGCGCGATCCGGGCACAGCTGGATGCGCGGGGTCGCTTGCGGGTGTTGTCCTGCGGGGGTGAGGAGGTGCGCGCGGTCGGGCGCTGCCGGCTGTGGGTGCGGGTCACGGTCGGTGTGTCGCGTGGAAGCGGCACAAGCTCGACAGCACCGAGGTCCGTGGTTGGGGTGGTGCGGATCGGCTGCGCATGGGGGCGTGGGTGCGCGCGGTGTGGTCGCGGGGCCGGTGCTGGCGCGGTTGTGCCGGTCGGCGGCAGTCAAGTCCTCTGAAGTGGTGTGATCGGGTGAGCTCGTCGACGCCGGTCTGGCGCTCCGCCGTGCACCAACTGCCTTTGGCGACGAGCGCCCCACCTGACAAAGCACTGCTAGGTGAGATGGTGCCAGTAGGTGATGCCCGTACCGACCCGGACGAACCCCTCCGGGCGGTAGAGCCGTTCGCCATCCGGAGTCGCGTTGAGCACCGCGGTTCGGGCGCCGGCGCCGCGAGCTGACGCGCACGCGGCGCGCAGCAGCCCCCGACCCAGACCGTTGCGTTGAAACGCCGGCCACACCTCCATGTCGTAGATCCCCGCGACGACACCCGGCGCGAACGCCCACGCTCGACCGGCGAACCGCTCCCCGAGGCGGGCGGCCGCATGCCACGCGCGTGGACGCTCGCCCCTGGCGAGCGACAGAAGTCGCTGGGCGAGCTCGCCGTACTCGGGTACCTCAGCGGCGATCGCCACGCGAGGGTCATCGGGTTCCCGGATCGCGCCCAGATCCGCGCTCATCCACCACGGCTCCCAGCCACGCTCGAACCCCGCCGACACCAACGCCGACGCATCGACGTCGCTGGCCAGCCACGCACCGATGATGCACGCGCCGCGCGACCGCGCCGACTCAACCCCGCGACGAGCAGCGGCTTCGTCGATCTGCTTCGGAAAGCTCAACATCAAGTGCTTGCTATGCGGCTGCCACGCCCACCGCAGACCCGCGTCCTCCCACACCTCGCCACCCCCCGCGATCGCGACCGCCGCGTTCCACTCCGCCTGGTTGGTCTCGCAGTCGAGCACGGTCGCGACCACCACACCTGCCAGCCTACCTTCGGCCCGGCACCTGATCGCTCTGACGGCCGCGAGCCCCGCGTGGCCCGCGGCTGTTGGCGGCGGATGTCCGATCGTGAGGCGGACAAGCACACCGGAGACGGGCACGCTCGCCGAGCCACGCCGATCATCCGTCAGACCACCGGGCGGGCGAACGCGTGAAAGGTGACGCTCGCGGGTCGCAGCCCGCTTCTGCCTCAGCAGGCGCTCGATTTGATGCAAGAGCCGGACCGCGGTGTTGCCGAGGCGACTACCAGGAGCCAGATCTACCGCTGTAAGGCCGATCGCGTAGTGCGTTTCGCGCTACACTGAAGTCCGATGGCCCCAGCTCCTCCACCACTGTCCCTCCGGCTCGGTTCCAATGGTCTGAGCGCGCTCGATGAGATCGCCCGGCGCCGAGGCATCTCACGCGCCGAAGCCGCCCGCCAGGCGATCAGTGAGACCGCCGAGCGCGAACGCCGACGAGGCGGCCTTGCCGCCGAAGCGCAGCGGCTGATGGCTGATGATGCCTACGTGAACGAGGTACTCGAGGTCGCTGAACTGATGGAGCAACTCCGTGGTCCGCGGTGACGTGCACGCGATCACGCTTCCGCGAGGACGCGGCCGTGTCCAACATGGCCGCCGCTTCGCAGTGATCGTCCAGACCGACGAGCTCCTGACGCTGTCGACCGTCGTCATCTGTCCGACCTCGACGAGCGCGCCACCGGCAACGTTTCATCCGCGGATCGATCTGGGCGGCGAGCGCACTCACGTGCTGTGCGAGATGGTCGGCGCGATCGACGCACGCAACCTGGGCGACCAGGTCGCTCACCTCGGCCACGACAAGCTGCGAGCCGTCGAAGACGCACTCCTACTCGTGCTCGGACTTCGGTAAGACCCGACCCGATCCATCCATCCAGCACGCGCGCCACGACGCGGGCGACGGATGTGACGCAGCCGCTTTCGCCTCGGCGCCTGCCAGTGCGAAATGCAGGAGCGCCGCGCTCGCGCCTGGGTACGCGACGTTGCGCGGGCCCGAGCGTGCCCAGATGGGAGAACCCGCTGCACTGAGCGACCGCAACCACCTAGGAACCGGCGCGCCGCGGGCGCTACGCTTGGCCAGATGGCCCGCAAGCCGCAAGGACGCTTCCTCGGAATGCCGTACAACTGGAGCCGCCCGGCCCGCGGCGACCGGCGACGCGGATTCTGGGACCCATCGGACGACCGCATCATCACGCCCAAGAACTACGGCTGGGGTTACGCCATCAACTTCGCGGCGATCCTCGGCCGACTGCAATCGCACCGGCGCACGCGACGGCGCTGACGCCTCTGGCGAGGGTGAGGTCTGCGGGAAGAAGCACGAGCGCGTCGCAGCACCGCGGACGCAGCGGGCCGAAGTGTCTGTGATCGAGGCTCGCCAGCTGCCGTTCACCGAGACGCGCGATGACCGCCAACACAGCGCCATCGACGAAACCGAGATCGGCGTCCACGTAGCCGCCAACTCGGAAGATGCACCGCGCTCGTCGGCGGTCGCGCCTCACCTGATGCCGGAATCGAACACGATCGTCACGGCCGTGAACCGGCCCGCGCGAACCGTCACCTGGAGCGGCGTCAGGCGCGGCAGGCCCGGACTCGCCGCTTCCAGCACGTAGCGACCAGGAGTGAGCCGTACGCGGAAGCGGCCGTCCGAACCCGACCGGAACAGGGTGACGCGGCGCTGGTCCCGCGCCCGGAGGACGACGATCTCGGTCCGGTAGGGTCGCTCGCAGCGCTCACCGAGCCGCTGCACCGGGCACGTCGGCCCGATCATGACGCGGCCGGTGAGCCCGGACGGCGGCGCGGCGGCGGACGCGCAGGCGGAGCCGAGCGCCACCGCGATCGTCAGCGCCGCGAGCGTCGCCGCTGCGGCCGCGCGAAGCCGGCTACCTGGCGGCGGTGAAGGAGATCCTCGCCGGCGCACTGCGCCCCGTGCCGTTGCTCGCGGTGAGCGTCATCGTGTAGGTCCCGGGCGCGAGCTTGCGCGTCCGCGACACGCGTCCGGCGAAGCTGACCCGGTCGACGCCCGCGCGGGCTGACAGTCTGAGCGAACCGCGGAAGACGGAGCGGGTGCACGCGGCGTGGTTGCGGTTCGCGTTGCGCTGCGCCACGCACTTGCGGCCGAGCCTGCGTCCCGGGAGCGCCTGCGAGAACGCCGGCTGAACCGTCGCGGCCGGCCTGGGCACTACTTGCGCGAGCGTCGCCTGCCCCGACACCGCCGGATCGACCGAGCTGTCGGTCGCGGTGCACGTGCCGTCGTGGTTATCGGTGACAGTCCCGATCTGCTCACCGATGTCACTCGAGGAGAAGCCGACACGGTCACCGGAGATCGGGTTGCCATGAGCATCGATGACAGTGGTGATCGCCGTGCTCTGCGACGTCCCGCTGGCGACGATCAACGGCGAGGTGAACCTCACCGCAACGCTCGCGGCCGGTCCCGGCGTCTGCCTGAGCGTGGCTTGACCGGAAGCGGCCGGCGCCACCGAGCTGTCGGTCGCAGTCATCGTCGGTGAGCCCGCCACAGTCGAGCTCGTGATCGTAGCCGTGTACGTACCGTCGTGGGTCGCGACCAGCGACCCGCAGGACATCCGCCGGCTCGACCCGACGCTCGACCTCGTCGTGCTGTGAGCCCGCACGTTCACGGCGCGGCGGGGACGCGCTCGAATCCGAGGCTGAGCATCCCACGCGCCCGCGCGACCGCTGGCTCAAGCCCTGCGTCCAGAGTGCCGATTCCGGCCCAAGGCAGATGCCAAGGCCCGGCCACAACCCACGGAGGACCAACTTGCACGCCATCGCCCACCCTGCGCCGGTGCGGTCGCACACCCCACACCGGCTGCTCGCGGTCCTCGCCGCCGCGGCCGTCTGCCTGAGCGGCGGCGCCGTCGCGAGCGCTGCCGCGTCCGGCGGCAAGCTGACGAGCCTCGAGTACGCGCGGATCCAGCAGGCGATGACGAACCTGAAGAAGGCGCTGTCGGGAAGCCCCGCGAACTGGACCGCGGCGCGTCAGGCTTGCACCGGCATCGGCTCCGCCACACCGCTGCTGGCGAGCCAGGCGAACATCTGCCTGACGAACGTGGTGCTGCTCGGCGCTCTGGCGCAGGCACCAGCCAAGCTGAAGACGTGCAATCAGCCACTGCCTCAGCGGATCTATTGCATGGTCCCGTTCTACGACGGCTACGCCCATGACATCACCGCCGCGTATCACAGCGCGACGGCAGCTGAGCGGGTGGCGGTCGCGCGCGGATTCGGCGGCCAGTGCCTGTACGTGCTGGTGGCAACCCCGGCGCAGCTTGCGCAGACGCAGCAGCTGATGGCGGTGACCGACCGGCTTGCGAGCGACGTCGCCGGCCTGGCGGCGGACTACAAGCACGCGCGGCAGCCGAGCAAGGCCAGCCTGCAGCAGATGCTCGGTGACGCGACGGCCTTCAACACGGCCGCGAATGCATGGTTGACCGCGCGCGGGCCGGACAACCTCGCGCTGTGCCCGCACGGCTGAGCCGGGGAACGCCCCGGGACTGAGCGTTCGGGGGTGGGATCGGAAACCGCACAAGGTCAACAGCATCGAGGTTTGCGGTTGGGGTCGTGCAGATCCGCTGCGTATGGGGGCGTGGCTGCGCACGGTGTGGGCGCGGGGCCGGTGCTGGCGCGGTTGTGCCGCTCGGCGGCCGGGGCGAGTCCGTCGACGTCGCCGCGAGCCGGCACCGCAAGCCCGCCGAGCTCGCCAAGCGCCGCACCGCGGTACGGCGTAACTCATCAGCACAAGCAGAGTTGCCGTCAACCTGACACCGGCGTGCCGCGGGCGCCGATGACGCGACAGCCCCTCGCATCGGAGGCGACCCTGGGCGTCGAGCGCCCACCTGACGAAGCACTGCTCTAGGTAGTTTCCCGCACCTTGCGGGAGGCGGGTCACCGACTCGCGGGGCGGTGCGCGTAGGTAGCGTGCCACCATATGGTGAGGACGTTTGCGCGGTCTCGCGATGGTCGCCCGGCAGTTCGATGAGCACGACACCGACGTGCGGCTGAGTTCGACCGCCGAGCGCTCACGAATCCTGCTGAGCGGTCGAACATCTGGGAGGTGAGCGCGATCCCGTACGACCTCGGCGAGCTGGACCCGGACGCGCCCAGGCCGCGAGGCGGGCCGGTCCGGGCGCTCGGGGCGCTCGAGCGGCTGTGGTCGAGCCGGTGGCTCGGCCACTACTCCAGGCTGGCGTTCCGGGACGCGCGGGTCGGCGCGTTGATCGTGGCGCCCGATCTGACGCTCGTGCACGTCAACGCGTCGGCGTGCTCGCTGCTCGGCCGGGACGCGCGCGAGCTCCACGGCAGGTCGATCCTCGAGTTCGCCGATCCGAGCGATCCGTCGTGGCAACGAGCGCTCAGCGGGTTGCACACGCTCGCCCGCGATCAGGCCGGGCCTGGTCAGGCGATCCGCCGGCTGGTCAGGGCGGATGGCACGGTGGCGGAGGTCGCGGTCACGCCGACCCACTTCAGACGAGCCGCCGGGCGCGGCCCGCTGCTCCTGCACCTGCACGACGTGACCGCGTGGCGGCGGACCGAGCGCCGGCAGGCGGCGATCGCCGCGCTCAGCCGCCGGGCGCTTCAGTGCCGCGACGCGATCGCGCTGATCGGCGACGCGGTGCGGGTCACCTGCGAGTCGCTGGATCTCGCCGGCTGCATCACGACGCGCAGCCTGACCGACGGCGAGGTGCGCGTCGTCGCCGCATGCGGCGGGCTCAGGGACGCCAAGGCCGCGCCCGGACAACCGACGCAGAGCGCGTACACGCTGCTGGTGGGCGAGCCGGTGATCAGCGCGGACCTCGGCGCCGACACGCGTTTCTCGGTTCCACCGGTCGTGCTCGAGCAGGGCTTCCACCAGGGAATCAGCGTGCCGGTGCCCGAGGGCGCCGGTGCCCGCCACGTGATCGTCGGCTACCTCGGGAAGGATGACCGGCCGTTCACCGGCGAGGACACCCAGTTCCTGCAGGCGGTGGCGGAGATCGTCGGCGCCGCGCTCGACCGCGCCGCCGCCGAGGAGGAGCTGCGGCTGCGTGCGCTCGAGGATCGCCTGACCGGGCTCGCCAACCGCACGCTGCTCGGCAACCGACTCGAGGCCGAGCTGCGACACGCGGAGCAGATCGGTCATCGGGTCCATGTGATCGCGCTCGAGCTCGACCGGTTGAACCGGCTCGTCGACAGCCTCGGCCAGGAGGCGGGCGACGCGATGCTCCGCGTCACCGCGGCGCGCCTGATGCGCTTTGCACGCAAGGAGGATCTGCTCGCCCGCGCCGGCGACAACGAGTTCGCGATCGTCGCCACGCGGACGATCGGCGACGGCTCGGCGCTCGAGCTCGCCCGGCAGGTCGCGGCCGCCGCCGCCGAGCCGTACGAGCTGGGCGGCCACACGCTGGTGATGACCGCGAGCGTCGGGGTCGCCGTGAACGAGCCGCGCGAGCTGGCCGGTGCCCAGCTGCTGCGCAACGCCGAAGCGGCGATGCACCACGCCCGCGAACAGGGCGGCGCTCGCCACGAACGATTCGACGTGACGATGCGAGATCACCTGCGGCGGCGACTCGAGCTCGAGCACGACCTGCGCCACGCGGTGGCGCGCGACGAGCTCGAGTTGCACTACCAGCCGCTGATCGCGCTTGCCGATCAGACGATCGTCGGGTTCGAGGCGCTGATCCGCTGGAACCGGCCCGGCCACGGCCTGCTCAGCCCCGGCCATTTCATCCAGATCGCCGAGGAGAGCGGCCTGATCGTCCCGATCGGAGCGTGGGTGCTGACGGCCGTCTGCGCCCAGCTCGCGCGCTGGCCCGAGGATGTCTATGTGTCGGCGAACGTCTCCGCCGCGCAGGTCGGATCGGAGCTGGTCGACCAGGTCGCCGAGCTGCTGCAAGCGCACGCGATCACGCCCCACCGGCTCGTGCTCGAGATCACCGAGTCGCTCGTGCTCGAGCCGCAGGCGCGACCGATGCTAGACCGGTTGCGCCAGCTCGGCGTCAGGGTCGCGCTCGACGACTTCGGAACCGGCTACTCGTCGCTCGGATCGCTGCACCGCTTCCCGATCGACTTCCTCAAGCTGGACAAGGCGCTCGTCACCTCGGTGATCGACACGAACGGGACCGCGATCGTCCGCGCCGCGATCGAGCTCGGCCACGCGCTCGGGCTGCAGGTGATCGGCGAGGGGATCGAGACCGAGCAGGAGCTCGACGCGCTCAAGCGCCTCGGGTGCCCGCTCGGCCAGGGCTTTCGCTTCTCCAAGCCGCTCCCGCTGCCGGGCGCAGACGGACTTCTGGCCCAGGTCCCCGCGTAGGCGACGCGCGCCGGGTTCGTGGAGCTCAGGCCGAACGCGGCCTGCCGAATCGCTACTGGGCGAGCGGCGGCCAGTCGATCCGCTCGGTGAGCTCGGCGGCGCCCAGCTCGATCAGCGTGCTGCGCTCGACCGGCCGGTACTCGCCGGCGGTCAGCGCAAACCACTGCACGGCCCTCGTCTGCGGGTCGACGATCAGCACCTCGTCGACGTCGTGCTCGGCGAAGTAGTCGAACTTGTTCCAGCTGTCGTCGCCGGGTGAGACGATCTCGAGCACGAGCGCGGCGGTGTCGACCCACGCGCCGGTGGGCGTCTCCCGCAAGACGCCGCCGTCCGGGATCCGGTAGTTCCGCCCCGGCTCGCCGAGATTGAACGTGCTGACGAGTGGGACGAGCCCGGCGGCGCGGGCGAGCGGGCCCAGCAGCTCGGCAAGCTGCTGGGCGACAGCGGCGTGCGAAAACGACGGATCGGGGCTCATGTGCAGCACACCATCCCAGGCCTCGTCGAGCTTGTCGATGCCGGTACGGCGGCGGCGTTCGAGGAGCTCCTCGAGCTCCGGCGGCGGAGGGTCGGTCGTCAGGATCCGCACCTCGCCAAGCGTAGCGTGACCCGGCTGGTTGACCGCTAAGCTCAGTCTCCGTGCTCCCTGAGTTGTGGGTGTGTCACCTGGGCGTCGTCGGCTACGGCGAGGCACTGGACCTCCAGCAGCGCGTTTGCGCCGCGCGCCAGGCGGAGCTCGTCCCCGACACGCTGCTGCTGCTCGAGCACCCGCCCGTGTACACACGCGGGCGGCGCTCGGGGGCGGACGAGCTGCCGCTCGGCGAGGCGTTCTACCGCGAGCGCGGGATCGAGATCGTCGACGTCGACCGCGGCGGCAGGATCACCTACCACGGACCCGGGCAGCTGGTCGGCTACCCGATCGTTCGCGTCGACGACGTCGTCGCCTACGTGCGCACGCTCGAGCAGGCGATCGTGGCCGCGCTCGCGCAGGAGGGCGTCGAGTCCCGCGCGCGGGTCGAGGACGGACCCGACTACACGGGCGTGTGGGTCGCCGAGCGCAAGATCGCGTCGATCGGCGTCCACGTCGCCAAGGGCGTGACCACCCACGGGTTCGCGGTCAACGTCGACAACGACATGGCGCCGTTCGGCTGGGTGGTCGCCTGCGGGCTGCCCGACGTGCAGATGACCTCGCTGGCCGCCGAGCTCCCGGCCGGCGACGCCAGGCGACTCCCGTGCTTCCGCAAGCGGGCCGCCCACGCGGTGGCGCAGGCGCTCGACCGCCGCCAGCGGATCGTCTCGCGCGCTCGGGTGGAGCGGGCGGCGGCGAGCGTCCCGGAGCGCACTGCACTCGGCGTCGGATGACCCTCGCGGGGGCCGTCATCGCCGATGGCCCTGCGACCGACGACCAGGCGTACCGAGCGACCCGGTGACACTTAAGAAGTTCTCACTCATGGCGCGTACGTTCACGAGGCCCGATGAGCGCACCGAAGCACCTGTGGTCAGGCGACTGGCGCGAGCAATCGGCCGCGGCGGCCGCGGCGGCCGCCGAGCGCGCTGCCAGCCGCAGCCGGCCGGATAGCTCGCCGCCGGCGCCGCCGCCGCCTCCGCGCGGAGGTCGACGC
>DAHUYL010000218.1 GCA_027315255.1 Solirubrobacterales bacterium | reverse complement strand
GTCATCTACCTCGACGCCGGCGCCGCCGACGCGCGTCCCGCCAGCCGCGCGGCGTCGCTGCTGCGCCGCGCCGGGATCGCCAAGATCCAGGGCTTCTTCCTCAACTCGACGCACTTCGACTGGACCTCGAAGGAGATCCGCTACGGCCAGGAGATCTCGCGCCTGACCGGCGGCAAGCACTTCGTCGTCAACACCGGCGAGAACGGTCAGGGCCCCGAGCGCCCGGCGAACCTCGTCAAGCAGGGCAACGAGGTGCTGTGCAACCCCTCCGGTCGCGGCCTCGGCCCGAAGCCGACGACGGACACCGGCTACCGCGACGTCGACATGTTCGCCTGGACGAGCAACCCCGGCGAGTCCGGTGGGCCGTGCGTACCGGGCGCACCCCCGACGGGTTCGTACTGGCCCGCGTACGCGCTCGGGCTGGTGCAGCACGCCGACTTCAACGTGAGATAGCGCCCACCGCTTGCGAGCCGGGCGGGCGGGCGATGCGCGCCCGCCCCGCTCGCTGCAGGGACTGAGACCTCGATCGGTCGGTGGGACCGCTCCAGTGGGATGGAACGGTCGTCCCGGCAGTGGCCGTCACGACGGCCACCAGCTCACCTCGTAGTCGCCACTCCGCGAACGAAGCACCCGGCGCGCGCTCGAGCTCCCAACCGAACAGCGCACCGTAGAACGCCTCGGCGGCCGCGAGGTCGGGCGTGTGCGGCGAGTCATCGCCCACGCGCCCGATTCGCCGACGAGCTCGGCCCCGCGCCGCTCGCCGGCCTGCCACAGGCAGAACGCAACTCCGGTGCTGTCGGTGACGACCGCGAGTTGCCCATCCGATCCCGGCCACCTTGCGTCCGGCCAGCCGCGCGGTGAAGTACTCGCCTTCGAGGCCGACCGGCATCGCCGCGGCCGGGTCGAAGCTCCAGCCGAGCAGGGCGCCGTAGAACCGCATCGCGGCCTCGGGGTCGGCCTGCAACGTGTCGACCCAGCACGGCGCGCCTGCCGGGTACGTGTCCCTGTGAGTCATCAAGGCATGTCCTTTGCTCGATCTGAATGCGCAGCGTGTGCGGCGGCTGTGCTTCATTCAGCCGGCGATCAGGTACGCCACGGCATCGAGTCGCGGAACGCCGGCGTCCCGCGAGGACGCGGAAGGAGACTCCGGTCAGCTGGGTGTCGCCAAGCGGACGATCTGCCCAGTCCAGCGTTCCGGGCCTCCGGGGGCGCCGGCGAACGGATAGGTTAACGGCGTGTGGCCGGCGGCAAGACCGGCCACACGTTTGAGTGAGTTGCGGTCGGCTCCGCCCGATGGCGGAGCCGATCGCTCGCCCTTCTAGAAGTCGAACTGCTTGTAGTTCGACGGTGTGAACTCCAGCGGGTCCGAGAACGTGATCGTGTTCTTGTTCGCACCCGTGGTCGCGTTCGTGCTGGTTGCGACCGTCCACTTGGCCGGACCGCTCACGAGCGAACCCGACGGTCCGTGCGGGCAGGTGAAGGTGCTGCCGGCATGGATCTTGTTCGCGACGGCGAGCGCCGCCACGCAGTCGATCATCTCGCCCTGACCGATCTCGTTCCACAGGAACAGACCCTGCATCGAGCCGTTGGCGAAGTACGTGCGGTTCGGCAGCGGATCGCCGATCCCGAACACGGCGATCTTGCCCGAGTCACCGAGGTCCGACACGGCCTCGGCCGTACCGACGACAGCGGCGCCGTCGATCGGCAGGATCGCCTTGATGTTCGGATTCGCGTGGATCATCGCCTCAGCCTGCTGCAGCGACGTCGCCTGGTCGGACTGGCCGTACCCGATCGGGCCCAGCGTGACGTGCGGGTACTTCGCCTTCACGTAGGCCTTCATGGCGCTGATCCAGGCGAGCTGGATCGTCGCGTTCGGGGTCGAGGACATGATCCCGAACTGGGCGTTCGCTCCCTTGGCCTTGACTGCCGCGTCGATCAGACCGGCCGCGATCGTGTTGTAGGCCGTGTCCTGAATGAAGAAGTCGCGCGCCGAGGGCACGTCCGAGTCGAACGTGATCACCTTGATGCCGGCCTTCATCGCCTGCTTCAGTGCGGACGCCGGGACGGCTGGGTCATCCGAGGTCAACGCGATCACGTTGACGTGGCTTGCGATCGCGGCCTGGATGTCTGAGACCTGACCGGTGGCCGACGCCGTGGCGGGGCCGCCGTACTTGACCGGCGAGCAGATGCCATACGCCTTCGCGACTTGGTTGACACCCTTCTGATTGGCCTCGAATACGGGCAGGCCCTGCAGCTTGAACTCGAGCAGCATCTTGATGCACGAGCCCTTGGCCGCGCTCGTCGTGGCGCCGACCGTGCCGACGAGACCGGCCGCGGCCGCAATCGCGACGCCGCCGGTCGCAAGTGCGACTCGCGTGCGGTTACCCCATCTGTTGCGTCGCAACATGGGTACTCCTCCTCCTTGTGTTGTGGTTGGTACAGGGGAAGCTCATGCGCTGTCGACCGACGTCGGCGGCGAAGTCGGTGGACCGGTTCCCAACCGCGCGCGCAGCCGCTCGCGCAGCAGGGTTCCCTGCCCGCGGTCGCTCATGCCCTTCGCTGTCAGCGAGCCGAGCAACAGGATCCCGATCGCGATCGAGGTCCAGGTGTCGCTGACGCCGTCCTGCAGCAACCCAGGCGTGAGCCAGCCGAGGATGAACGACGCGACGATCACTCCGGGGACGAGGCCGGCGCCGCCGAAGATGTCGACGCCGCCGAGCACGACCGCCGTGATCGCGGGGAGCAGCAGCGTCGGACCGAGGTCGTCGCGCGCGGTGCCGTAGGTGGCCGCGACGCACATCCCGGCGATCGCCGCAAACGTGGCGGACAGGACGAAGGCGCGGATCCGCGTGAGCGAGACGCGCACGCCCGCGTATGCGGCGGCGTCGCGATTGTGGCCGATGAGCACGAGCTGGCGGCCGAAACGGGAGCGATGCACGATCAGCGTCGCAAGCACAGCGAGGACGGCGAACACGATCAGCTGGCTGGGGATGGTGCCCCCGATCGTGCCGGTTCCGAGCGCCGACTCGAATCCGCTCGGAAGGTTGTACGGCGGCACAGGCCCCTCCCAGGCGACGGCCGCGCTCTGCAGGATGAACCAACCCGCCAGCGTCACGAGCAGCGACTCGAGCTTGAAGAACGTGATGATCAGCCCCTGGATCAGGCCGATCACCGCGCACAGCACGACCGACAGCACGACGGCGAGCCAGATGTTCATGCCGCCGAGGTGGAACTCGGCCATCATCACCCCGGCAAAGCCCGACATCGCGCCGACGGACAGGTCGATGTCGCCGGCGAAGATGACGAACATCACCCCGAGGGCCATCATCGAGGTGAACAGGAAGTATTCGCCGTAGCCAAGCAGGCTGTTGGGGTTGCCCCAACCGCCACCCCAGAACGTCGAGACGCCGAGGTTGAAGTAGAGGAGCTCTGCGACGAGGATTCCGACGAGCGAGAGCAGCCAGCGGGTGTTGGTGTCCAGCGCCCGCCAGCCGCGTCGGGTCGGCTTCGCCGGTTGCGTGGCGACACTCACCGGCGTTCTCCCGTGACACGTTCGGGGCGCTGCTGCGCACCGCGGGCGAGCGTGGCCGCCAGCAGCTGCCGCAGCGATGTGCCGCTGCTCTGGTAACGGTCAACCAGGATCGCCGCGAGCAGCAGGATGCCGACCGCCGCGGAATCCCACACCTGGGGAACCCCGAGCACGATCACAGCCTCGATCGTCACCTCGAGGAACAGCGCGGCGATGAAGCTGCCGACCACACCTCCCTTGCCGCCGGTCAGGGTGGTGCCGCCGATCAGCGCCGCCGCGATCGACCACAGCTGGATGTTCGTCTCGATGCCGCTCTGCCCGTTGGCCGAGTCGTAATGCACGAGGAACGCGAGCCCGCCAAGCCCGGCCAGCATCCCGCAGACCGCGTAGGCGGACAGCAGCACCGCGTTGACGCGGATGCCGGCGCGGAACGCGGCGTCGGCGTTGCTGCCCACCGCGTACAGCGATCGGCCCCACGACGTGCGCCGCAACAGGATCGCCATGAGGACCGTGACCAGGAGCCCCGGGACCAGCATGTAGGGGATGTCGGAGAACAGGTTGCGATTGCCGAGCGTGATGTAGAAGGTCGGCACCGTCACGACCGTCCGGCTGCCGCAGATCAGCAGCTGCACGCCCTGATAGACGATCAGCGTCCCGAGCGTCACGATGATCGGCGGAATCCGCGCGAGCACCACGAACAGCCCGTTGATCAGCCCGAGGCAGACGCCGATCGCGAGGGCCAGCGGCAGCATCAGCCATACCGACGCGTTGTGGTCCTGCGCCAGGAACCCGGTCGATACCGCGGCAACGCCCAGGATCGAGGCCACGGACAGGTCGATCCCTCGCACGATGCAGACGATCGACTGGCCGACCGCCAGGATCGCGAGTGGCATCGCGTCGGCCAGCAGGAACGAGATGTTCCCGCTCGTGCCGAAGCCGGAGTTCACCGCGAAGGTCACCAGGAACACCGCGAGCGTCAGCGCAACCAGCAGCAGCTCGCGCTGCGCGAGGAGACGTCGCAGCGCCGAGCGACGCTGCCTGGCCGGCGCCCGCCCAGCCGGCATCGGCGGCAGCGACGGGGAGATCCCGGTCACTTCGCCACCTCCCCGACGATCATCGAACCCAACCGCTCGAGCGTGATCTCGTCGCCGGCGACCTCCGACACGACGCGGCCCTCGTAGATCGCGATCACGCGGTCGCAGAGCAGCACCAGTTCCTCGAGCTCGGAGGAGATGATCACGATCGCGATCCCGCTGTCGCTGATCGAGTCGATGATCGAGTAGATGTCGGCCTTGGCGCCGACATCCACGCCACGCGTCGGCTCGTCGAAGATCGCGACCTTGGGCTCGGCGAGCAGCCAGCGGGAGAACATCGCCCGCTGCTGGTTGCCGCCCGAGAGCGACTTGATCGGGATCTGGAGCGAGGCGGCCCTGACCCGCGTCCGCTCGGCCGCCTTCGCCGCAATCTCCTTCTCGGCGGCCGGGCGCAGCAGCGGACCGAATCGCGGGAGCACGCCGACGGTCGCCGCCGTGATGTTGCGCTCGAGCTCGACGTTGGCGAAGACGCCGTGATGCCCGCGGTCCTCGGGCAGGTAGATCAGGCCCGCCGCGATCGCCGATGCCGGACTCCGGCGGCGGAACGGCCTACCCTCGAGCACGACGCCGCCGGTCGCCGGCCGTACGCCGAAGATCGATTCGGCGATCTCGGTCCGGCCGCTGCCGACGAGCCCGGCGAGACCCAGCACCTCGCCGCGCCGAACCGAGAAGCTGATCTCGCTGAACGCCCGCGATGCGGACAGCCCGTCGACCTCCAGGGCGGTCTCGGCACCCGACAGGTCCCGATGTCGGCGCTCGCGCTTCGCGATCTCCTTGCCGACCATCGCCGTCACCAGCTCCTCGCGGGTGACCTTGTCGGGCAGGAACTCCGCGACGATCTGGGCGTCTCGCAGAACGGTGATCCGGTCGGAGATCTCGAACACCTCGTCGAGCCGATGGCTGATGAAACCGAGCGTGAAGCTCCGCCCACGCAGCCTCCGCATCAGGTCGAACAGGACCTCCGTCTCGTGCGCGGTCAGCGACGACGTCGGCTCGTCGAAGAAGATGACGTTGCAGCGGTGTACGAGCGCGCGGGCGCATTCGAGCAACTGCTGCTGGGCGATCGACAGGGTGGATGCGGGCTGGCGCGGATCGACGTCGAGGCCGACCTGCTCGAAGTACGAGCCGGCGGTCTGCGTCATCGCCCGCCAGTCGACCGAGAACGGCAGCCTGGCCCGCGGCAGGATCCCGACGAACAGGTTCTCGACCGCCGACAGCGTCGCCATCAGCGTCGGCTCCTGT
Organism: Solirubrobacterales bacterium; assembly: GCA_027315255.1. Taxonomy (GTDB): domain Bacteria; phylum Actinomycetota; class Thermoleophilia; order Solirubrobacterales; family Solirubrobacteraceae; genus Palsa-465. Next base: position 45,475 of record DAHUYL010000218.1, on the reverse strand, counting down.
GGCACCAGATAGATGCCGTGCTGCTGGGCGGTGCGGGGAGTCAGGGAGCGCAGCTGCTCCCCGCCCAGGATCAGCTCGCCGGCGTCCGGCCGGTGGACCCCGGCCATCACCTTGAGCATCGTCGACTTGCCGGCGCCGTTCTCGCCCACGAGCGTATGGATCGTGCCCGGCTCGAACCTGACCGAGGCGCCGGTCAGGGCGCGCGCGCCCGCGAACGACTTCGCGATCTGGCGGGCCTCGTAGGACGACGGCACGTAGTCCGAGCCATCGGGTGGACCGGGCCTCACGCCTGCCGGCTGGTGGCGTCGCACCGCGATGCTCACCTGATCTCCACCACAGCCGGCATCCGATCGACCGGGCGCGGCCCGTCGCGATCGGGCTCGAGCAACGACACCGTCGGGCGCAACAGCGCCGACCTACCCGTACCGTTCTCGCACACGGGCTCGATCACGGTCGCCCTCTGAAACCCGAGCGCACGGCAAGGTCGAATGGGCAGCCGGTGCGAACCAGCGCCCCCGACCCACCACGCAAATACCTATGTTGCGCGCGCTCCGGCAAGTCCTCCTCCTCCTACAACTTAGCGAATACGAAGTTCCGCATTCGTATGCAGCCGCATATATATCTCTTCGCGAACACTAAGGCAAGCCTTTGTAACAGAACCTCAACGCGCTCGGTAGAAAGCCGGTTGAGATCGCGATTGCCTGCATAGGACGGGCCTCGGACCCGTCCAAGGCGGCGCCGCTCGGATGCCGAGCGGATCGTCTTGATCATGCCGCGCGGCGCCGGGTCGGGCGTCAGACGCCGGGCCGCCACCCCGGAGCTCGGCCGCCGGGTCCGGTGATCGTCCTTGGGACGTGCGCCGTTCCACTGCTCCGTCGGGTCGATCGCCGTCGTCCTGACGGTGGTGGATCGCCTCGTCCTGACGGTGGTGGATCGCCGCCGTCGTGACGGCCCCCGAGGCAACGGCGAGCGCGCGGCCACACCCGCCCGCGGGGCCCGGATCGCGCGCGCGTGACCCTTGGGATCGTTGGGATCGCCTGCCTGCTTGTGACCCGGGGCCCCCGGAGATCGCGGAGGCGCCGCCGGGTGCGCCTGCCACGCCGCGCGCGGGGTCAGGCGCGGCAACGGCGGCGAGCGGCAGGCATCTCGCCGGCACGCCGCGAGCGGGCCCGATCCGGCACGACAACTTTGCCAACCCCCCGTCCCAGCGGGGGGGTGGCAGATTCAGCCAGCTGTGAGATGGTCTGAGCTGCCACCCCCCGCCACAGCTGGGGGGTTGGCAAAGTTGTCGTCCTCCCGCCCCCCCGCCCCCCCGGCGCCCGCGCCCCGCCGTGCGCCCGCGGCGATCTGCGCCGAGCGCTCCACCTGGCCAAGCGCTGCTTCCGAGCCGTCCGGACCGACGACGACGGCGACGGTCCCGCCGCCGTCACGGTCGTGGTCGTCGGCGCTCAGGCAGCCGGGACGGGAGCATCGGCTCGCAACAGCCCCTCCTCCTTGAGCTCCCGCCACACCGCGGCGGGCACGCCCCGTGAGTGAAGCTCGATGTTGCGATCGACCTGCTCGGGCGAGCGGGCGCCGACGCAGACGCTGACCACGGCCGGGTGCGCCAGCGGAAACAGCAGCGCCGCGGCGGGAAGGGTCGTGCCGTGCCGGTCGCAGACGGCAGCGATCCGGCGGGCGCGCTGCACCAGCTCCGCGGGCGCGTCGTCGTAGTTGTACTTCGCGTCGTCGGGCGGCGTCGAGCGAGCAAGCAGCCCGCTGTTGAACACACCCGCGGCGACGATGCCGATGCCGCGCCGCTCGCACTGCGCCAGCAGGTCGTCGAGCGCCTCCTGTTCGAGCAGCGTGTAGCGGCCCGCCAGCATCAGGAGGTCCATGTCGGTGTTGCGGGCGAAGTCCGCGAGCATCTCCGACTGGTTCATGCCGGCGCCGATCGCGCGGACGACGCCCTCGCCGCGGAGCTCCTCGAGCGCGGGGTAGCCGTGGTCGATCACGTCGCGGTAGTGGTCGTCCGGATCGTGGAGGTAGACGATGTCGACGCGGTCGAGACCGAGTCGCCCGAGGCTCGCGTCGAGTGAGCGGCGGATCCCGTCGCGGCTGAAGTCCCACACGCGCCGGAACTCCGCGGGGACGTCGAACCCCTGATCGTCGCGTCCGGCGGCGTCTGGTTGGCGCTCGAGCAGGCGACCGACCTTGGTCGAGAGCACGAACTCGTCGCGCGGGCGCGAGGCGAGCGCCGCGCCGAGCCGCCGCTCCGACAGCCCGAGGCCGTAATGGGGAGCCGTGTCGAAGTAGCGGATCCCCTGCTCCCACGCCCGGTCGACGGTCGCCCGTGCCTGCTCGTCGTCGATCGCCCGGTACAGGTTGCCGAGCTGAGCGCAGCCGAGCGACAGTTCGCTGAGGTGCGGGATCACCGCTGGATCCTCGCGCTCGGCCGCTCGACCAGCCGCCGGACGTCCTCGAGCCTGGCGGTCGACGTGTCGCCCGCCGTCGTCATCGCAAGTGCGCCGTGGGCCGCGCCGTACTCGACCGCGGCGCGCAACTCGCCGAGCTCGAGCAGCCCGTACAGCAGCCCGGAGGCGAAGCTGTCGCCGCCGCCGACGCGGTCGAGGATCTCGAGCCCCGGCCGGGGGGTCGCCTCGACGAACCCCTCGTCGCTCGACCATGCAACCGCGCCCCAGTCGTTCACGCCGGCGCTGCGCACCCCTCGCAACGTGGTCGCGACGACGGAGAGGGAATCGTAGGTGGTGGTGAGCGCTTCGATCATCGCCCTGAAGCCGTTGCTGTCGAGCTGGTCGAAATCGGGGCCGGCGCCCGGCACCTCGAATCCGAGGCATGCGGTGAAGTCCTCCTCGTTTCCGATCATGACGTCGACGAGCGGGGCCAGCCGCCGGTTCACATCCCGCGCCGCCGCCTCGCCACCGAGCGCCTTCCACAGGCTGGGGCGGTAGTTGAGGTCGTAGGACACGCGCGTCCCGTGCGCGCGTGCCGATTCCATCGCCTCCTGGGTCAGCGCCGCGGCCGACTCCGACAGCGCCGCGAAGATCCCACCGGTGTGCAGGCACCGGACCCCGAGCGCTCCGAACAGGCGATCCCAGTCGACGTCTCCGGGGGCGAGCCGGCTGGCGGCCGAGTGGCCTCGATCGGACACGCTGACCGCGCCGCGAACCCCGAAGCCCCGTTCCACGAAGTTCAGGCCGTTGCGGACCTCGCGCCCGACGCCGTCGAACGGCGTCCAGCGGACGAAGCTCAGATCGACCCCGCCCTGGAGCATCAGATCCTCGATCAGGCGGCCGACGTCGTTGTCGCACAGCGCCGTCACGACCGCCGTGCGCAACCCGAAGCACCGCCGCAGGCCCCGCGCGACGTTGTACTCGCCGCCACCCTCCCACACCTGGAACTGGCGCGCGGTCCGCACGCGCCCCTCGCCCGGGTCGAGGCGGAGCATCACCTCGCCGAGCGAGACGACGTCATAGGTGCACTCCGAGGCGGGACGGAAGTCGAGTGTCATGCCGGGGCCCGCTCGCGATCGCGCGCCTCGGCGACCGTCGCGACGGCTTCCGAGGCACGCCGCGTGATCTCCTCGACCCGGCCCTCTGCGAGCAGCTCACGCGGTGCGATCCAGCTTCCCCCGACCGCGACTACCGCGGGGTGGCGGGCGTAATCGGCGAGCTGCGCCTGGGTGACGCCGCCGGTCGGCACGAACCGCAGCGTCGGGAACGGCGCCGCCAGCGCCTTCAGCATCGGCAGTCCGCCGAGCGCGCCCGCCGGGAACAGCTTGACGACGTCGATGCCCTCGCGCAGCGCGGCCATCGCGTCGGTGGCCGTCGCGATCCCCGGAAGCACCGGGACCTCGAGCTCCCGGCAGCGCCGGACGACATCGGCGTCGAACCCCGGCGAGACGATGAATCTCGCCCCCGCGGCGACTGCATGCTCGGCCTGCGACGGCGTCAGGACCGTGCCTGCGCCGACCAGCAGCCGCGGATCCTGACCGAGCTGCTCGATCGCCGCCTGCGCCGCGTCCGTTCGGAACGTGATCTCGGCGCAGGGCAGTCCACCTGCGATCAGTGCCTCGCCGAGCGCGGGCGCCGAGCGCGCGTCGTCGAGGACGACCACCGGCACGACGCCGATCGCTTCGATCTGCTCGAGCGCGCCGATCAACGCGCGAGCCACCCGCCGTCGACTGCGAGCACGGTGCCGTTCACGTAGTCGGACGCGGGCGAGGACAGGAACACGACGGCGCCCGCGATGTCCTGCGGCCGGCCCCATCGCCCCGCCGGGATCCGTTCGAGGATCGCCCGCGAACGGTCCGGGTCGTTGCGCAGCGCCTCGGTGTTGTCGGTCGCGATATAGCCGGGCGCGACCGCGTTGACGTTGACGCCGTGCGGCGCCCACTCGTTCGCGAGCGCCTTCGTGATTCCGGCGATCCCGTGCTTGGAGGCCGTGTAACCGACGACGTTGATCCCACCCTGGAAGCTCAGCATCGACGCGGTGAAGATGATCTTCCCGTGGCCGCGGCCGACCATGCCGGCACCGATCTGCTGAGCCAGCAGGAACTGCGCGGTCAGGTTGACCTCGAGCACGTGCTCCCAGTCGGCGAGCGGGTGCTCGGCCGCAGGCGCTCGCCGGATCGTGCCGGCATTGTTGACGAGGATGTCGATCGGCCGGTCGAGCGCCGCCAGCCGATCCATCAACGAACGCACCGCGTCGCGGTCCGACAGCTCGGCCGGCATCGACCAGAAGCGGCGGCCGTGGGCCTCCACCCGCTGGCGCGCCGCGCCGCCGTCGAGCTCGAGCGCGGCGCTGACGCCGACGACGTCGGCGCCCGCCTCGGCGAGTGCGTCGGCGATCGCGAGCCCGATCCCGCGCCTGGCGCCGGTGACGACAGCGAGCCGGCCCTCGAGCGAGAACCGCGAGGACCGGGGCGTCATCTCAGCCGCGGTTTCGCTCATTCCCGCCACTGAAGTCGATCAGCACCTTGACGACGTCGCCGCCGGACTCGAGCGTCGCAAACGCCTCCGCGGTGCGCTCGATCGGCTCGACCGCGGAGATCAGACGATCCGCCTGGATGTCGCCGCCAGCCAGCAGCTCGACCGCCCGTTCGAAGTCCCGGCGCTCGTACACGCGCGCGCCGATCAGCTCGAGCTCGCGCCAGAAGCACCGGAACAGATCGACCGGCGTTGGTTGGTTGAAGATCGCCACTACGACCAGCCGGCCACGCACCCGGAGCGCGTGCGTGGCTGCCCGGAGCCCCGGCTGGCTGCCCGACACCTCGAACGCGACGTCCGCCCCGGCACCGCCGGTCCACGCCTCGACCTCGGCCTGCACGTCGGCGCTGGTCGGATCGATCGTGCGCAATCCCAACCGATCAGCTGCCGCGCGCCGGAAGTCGCTCGGTTCCGAGACGACGACCTCAGCGCCCTCGGCCGCGGCGACCTGAGCGATCAGGAGCCCGATCGGGCCGCCGCCGACGACGAGAACGCGCTCGCCGGACCGGACCCGACCTCGACGCACGTCGTGTACGGCAACCGCGAGCGGCTCGCTGAGCGCGGCCTCGCGCAGGCCGAGCTCCTGCGGCAGGCGCACGAGCAGCCGCTCGGGAACGGTCCAGGACTGCTGCATCGCCCCCGGGGCGTCGATCCCGACGAACACCAGGTTCTGGCAGACGTGCTGGTTGCCGGCCAGGCAGGCGGGGCAGGTCCCGTCCCAGTCGAGCGGCATCACCGTGACCTTGTCTCCGACCGCGTAGGCGCTCACCCCCGGGCCCAGCGCGGCGACCGTCCCTGACATCTCGTGACCGATCACGGCCGGGATCGTCACGCGCCGATCCATCGCTCCGTGCTTGATGTGCAGGTCGGTGCCGCAGATCCCGACGTACGCCACCTCGAGACGGACCTCGCCCGGGCCGGGGGCAAGCGAATCGCGCTCCTGGACCTCGAAGCGCTCGTTGCCGAGGTAGAGAGCCGCGCGCATCGTCAGTGGACCGGATCGGTGGCGGGCATCGAGAGCCCATACGTTGACACAGCGGTGCCGATCGCGACCGCCTCGCGATCCTCGTCCGGCAGCCCGTCCAGCAACTCGAGGACGATGTCGAACCATTGCTCGACGGTGGTGCGCAGCGACGCGACGGGCCAGTCGCTGCCGAGCATGCACCTGCGCGGGCCGAATGCCTCGAGCACGTGCTCCAGATACGGCCGCACGTCCGCCGCCGACCAACCTTCGGAAGCCTCGGTCGTCAGACCGGACAGCTTGCAGACGACGTTCGGCTGCTCGGCGATCGCCGCGATGTTCGCCCGCCACGGCTCGAGCGCTCGGCTGGCCACCGGCGGCTTGCCGAGGTGGTCGAGCACGAACGACGTGGCCGGGCTGCGACGGACGAGCTCGACGACCTGCGGGAGCTGGTCGTGCGTGACGCAGACGTCGAAGGTCAAGCCGAGCACCGGGAGGAGGCCGACCCCCTCGATCAGCCCCGGGTCGACGATCTCCTGCGCCGGACGGCCCTGCAACAGGCGCCGCACGCCGACGACGAGCTCCTCGGCCGCCAGGGCCTGCAGCTGATCCGCGGCGTCGACGCCGCGATGCACCGGAGCGTACGCGACGATCCCCTTGATCAGACGGTGCTCGGATGCAAGCGCCTGCACCCAGCGGACCTCGTCGAGCGCCTCCTCGTCCCGGCAATCCGCCTGGACGAACACGATGCCAGTCAGGTCATGGTGGCCGGGATCGACGTCCTCGGGGCCAAAACGCCGGTTCAGCGGCGGCACCTCGGAGAGCCAATCGTGGCGTCGCGCGTTCGGGTCCCAGAAGTGGACGTGGGAGTCCAGCAGGCTGATCATCACGCTTCGCCGCGTGGGCGGTATCGTGGTCCGCGGTGAGACAAGCACGGCCTAGACATCTGATGTCTGAGGCTAACATTGCGACCACGTGCCGGTCAAATGCGCTCTCTGCGTCCGCAGATCTGATGTCTCCCCGGAGGTGAGGCGTGGCCGTCACTGACCGCGCGATCGCCAGCATCCAGGAGCTGATCCGCACCGGAGAGCTCCGCCCGGGCGCGCGCCTGCCGCCCGAGAACGAACTGGCCGCTCAGCTCGGAATCGGGCGCAGCTCGATCCGCGAGGCGATCAAGGCGCTCGCCCTGATCCGCGTCGTCGACGTCCGCCAGGGTGACGGGACGTACGTGACCAGCCTCGAACCGCAACTCCTGCTCGAGGGCGTCGGCTTCGCGATCGATCTCGTTCAGGACGAATCGCTCCTCGAGATCGTCGAGGTTCGCCGCCTGTTCGAGCCGGTCGCCACCGGGCTCGCGGCGAAGCGCATCGACGACGCCACGCTCGCCCGCCTCGATGCCCACATCGCAGACATGGAGCGCGCGGGCCATGACCAGGAGCAGCTCCTGCACTTCGATCAGATGTTTCACCTGGCGATCTTCGAGGCGACCGGCAACCCGACACTGACGTCGATCCTCGCCGGCCTGTCCGGCCGGACCGTTCGTGCACGGATCTGGCGCGGTGTGACCGAGGGCGGAGCGACCGAACAGACAGTCCGTGAGCACCGGGCGATCCACCATGCGCTCGCGATCCACGACCGCCAGCTGGCGGAGGCCGCCGCGCTGATGCACGTGAACACCTCGGAGCAATGGCTCCGCGCGGTCCTGGGGCGCGGTGCGGTCGGCGAGTAGCGGACCCTCGCAGTGATCCGATGTCTGGGGGCAGTCAGCCCCTCTGTTGCTCTTGCCGGGGCTTGACACGGGCGAAACATCTGATGTATGTTCCGCGGCGTCCTACGAGGTGTGGGGCTTGCCACGGCGGTCATGGACCGCAGACAGGAGAGGAGTTCGATGAGGGTTCACAAGGGGCGGCTTGCCGCGCTCAGCGGCACGATCCTCGCTGCCGCCACGGCAGTGGGCGTCAGCCTGCCGGGCACGACGTCAGCCCATTCGGCGAAGGCCACGGCTGGTGCCACGCCGATCGGGATCGCGTTGACTTACAACAACACGGCGTTCTGGTCGGCGTACATCAACTACGAGGGTCAGTACGCCAAGCAGATGAACGTCAAGCTGCTGGGACCGCTGCTGGCAGGTACGAACGCAAGCCTGCAGAACCAGCAGGTTCAGGAGCTGGTGAACGAGGGCGCGAAGGCGGTCGTCGTCAATCCGGAGACCGCGACCAGCCTCGGCCCGGCGATCGACTACGCGGCGAAGCACGGCGTCAAGCTGATCTCGGTCGACACGATCGTCGGCGTCGGCAAGGTCGGGATGGTCGTCCGCGCGTCCAACCTCCAGTACGGCGAGGACGCGTGCCTCTACATCAGCCACTTCGTGAAGTCCGGCTACGTGGTCGACATCGAGGGCGACCTGACCTCGTCCAACGGCGCCGACCGCACGAACGGCTTCAACCAGTGCATGAAGGAGAACGACCCGAACGTCAAGATCCTGTCCGAACCGACCGTTTGGGTCGAGGCGACAGCAGCGACCGACATCCAGACGGCACTGAACGCGTACGGGTCTCAGGTGAAGGCGATCTACGACCAGTACAGCGGTCCCGATCCGGCGGCGATCGCCGACATCGCCAAGAAGGGCCTCACCGGAAAGGTGATCCTGATCGGCGACGACGGTGTCCCGTACGAGATGTGCGACATCCAGCGCGGCGACCTGTCAGCAGCCTCCTCGCAGCCCGCCAACCTGTACGCACAGGGCGCCTTGCAGTACGCGCTCGATGCGGCGCAGGGCAAGGCGCTGAAGGTCGGAGATCCCGCGATCGGCGCGCCGTCGCTGCAGAACGTGAGCTACCGCGGAGACACCAACCTCGGTGACCCGATCGTCGCGCCGTTCGTCACCAAGACGAAGATGACGCTGACCGGAAAGAGCATCCCGGGCGCACCGGGCACGCTGACGACCACCCCGGTCACCGACGCGTCGCTGTGGGGCAACGTCTACGGCAAGGCGCACGGTGGCGTGTGCTCGGGGGTCCCACAGCCGTAGTCGCCGCACCGCTCGCCGGCGGGCGGCCGGGGTCTGGACCGGACCTTGGCCGCTCGCCCGGCAGCGGCGTAGCCTCGTTCTCGTGATCACGACATGAGCAAACCGACACAACCAGCCGAAGGCGCTCCGGTCATCGAGGCCAACAGCGTCAGCAAGCGCTTCGGCTCGACGCAGGCGCTGCTGGACGTCGACGTCGCGCTCGCGCCGGGCCGCTGCCTCGGCCTGGTCGGCCGCAACGGCGCGGGCAAGTCGACACTCGTGTCGATCCTCTGCGGCCTGCAGTCGCCGGACGCCGGCGAGGTCCGGTTCGGCGGCGACGCCGCGCCGCCACTCGCCGACGTCCGCGCCTGGCGGAGCCGTATCGCAACCGTCTTCCAGCACTCGATGGTCGTCCCGCAGCTGACGGTCGCCGAGAACATCTTCCTCGGCGACCTGCCGCGCCGCCGCGATCTCGTCAACTGGCGCGCGATGCGCGCCCAGACGCGCGCGATCCTGCGCGAGTGGGACTTCGACGTCGACCCCGGCGTCGAGTGTGAGACGCTGACGGTCGAGCAGCGACAGATCGTCGAGATCGCCGCTGCGCTCGCACGGGGCACCCGGATCCTCCTGCTCGACGAGCCCACCGCGGCGCTCGAGCGCGACGCCGTCCGCAGGCTGTTCGATCGGGTGCGTGCACTCGTCAGCGCCGGAGTGGCGGTCCTGTACATCTCGCACCATCTCGAGGAGGTGTTCGAGATCTGCCACGACGTCGTCGTCCTGCGCGACGGCGAGGTCGTGCTGAGCGCACCCACGCCGGGCCTGACCGAGGACGAGCTGGTGGGCGCGATGGTCGGCGACGTCGCCCCACCTGTCGCCGCCGGGGGGCGCGCGCGAGCAACCGGACGACGCGCGCCGGACGGTGCGCAAGCCTCCGAGCGACTCGTTGTGAGCGAGATCTTCGCCGAGTCGGCGCGCGGATCGCTGTTCGGCGCCTCGCTGGTGGTGCGCGCCGGCGAGCGGGTCGGCCTCACCGGCCTCCTCGGCGCCGGGGTGGCGACACTCGGGCGCGTGATCGTCGGCGCACACGACTACCAGTCCGGCACGATCGAGTTCGACGGCCGGCCGCTTGCACCCGGGCGTCCGGATGCGGCGCTCGCCGCAGGCATCGGCTACATCCCTGAGGACCGCTGGCTCGAGGGCTTCGTCGGACACCTCGGCTGCGCCGAGAACATGACGATGAGCATCGCAAGCCGCCTGGCCGGCCGGCTCGGACTGCTGATGCCGTCGACGCGCACCCGCGCCGCCCGCCCGCTCGCCGACCAGCTGTCACTCGTGTCCCGCGGCCTGGCGCAACCCGTCCAGGAGCTGTCGGGCGGTAACCAGCAGAAGGTCACGGTCGCGCGCGCGATCGCCAGCAAGCCCAAGCTGATCGTGGCGATCACACCGACGCGAGGCGTCGACGTCGCCTCGAAGGAGCTGCTGCTGGCGGCGCTCGCCGAGCTCACGGGCGACACGGGGGCGAGCCTGTTGCTCGCCAGCGACGAGTTCGGTGACCTGCAGATCTGCGACCGCGTGATCGTACTCGTCCGTGGCCAGGTGTTCACCGAGTTCACCGAGCCGCCTTACGACGACGAGGCACTGATTGCAGCGACCGAGGGCCTTGCGGCCGTGGGGAGTCAGTGATGAGCGAATTGACCGCACCGGAAACCGTCGTCGCAACCGAGCCGAACGCCCCGTTCGAGCACCGCAGCCGCCGCCTCGCGGCGGCCGCGTTCGTGCGCGGCGCGGCGCTGTTGCCGGTGATCGGCGTGCTCTTGATCCTCGGGTCCGCGGTCAGCCCGGTGTTCTTCACTACCTCGAATCTGGCCGGCGTCGGCCAGCAGATCTCGGCGCTCGGGGTGACCGTCGTCGGCGAGAGCCTGATCATCATGATCGGCGGCATGGACCTGTCACTCGAGTCGACGTATGGCCTTGCGCCGATGGTTGCCGCCTGGCTGATGGTGCCGGTCGCCGCCTACGGCAACGGCACGACGATCGGCCCGTTCCTCGGGATCCTCGTGCTGCTGGCCGTGGGGGCCGTGATCGGCCTGATCAACGGTTTCGCGATCGTCAAGGGGCGCCTCAACGGCTTCATCTGGACCCTCGGAGCGACGGTCGTCATCGGCGGCATCCAGGACGGCATGGTCAACGGCCAGTCGCTGTACGACCTGCCGAACGGGTTCTCGTGGCTCGGCGCCGCCTACGCGGGACCGATCCCTGTGTCGCTGATCGCCGCGGTCGTGATCTTCGTCGCCGTCGGCCTGTTCCTGCGCTACCACTCGATCGGGCGCCAGATCTACGCGATCGGCGGCAACCGTGAGGCGGCCCGCGCCGCGGGCATGCGCGTCGACCGGATCAGGATCGGCGTGTACGTCGCCGGCAGCGTGCTGGCTGCGATCGGCGGCCTGATGGAAGCCGGTCGCGTCGGATCGGTCGCGGCCGACCAGGGCTACGGCGAGGGAATCATCTTCAACGTGTTCGCCGCCGCGGTGATCGGCGGAGTGAGCCTCAAGGGCGGCCGCGGCGGCATGCTCGGCGCAGCCAGCGGCGTCGTCCTGCTCGGCCTCGTCCAGAACATCCTCGACCTCGGGAACGTCAACAACTACTGGATCACGGCGATCGATGGCGCCGTGATCCTGATCGCCCTCGTGATGGCGCGCGTCGTCGGCGGCGAGGTGACCGCCGAATGAGGCGCACGTGAGCCCACTCGAGATCACCTCGCTCGACGTCCGTGACATCCGCTTCCCGACGTCTCTGTCACTCGATGGCTCGGACGCGATGCACACGAGTCCCGACTACTCGTGCGCGTATGTGACACTCGAGACCGACTCGCCCGACGGTCTCACCGGCTGCGGCCTGACGTTCACCAACGGACGCGGCACCGAGGTCGTCGTCGCGGCGGTGCGCGCGTTCGCGCCGCTCGTCGTCGGGCGCACGCTCGAGCAGATCACCGCGGACATGCGCGGCTTCTGGCGTGGTCTCGCCTCGGAGGACCAGCTGCGCTGGCTCGGACCGGAGAAGGGCGTGATCCATCTTGCGACCGGCGCGATCGTCAACGCCGTCTGGGACCTCTGGGCGAAGGCGGAGCGCAAGCCGCTGTTCCGGTTGCTCTGCGACCTCGAGCCACGACAGATCGTCGACGCGATCGACTTCCGCTACATCGAGGACGCGCTCTCGCCGGCCGAGGCACTCGAGCTCCTGACCGCGATGCGTGGCGGTCGGGCCGAGCGACTCGCCGAGCTCGAGCGACTCGGCGGCTATCCGGCCTACACCACCTCAGCCGGGTGGCTCGGCTACAGCGAGGACAAGATCGTCTCGCTCGCACGCGAGGCCAGGTCCGCCGGTTTCACCCACATGAAGATGAAGGTCGGCCAGGACGTCGCCGCCGATGCGCGGCGCGCAGCACTGATCCGGGAGGCGATCGGTCCGACGGGCACCCTGATGATGGACGCCAACCAGTTCTGGGGAGTCGACGAGGCGATCGCCGCGATGGAGGTCCTGGGCCGCTTCGACCCGTGGTGGATCGAGGAGCCGACCAGCCCCGACGACGTGCTCGGACACGCTCGGATCCGCCGCGAGGTGGCGCCGATCCGGGTGGCGACCGGCGAGCACGTCCAGAACCGCGTGATCTTCAAGCAGCTCTTCCAGGCGGAAGCGATCGACGTCTGCCAGATCGACGCGTGCCGTCTCGGCGGGGTCAACGAGGTGCTGGCGGTGATCCTGCTCGCCGCGAAGTTCGGGGTGCCCGTATGCCCGCACGCCGGCGGCGTGGGCCTGTGCGAGTACGTCCAGCACCTCGCGATGTTCGACTACATCGCGGTCAGCGGAACGACCGAGGGCCGGATCGTCGAATGGGTCGATCACCTGCACGAGCACTTCCTGCATCCGGCCGTCGTGATCGAGGGGCGCTACACGATTCCGACTGCGGCCGGCTACAGCATCGAGATGCTCCCGGGCTCGCTCGACCGCTACGAGTTCCCGTCGGGAGCCGCGTGGGCCACGGGCGCGCAGGACGGAGCGCAGATCACCTCGGCGTGAGGCAGCGGAGGGCAGCCGTGTGTCAGTCCAGGTGAAACAGTTCCTCCGCCGGCGCCCACCACTCGCCGTCCGCGGCGCTCGTCAGCGGCTGCTGGCACGGATCGGTCAGCTGCCACCAGCGCTGCGTGGCCTCGTCGCGTGCCACCTCGCGCATGTCGGCGGCGTAGTCGTCGCCAGCATACTCCATGTAGCTGAACAGGTAACCATCGCGGAAGAAGATCGAGTAGTTACTCACCTGCGCGCGCTTGAGCGCCGCGAGCACGTCGGGCCACACCTCACGGTGAAGCGCACGATACTCCTCGGCCTTCTCCGGCCGGAGCTTGATCACCGATGCGAATCGCTGCACAGTCACTCCGATAGTAGCCTATGGATCAATGGAAGACACTGACTTGACAATCGTCACCGGCGCCGGCTCCGGCATCGGCCGCGCCGTCGTCGAGCGGCTGGCCGCGGCAGGCCGGCGCGTGCTGGGCGCGGACGTCAACCTCGACGCCGCCCGGGAGACGGCCGAGCACGCCGGGCCGGTGGTCACGGCGGCACACGTGGACGTGCGCGACGAGGAGAGCGTCGTCACGATGGTCGAGTCGGCCGCCCGGCTCGGCCGGATCGAGGCGCTCGTGAACGTCGCGGGGATCGGCTCGATCACGAACGCGCCGGACACCACGCTCGAGGTCTGGGACCGCGTGATGGCCGTCAACTCGACCGGCACGTTCCTCTGCTGCAAGCACGTGATCCCTCACCTGCGCCGGCGCGGCGGCGGCGCGATCGTCAACATCGCGAGCGTCGCCGGGCTGGTCGGCATGCGCAAGCGCGCGGCCTACTGCGCGTCGAAGGGCGCAGTCGTCGCGCTGACCCGATCGATGGCGCTCGACCACGCGCCCGACGGGATCCGCATCAACGCGGTGTGTCCGGGCACCGTCGACACCCCGTGGGTGCGTCGCCTGCTCGACGAGGCGGGCGAGACGCTCGAGGGGCTGCGGGCGCGTCAGCCACTCGGACGGCTGGCGACCGCGGACGAGGTCGCCGCTGCGGTGATGTGGCTGCTGGGGGCAGACGCCGCGTTCGCGACCGGCAGCGCGCTCGTGCTCGACGGTGGCTGGACCGCCGCCTGAGAGCGGCGCGGCTACTCCCGCGTCGCTCCGGCGAGCATCCCGGCCACGAGCGTGCGCTGGGCGAACAGGAACACGATCAGCACGGGGGCGATCGCGATGATCACGGCCATCGCGAGGTCGGGACGGTGCAGGATCGTGATGCTGGTACCCGCGGAGAAGTTCGCGGGGTTGAACGACGCCGTCGAGCCGATCAGCTGCTGCAGCCCGATCTGCAGCGGGTACTGCGAGTTGTCGTAGGTCATCACGAACGGCAGGAAGAAGTTGTTCCAGGCGGCGACGAACGCGAAGAACGCGACGAGCCCGATGATCGGGCGCGCGAGCGGCACCGCGATGTGTCGAAACACGCCCCACTCGTTCGCCCCGTCGATCCGCGCCGCCGCCAGCAGGTCCTTCGGAATCGTCGTCGAGAAGTAGATGTAGGCGAGATACACGCCGAACGGGAAGAAGCCGAACGGCAGGATCAGCGACCACTTCGTGCCGTACAGACCCAGCTTGTTGATCTCGAGGAACAGCGGCAGCACGAGCGCGGTCGCGGGCATGATCATCACGACCAGCGTGATCGACAGCAGCGTCTTGCGGCCGGGGAACTCCGTCAGCGCCAGGCCGTAACCGGCCGGGATCGCTGCGAGGATCGCGAGCGCGGTGCCGCCGAACGAGTAGATCGCGGAGTTCTCCAGCCAGGTCAGGAGGCTGTTGCCGCTGTAGGTGATGATCCTGTGGAAGGTGTGGAAGAAGGTGCTGAAGCTGCCGAAGGCGAACGGCGACTGATTCAGGAGCTGACCGTCGGTCTTCGTCGGCGCGAGGAACAGCCAGATCAGCGGCACGAAGAAGAACGCCGTGAAGAACAGCAGGATCACTAGGCCGAGGAACCGGTAGACGTAGCGCCGCTGGAGCAGCATCAGTCGACCTCGAACAGCCTTCCGCGCCACACCAGCAGCGCTGCGATCACGAGCCCGAACACGAGCAGCACCAAGGAGATCGCAGCCGCCTCGTTGAACTGGTTGTACTGGGACGCCAGGAACCAGCCGAGCATGTTCGGCGACCAGTACTTGCTGATCCCGACGCCCATCGCCGCCTGCCCGAGCACCGTCGGCTCGACGAACAGCTGCGTGCCTCCCGCGAACGACAGGACGAGCATGTACACGATCCACTTCCTGATCAGCGGCAGCTTGATCCTCATCGCCGTCTGAAATCCGTTCGACCCGTCGATCTCGGCGGCCTCGAGCAGCTCGGTGGGGATGTTGTTCAGCGCACCGTACATCACCACGATCCACCCGCCGGCGCCCGTCCAGATGGCCATCATCGCGAAGATCGGGGGGAGGTTGCCCGGCGAGATCGTGTTGTCGAACGAGTTGTAGCCGAGCCAGTGCAGGACGAACGCGAACGGGCTCGCGGTCGGGTCGAGCATGAACAGCCAGACGATCACGCTGGCGGCTCCCGCGAGCGCGCCCGGGATGTAGAACAGGAACCGGAAGATCGCGCCGATCCGTCGTGACAGCGTGTGGAGCATCAGCACGAGTCCCACGACCAGGATCGTCTGGCTCACCAGCCAGATCGCCATGTACTCGAGCACGTGCTCGAACGCAGGCAGGAACCGGTAATCGTTGAAAGCCGCCGTGAAGTTCGCGCCGAATCCGCCCGGGCCGCTGAACGCCAGGTAGATCGCGTAGACGACCGGCCCGATCCCCAGCAGCAGCAGCAGCGCGACGTAAAGCGCGACGAACAGGTAGCCGGCTACGCGCGAGTTGCCGGACGCCGAGCGCGGGGGTGCCCCGCCGGCCCGGTCGCCTCGGCGGACGCTTGCGCGCCCGCTCGGGACGGCCGTTGCCGACGGAACACTCATCGGTGGTGTCTGTCCAATCCGACGCCCGGTCGCTGCCTACTTGCTCCTGACCTGCCAGCCGGCGCTCTGGGCTGCCGACTTGATGTTCGCCGCCAGCGTCGTCAGCGCGCTCGAGAACGTGCCACCGGCGACGAGGCCCGGCGTGACGGTGTTGCCGAAGATCGACTCGACGCTCCACGGAACCGGGCTCCATCCGGTCCAGATCTCACCGGCGGCCTGCTTGATCGCCGCGATCGTCGCCGTCGGATTGGCGAACACGCCCTTCAGCGACGCGAGCCACGCGTCCTGATCGGGTGCATACGCCGGCAGTCCCTGGGTGACCTTCGGGTCGCCCTGGATCTTCGGGCTCGTCACCATGTACTGGACGAGAGCCGCGGCCGCCTTCGGCTGCGTGCTGTGCGACGTCACCATCCACAGGCCGCCGCCGATCGAGCCGGTGACGTGGGCGCCGTTGGTCGCGACCGGCGGCGGGTAGGCCTCCATCACGTTCGTGCCCGGGCCGTTGCTGCCGGAGGTGTTCGGATAGATCGCGCCGCCCTGCCAGATCGCGCCGATGTCCATGACCATCTTCTGTGCGGTCTTGTTCTGGACCCACGCGGTCGTGAACGGGCCGTCGTGCGTGAACGCGCCGAGCGCCGAGTCGATCAGGTGAGCGATCGTCGTGCAGTTCGGCGAGCTCGGGTTGTCGAGCAGCGTTGTCGGGCCGACCGCCTGGTTGATCGGGCACTCATTGCCCCACAGGTACGTCTCCGCGTCCCACGGCTGGCCGAACTCGCCGATGTAATAGCCCGGATGGTTCTTGATCAGCGACTGGCCGTCGGCGGCGTACTGCGCCCACGTCGTCGGAGGATTCTGGCCGGGGAAGAACTGGTGCCACAGGTCGGTGTTGACCCACAGCACGTTCGCGGCGTTGTCGTTGCGCAGGCACAGCAGCTTGCCGTCGATCAGGCAGTCGCCCAGGCCCTGGTCCTTGCTCCAGACGCTCTTCGGGATGTATGCCGAGAGATCGGCGAGATCGTTGAACGGGGCCTTGCCGAGCCAGCCCGCCTCGTAGTTCTCCTCGTCGAACACGACGTCGGGCGACACGCCCGCCTTCCAGCCGACGCGGTTGTACAGAGCGAACTTCGACTGCAGCGTGCCATCGCCGTTGTTGTCGCCGCTGTAGAGCACCCACTTGATGTTGGCGCCCGGGTGGGTCTGCTGGTACTCCTTGACGTATGCCGCGCGGGCCGCGTCGTACCAGACGACGAGCGGGGCTCCCTTGGCCTTGGCCGACGCCGCCGATACGCCGACCGCCGACCCGCCCGACGCGGTCAGCGCCACGAGCGCGACGAGCGCGACGCGCGCCCTGAGCGAGCGACCTCGCCAGAGCATGCGAGTGATGGATGTACTCATAGTGCCTGTCTCTCCTTCCGTCGTTGCCCTCGGTTCGAGGTGCAGGGTCCTCAGTTGCCGTTTCTCGCCGAACGCTCGTAGACGAAGTCCGGCATCGCAATCCCCGGTGCGGTCGGGGCGCGTACGAGCCCGTCCGCCCCAACCCGCGCTTCCCGCACTACCGGATTGGAGGTGACGAGCGACTCGTAGTAGGTGCAGTTCGGTATCGCCATGCAGAGGTGCACAGCCGGCTCGGTCGGGCCGTGGACCTCGGCGCGCAGCAGGAACGAATCGGCGAGATGGGCGATCCGCATCGCGCCGGTGATCCCACCGCGATGGTTCGCGCTCGTCCGCACCCCAGTCGCGCAACCCGACGCGATGAAGTCGGCGGTGTTGAGGTGCCCGCCGTCGGATGTCTCGGCAACCAGCAGCGGGACGTCCACCTTCTCGCCCAGCCATTTGTACGCGGTGACGCTGAACTCGCGCATCGGCTCCTCGTACCAGAGGTAGCCCGCCTCGGCGAGTGCGCGCCCGAGGTAGATCGCGTCGTGCAGGTCGAACGCCGCCGAGCCGTCGTACATCAGGTCCATCTCGGGACCGACGTGCGCGCGCAGCCGCTGGCAGAGGTCGGCATCGGCGCGGGCATCGCCCCATGCGTGCAGCTTGATCGCCGGGTAGCCGAGCGCGACGCACTGGTCGGCGACGTCGAGGTACTCCTCGACCGTGGAGAAGGTGACGGTCGAGGCGTAAGCGGGAATCGTGTCGCGGTAGGTCCCGAGCAGGCGGTGGACGGGGACGCCGAGCAACCGGCCCTCGAGGTCCCACAAGGCGACGTCGATCACGCCGAACAGCCAGATCGGGAACTCCTCGGTCCGATCGAGCTCCCACAGGCGATGCCACAGCCACTCGCGGCGGTCCGCGCGCTCTCCGACCAGCTCCTCGCGCAGGATGCGGTCGACGATGTCGGCCAGCATCGGGCCACTCCACTCGTGGTAGGCCTCGCCGACCGCGCCGTCGTCGGTCGTGATCCGCAGGATCGCCGTCGTCCGCGCGGGGTGCGACCCGCGCAGGCCCCGGCGCCAGGCGAACGGGGGGCTGACAGCCGGAACAGGCGTCAGCTCGACATCCACAGCAGCAATCCTCATCCGACGTATGATGATAATACGAATGATGAATCGCTGTCAAGCAAGTCGGTGGCGAGGATTCGTACGATGTCTGAGCATGCAACCCGGCGTCTGCAGCCCAGCGTGAGGATCGACGCGATGAGCGGTGTTCGTAACGGCCCGCGGCCGGCGAGGCTCGCAACGGTCGTCGTCGATCAGCTCGCCCACCGCATCATCGGTGGCGAGCTGGCAGCCGGCTCGATCCTGCCGACCGAGGTGGCTCTCGGCGAGGAGTTCGGCTTCAGCAGGACCGTGATGCGGGAAGCGCTCAAGCTGCTCGAGGAGCGCGGCCTGATCCGCGTCGAACAGGGCCGCGGGACGACCGTTCAGCCGCGGGAGTCGTGGGCGCTGCTCGATGCGGACGTACTCGCGATCGCGCTCCAGTACGACGCCGACACGGTGCTGCTCGACGACCTGCTCCGCGTCAGGCGCGTGCTCGAAGCCGACATGGCGCGGGTCGCGGCGGTCCGGCTGACCGAGGCCGAGCTGGCGCAACTGACCGAGAACCTCGACTCGATGGCGCAGTCGACCGGCGACTACGCCCGCTTCCGCGCGCTCGACCTCGCCTTCCACCAGCTCGTGATGAAGGCTTCGGGCAGCGAGGTGGGCCGGGCGATCGTCGGCACGATCCACGCCTACGGCGCGCGCAGCTCGCGGCTGACCGAGCCGGGGTCCCGCGCCTCGCTGAAGCGCACCGTGGCGGAGCACCGCGGCATCCAGGAAGCCCTCGTCGCCCGCGACGGCGAGCTTGCCGCGAGCCGGATCGCCGCCCACATCGGCTCCGCCTGGGCCGAGCGCCGCCGCAGCCGGGTCGGCACGGCGTCGCGCTGATCAGTCGAGCACAAGCTGCCCGGCCGGCCGCCGCTCCGGCACGTCGAGCCACGGCCGGGCCCGCTCGAGCGCGGCGCCGACGCGGAACGGGGTCAGCTCGTCATAGGTGCGACCGACGATCTGAACCCCGGTCGGCAGACCGTTCGCGGCGTGGCCCGAAGGCGCCGCCAGCACCGGGCAGCGGCTCATCACGTTGAACGCGAGCGTCATCATGATCCCCGCGTAGGGCTCGAGCATGCGGCCGTCGACCTCGATCCCGTGGTCGACGTAGTCGTCGCCGGTCAGCAGTCCGCGCGACGCGACCGTCGGGCAGACGAGCGCGTCGTAGCGCTCGAGCAGCTCGCCGACCGGTGCGTAGATGCGCGCCTCGAGCTCGTAGGAGTCGAGCAGCGTGGCGCCTCCCGCGAGGCCCGCCCAGGAGTCCGGCAACGCCGCGACGTAGTCGCTCACCAGATCCGGATGAGCCTCGACCGCGGCGGCGATCAACTTGTTGAATCCCATCTCGAAGTGGATCGCGGTCGCCCGCATCACGTCCGCCTGCGACACCAGCAGATCGACCTGCTCGACGACCGCGCCCTGCTCCGCCAGCGCGGCTCCGACGGCGAGCGTGTTGGCGCGGATCTCCGGGTCGACGGGCCAGTCGCCGAGGTCGAGCGAGACGGCGATCCGCATCCCCTCGATCGACTCGAACCCGCCGACGGGCAGCGCGATCGCCGGGCGCAGCGAGACGATGTCCCGCGGATCGGGCCCGGCGACGACGTTCTCGTACAGCGCGCAGTCGGCGACGGTTCGTGCCATCGGCCCGCAGTGGCAGTACGTGTCGAGGTTGAACGGCGGCTCCTGCGGCACGCGTCCGTACGGAGGCTTGTAACCGACGACGCCACACCAGGCCGCCGGGATCCGGATCGAGCCGCCGATGTCCGAGCCGCTCGCCAGCACGGTCGTGCCGGATGCGAGCGCAGCGCCCGACCCGCCCGAGCTGCCACCGACACCGTAGTCGGGATTCCATGGGTTTCGGGTCACGCCCCACAGCCGCGAGTGCGTGAACGCTGCGCACGAGAACTCGGGCGCGGTCGTGCGGGCGTGGATGATCGCGCCGGCATCGAGCGCGCGCTGAACGAACGTCGAGGTGTGATCGGCGATCGTGTCGCGGTGGATCAGGGACCCGTGCGTCCACGGCTGCCCGGTGACCGCCTCCTCCTCCTTGACCGCGAGCGGGATCCCCTCGAGCGGCCGCGGCGGATCGCCACGGCCACCGTACCGTTGCTCGGCCGCGCGCGCCTGGTCGAGGGCCGCCTCGAAGAACGTGTGGCAGAGCGCGTTCACCGCCGGCTCCACCTGCTCGGCGCGATCGATCACTGCGCGCATCAGCTCGAGCGGTGACAGCTCGCGGCGTGCGAACAGCGCAAGCGCCTCGCCAGCCGACATGTAGCACAACTCGTTCACAGCGATGCCGAACGGTGCACGATCTCGCCGTCGACGACGGTCAGGAGCACGGGGTCGTCCGGCAGATCGTCGGCCTGACACAGCACCGGGTCCTCGGCGAACACGGTCACATCGCCCCAGAAGCCGGGCCGGATACGCCCCTGACAGTGACCGTGACCGACCGACCGAGCCGGCCAGGTGGTGTAGCCCTCGAGCGCCGCGAAGGCCGAGATCGACTGGTCGTCGTAGGGCTCGCGGCCGGGCTCGCCGGGCGCTCTGCGCAACCGCGCGGCGGCCATGCCCGCTCGCGGATCGAACGGCGCCACCGGCCAGTCCGATCCGAACGTCAGCATCGCGCCCGACTCGAGCAGCGAGCGGACCGGGAACGCGCGCGCGCAGCGCTCGGGCCCGAGCCGGCGCGACCAGTTGTCGCTGCGGTCGGGCTGGCACCACAGCAGGTGCTGCGGCTGCATCGAGGCGATCACCGACTCGGCCGCGAACCGCGGCAGGTCGTGCGGTTGCAGCGTCTCGATGTGCTCGATCCGGTGGTGCACGCCGTGCACCCTCGGCGCCGCCCTGTAGGCGTCGAGCGCCTCGCGCACGGCCCGGTCCCCGCACGCGTGGGTCACGCACTGGAAGCCGTGCTCGGCGAACAGCGCGACCAGCTCGCGGTAGCGCCCCGGGTCCGGCCAGAACGGCTCGAGGCCCTCCCCTTCGCTGTCGGCCTCGTACAGCCACCCGGTCCCAGCGTCGATCACGCCGTCGATGAAGAACTTCGCGACGCCACCGCGCCAGCGCCGGCCGCGCACCTCGCGGCGAACCAGATACTCCTGCCACTGCTCGCGCGGGGTGTCGGGATGGATCCAGAACGACGACACGCACCTGAGGCGGAGATCACCGTTCGCCTCCAGCTCGCGCAGCATGTCGAGTCGCGGCAGCGTCCCGTCCATCAGATGCGTGGCGGTGATGCCGGCGGCGGCCAGCCGGCGGAGGTTGCCCGCAGCGGTCGCGTAGATCTGCTCGGGGGTCGGCTCGGGCGCCGCGGCCTGCACCAGCTGTACCGCGGCCGACTCCCGGAGCTCCCCCGTCGGCCTCCCGCCGACGCACACGACCTCGGCGTGCACGTCGAACTGTCGCGGCCCCTGCACACCGGCGAGCGCGAGCGCCCGCGGCGTCGCCACCGCGGTGTGGAAGTCCATGAAGCGAAGCAGCGCCGGCCCACCGCCGGCCGCCTCCTCGAGCAGCGAGCCGTGGATGCCGGTGTGCGCGAACACGTTGTAGTCGACGCCCCAGCCGATGATCCACGACTCGGGCCCGCAGCGGGCGCGCTCGGCTGCCAGCTGCGAGCGGATCTCGTCGAGCGTCCGTGCAGCGCTCAGGTCGATGCCACCGGTGAAGCCCGCGTTCGGCAGCGCGTGCGTGTGGCTGTCGGTGATGCCGGGTACGACCGCCGCCCCGTCCAGCTCGACCCGTTCGGTGCCGGCGCCGGCCAGCTCGAGCACCTCCTGGTCTGAGCCGACCGCGACGAACACACCGTCGGAGATCGCGACCGCGGACGCGACCGGGCGCTCGCTGTCCAGCGTCCGGACGATGCCACCCGTGAGGATCAGATCGGCGGAGCGCGTCATCGTGCCCGCTCCGCGGGGGCGCGCCCGCACACCGCATGCGGATCCCAGCCGGGAACCGGCACCGACGCGAGCAGCCGCTGCGTGTACTCGTGCGCGGGCGCGTCGAGCACCGTCTCGGTCGGCCCGCGCTCGACCACGCGTCCACGCCGCAGCACGAGCGCCTCGTCCGTGACCTGGCGGATGACCGCGAGGTTGTGGCTGATGAACACGTACGCGACGCCGGTCCGCGCACGCAGCTCGCCCAGGAGGTTCAGCACCTGCGCCTGGACGGACACGTCGAGCGCGGACACGGCTTCGTCGAGCACGATCACGATCGGCTCGGCGGCCAGCGCGCGAGCGATCGCCGCCCGCTGTCGCTGCCCGCCCGACAGTGCCCGTGGCAGCGACGACGCATGCCGCTCGTCGAGGCCGACGCTGTCGAGCAGCTCGAGGATGCGGGAGCGGCGGCCGGCCCGGTCGAGCTGCGTGTGCAGGCGCAGCACCTCCTCGAGGCAGGCGCCGACCGACTGGCGCGGATCGAGCGAGGTGTACGGATCCTGGAAGACGATCTGGAGCTCGCGTCCGCGCCGGCGCCGCTCACCCGAGCTCCGCACGGGCGTCGAGCGGTCGCGGTCGGCGACCGCGATCGTCCCGCTGCTCGCTCGCTCGAGGCCGCTCAGCATCCGCGCGATCGTCGTCTTGCCCGAGCCCGACTCGCCGACGATCCCGAGCGAGGCGCCGCGCGCGACCGTGAAGCTGACATCGTCGACGGCGACGAACTCGTGATGGACGCGGCCGGCCTCGCCGCGCACGCGGAACGTCTTGCACAACGACTCGGCGACGACCGCGCTCACCGTACGAGCGTCCCTTCACCGACCGGGGCGGATCCCGCCGCCCTGCGCTCCTGCGCCCGGTGACACATCACCGATTCGCCGCCGAGGCGCACCGGCTCGGGTCGTTCGGCTGCGCAGCGCTCGATCGCGTAGGAACAGCGAGGCTGGAACGGGCAGCCGCCCGTCGCCTCGTGGGCAGCGAGCGGACGGCCGGGGATCTGCGGGATCGCCGCCATCCGCCTGCTCAGCTCGGGTCGCGACCGCAGCAGCGCCTCGGTGTACGGGTGGATAGGGCGCTCCAGCGCCTGCGCCGCCGGCAGCGTTTCGACCAGGTATCCCGCGTACATCACGGCCACCCGATCGCTGATCGCCGCGGCGAGCTCCAGGTCGTGGGTGATGAAGACCATCGCCATCGCGCGCTCCCGGCGCAGATCCCCGAGCACCGCGACGACCTCCGCCTGGGTCGTCACGTCGAGCGCGGTCGTCGGCTCGTCGGCCAGGATCAGGTCGGGCTCGGCCAGCAGGACCGAGGCGATCATGACGCGCTGGAGCATGCCGCCCGAGAGCTCGTGCGGGTGCTGGCGCAACCGGCGGCCGGGATCGTCGATCCCGACCTCGCCGAGCACCGCCACCGCCCGCTCGTGCGCCTCCGCCTTCCTCATGCGCCGGTCTCGCACGAGCGCCTCGGTGAGGAAATCCCCGATCCGATGGATCGGATTGATCGCCGCCCGCGGATCCTGGAAGATCATCCCGACGCGGCGGGCGCGGAGCTCGCGCAGCTGCGCCCGCGTCGCCGAACCGACGTCGGTCCCGTCGAACGTGACCCGGCCCGAGCTGGCCGCCCCCGGCGGGAGCAGGCGGACGATCGCACGCGCGGTCATCGACTTGCCCGAACCGCTCTCGCCGACAACCGCCAACACCTCGCCGCGCGCGAGCGTGAACGACACGTCGTGCAGCACGGGCCGCAGGCGCTGCCCGATAGGCAGCTGCACCGCCAGCTGGTCGACTTCCAGCAGCGCGCTCATCGGGCCCGCCGTTCCTCCTCGCTCGCGAGCCTGTTGCCGACATACGTGACGGCGGTGACGCACAGCACGATCAGCAGGCACGGGTACAGCACCTCGACCGGGTGCCCGTCGAGCAGCGCGTTCTCGTTGTTCACCATCACGCCCCAGTCGGAGGTCGGCGGCTGGATGTTCAGCCCGAGGAACGACAGCGCCGCGAGGTCGACGAGCGCGTAACCGAACGAGATCGTCACCTGTGACCAGATGATCGAGGAGATGTTCGGGATCAGATGACGGACGCAGATCGCGAAGCCCGACACGCCCTGCACCTCGGCCGCCGCGATGTACGGCTTGTGGCGCTCGCGCACGATCCCGGAACGGGCGACGCGGGCGATCCACGGCATGTAGGAGATCGCCAGCGCGATCGAGCACGGCACGAGACCGGTTCCGTACAGGGCGACCACCAGGATCGCGAGCAGCAGCCCCGGGAACGCGAACATCAGGTCGAGCAGGCGACTGATCGCCAGATCGACCGCTCCGCCCCTCCATCCGGCGACCGCGGCCACGGGCACCGCCACCCCGGTGGCGGCGCCGATCACGATCAGCGGGCCGAGCAGGCTCGTTCGCGCTCCCCAGATCAGCCGCGACAGCAGGTTGCGGCCGAGCTCGTCGGTGCCGAGGGGGTGACCGAGCGATGGGCCCGCTGTGATGTTCAGCAGGTCCTCGGCGTTCGGGTTGGGGGCGATCAGCGGGGCCAGGATCGCCGCCAGCGCGACGACCGCCAGGAACGCCACCGCCACCATCCCGGCGGTTCCGATCCGCGCGTGGAGCCTGGCGACGCGGCGGCGGCGGACTGTGGGTACCGCCGCCACCGGGCTGATCGCGGTCGCACTCATGGTGTACGCCCGGTCATGCCTCGCGTGCCCCCAGCCTGATCCGCGGGTCGAGCATCGTGTAGGCGATGTCGACGAGCGTGTTGACGATCACGAATGCCGCGACGAGGACCAACGACACCGCCTGCACGGTCGCGAAGTCCTTCTGCTCGACCGCGCTGAGCAGCAACTGGCCGAGACCGTTCAACCCGAACGCCTGCTCGACGATGATCGTGCCGGCGATCAACCCCGCGACCTGAAGGCCGCTGACCGTCACGATCGGCAGCAGCGCGTTGCGGAACACGTGCCGGCGGATCACGACGCTCTCGGACAGCCCACGCGCCCGAGCGGTCGCGACGTGCTCGCCGCGGAGCTCGTCGCGCATGCTCGTCCGGGTGACACGTGTCAGGTAGGCGACCGCCCAGGCGGCGAGCGCGAACGCCGGCAGTGTCAGATGCTGGAGACGGCCGAAGAACCCGGAGCCGGCGCCGAGCACGGGGAACCAGTGAAGGTCGAGCGCGAACACCTCGATCAGGATGATCGCCGCGACGAACGTCGGCACGCTCGTGCCGACGTTCGTCAGCGCCATGATCGCGCCGTCGAGCTTGCGCCCGCCGAGTGCCGACAGCACTCCGAGGCCGATCCCGGCGACGGTGATCAGGATCGACGCGTACACGACGAGGAAGATCGTCGTCGGCGCCGCCGCCGAGAGGCGCTGGGAGACGGGCGTGCGCAGCGCGATCGACAGCCCGAAGTTCCCGTGCAGCGCGGCGGTCAGCCAATCCCAGTACTGCACGAAGAACGGGCGGCCCAGGTGGTACTGGGCGTCGACCGCCTTGCGCACCGCGGGAAGCACCGTGTGGTTGCCGAACAGCACCGCATCGGCGCTCCCGGGTGCGAGGTACATGCTCCCGTAGATGACGATGCTGCTCAGCAGGAGCAGCACGATCATCGACGCGAGCTGCCGCCCGAGGTAGCGGGTCACGCGCTCAGCAGCCTCCGATCAGCGGAGCCCAGATGCTCGCCATCGCGGAGAAGTCGAGCGGCACGCCGCAGATCCCGTTGCGCACGAACGTCGTGTTGGGGCGGAAGGCGAGCGGGATCCACGGCAGATCCTGCATGATCGTGGCCTGCGCACGGATCACGAGCTGGGCGCGGGTCGCCGCGCTGGCCGCCGCGCGCGCCTGCTCCAGCAGCTTCACCACCGCCGGATTGTCGTACGAGGCGAAGTTGGAGATGCCGAACGGAAGCGCGATGTCGTCGTAGATCGCCAGCGGATCGGGATCCTGGTCGTAGTTGATCGTGAAGATCAGATCGTCGCCCTTGCGTGCGGCGGGATCGCTGAAGACCGCCCCGTACTGCGCGTTCGGGACCGTGTGCAGCGCGACGTGCAGCCCGACCGAGGCCGCGCTCTGCTGGACGATCGCGCCGATGTCCGCCACCTCCTGCGTGCCCGACGGGATCGCAAGCACGATCTGGCCCTTGGCGGCGGCACCCGCCTGCTTGACGAGCTGCCTGGCCAGCGCGCGGTTCGCCCCGGCCTTCGCCAGGCCCGCGTATGCAGCCGCATACTGGCTCTGGGCGTAGCTGAAGTAGCCCGGCGAGGCATCGGCGTAGCCCGGCGTTCCGGCGCCGGCCTCGGCGGCCGTGATCAGACCGGGCCGGTTGATCGACAGGTACAGCGCCCGGCGGACGAGCGGGTTCGCGATCGCACCCTTGGTACCGACGACGATCAGCGAGATCACCTCCATCGACTGCGAGGCGGGCCCGATGTAGAGCTTGCCGGCGGAGCTCGACCGCAGCGGCGGGATGTCGACCGCGCTCAGGAAGAAGCCGCCGTCGAGCGCGCCGCTCTCGTAGCCGCTGGCGATCTGACCGGGGTCGGTCGGCCATTCGAACGTGAACGTCTTGGCCTTGGGAGTCAGCGCCGTGTCCCAGTAGTGCGGGTTGGCGGTCATCACGAGGCTCGAGGTGCCGTTCCACGACTTCAGCTGGTAGGGCCCGGTGCACATGACACCGCCGGCGGGGGTGCCGAACTTGCTGCCCTCCTTCTTGACGTAGGCGGGCTCGACGACCGCGCCGGCGAGCGTCGCCATCTCAGGCAGGAAGGTCACATCCGGGGCCGAGAACTTGATCGTCACCTGGTAGGCCCCGGTCGCGGTCATCGACTTGACGTTGTGGAAGACCGAGCCGTAGATCGACTGCGCCGACGGCTGCAGGTTGCGCTCGAGGCTGTACACGACGTCGGCCGCGGTCATCGGCGTGCCGTCCCAGAAGCGGACGCCGCGTCGGATCGTCAGCACGAGCGTCAGCGGGTTCGGTTGCGTCCACGACTGCGCGAGGTTGGGCACCGTCCGCATGCCCGGCACCTGGCGAACCAGGGACTCGCACATGTTCGGGATGATGATGTCCTCTGGATAGTCGTTGTACTTGACGGGATCGATCGACGACGGGGGATACGGGAAGATCGCCCACGTCACCGATGACAGAGCGCGCTTCGCGGGCGGCGTCGTCAGCGCCGTGCTCGACACGGCCGTGCTCGACACGGCAGCGTGCCGCACCGCTGCGTGCCGCACCGCTCGAGCTCGCGGCTGGCTCGCGGCCACCGCCGCATAGCCGACCGTCATCACGATGCCGACCACGGCGACGATCGCCGCTCTGATCCTGAACGTCGCTTTCATCCTTCGCCACCTCTCCCTCGACGATCGGCGGGACAGCCGCCTGATCGTGACTTAACCACGACGCAAAGCCGTTGTCAATGGCTTGGGCTAAGGTTTTTGGGCCGGTTGCCGATCGGCTGAGGGAACGTCGTGGGTTCCGGGGGGACACGGACACTGGCGCGGTGCCAGCGCGCTGATCCCGGCGACGATCACCGCCAGCGCCTGCTCGAACATCGCGTCCTCGCTGACCTCCGGAAGGTCGTCGTGGATCGCCCAGATGTTCGGGAACTCACCGGCGTCGACGGAGCGGTACGACCGCGTCCACGCGCCGCGGTCGGCCTCCTGCTGCTCGGGATCGAGCGCGTTGAACATCGCCTCGTGGCCGCACCACGACAGCGAGAACTCGGCGATCGTGCGGTACATCAACGCCGCCTGCGCTCCCTCGAACCCCGCCAGCCGCGCCGCGCCGACGAGCCACTCGACCGCCTGCAGCTCGGCCGGCCGCTGGGTCGTGCGCAGCGCCGAGACGGATGCCGCCGCCGGATGCCGCTGGTAGACGTCGCGGAGCCGGCGGAACAGCTCGCCGAAGATCTCGACCCAGCACTCCGACGGTTCGAACCCCGCGATCGCCTCCTCGATCAACCGGTCGGCGATCGCGAGCACGAGCTCGTCCTTGCTCGCGAAGTGCCTGTAGACCGCGGTCGGGTCGGCGCCGAGCACGCGGCCGAGCTTCGGCAGGCTGAAACCGCTGACCCCGCCCGTGTCGAGCAGGCGCAGGCTCTCCTCGACGATCAGCTCAGGCGTCAGCGCCCCCCGCGCGAGCCGTCGCCGCCTGCCACTTCCGTCTGCCGCGACGTTGACCATGCCTTTGTCAATCAACGGTAGCCGATCGTCGGAGCGACAGGCCGTACCGGGTTGGTAGGTTGGACGGACGACGGTCATGGACTCAGGAGCTCGCGGCAGCACCCGTGATCTGCGCACGCTCGTGGCGCGGATGCGCCAGATCGTCGGCGACGGTTGGGTGTACACCGACGCGCACGAGCTGCGGACATATGAGTCGGACGGGCTGCTCCAGTATCACGCCGTCCCCGCCGCTGCGGTGCTGCCAGGGAGCGCCCAGGAGACGGCGGCCGTGGTGCGGGCGTGCGCGGAGGCGGGGGTGCCGTGGGTGGCCCGCGGCGCAGGGTCGGGGCTGTCGGGTGGAGCGCTGCCGGTTCCGGACGGGGTGCTGATCGTGATGTCGCGCATGAAGCGGATCCTCGACGTCGACCTCGAGAACCAGCGTGTGTGCGTCGAGCCCGGGGTGACCAACGCATCGGTCTCGGCGGCGGTGGCGCCCGGGTTCTTCTATCCACCAGACCCCTCCAGCCAGATCGTGTGCTCGATCGGCGGCAACGTGGCCGAGAACTCGGGCGGCGCGCACTGCTTCAAGTACGGCTTCACGACCAACTACGTGACCGGGCTCGAGCTTGTGCTCCCGGACGGCGAGCTCGTGCAGATCGGCGGCAAGGCGCTCGACCCGCCCGGCTATGACCTGCTGGGGGCGTTCGTCGGCTCGGAGGGCACGCTCGGCGTCGCGACGAAGGTGTGGCTGCGGATCGTGCCCTCGCCCGAGACGGTCAGGACGCTGGTGGCATTCTTCGATTCCACGCGCGACGCGGGCCAGGCGGTGTCGGAGATCGTGCAGGCGGGGATCGTGCCGGGCGCGATCGAGATGATGGATCAGCTGGCGATCGAGGCAGCCGAGCCGATGGCGCGCGCGGGGTTTCCCGTCGGTCGCCGTGCCGCGCTGCTGGTCGAGCTCGACGGCGCCGCGCGCGAGTGCGAGACCCGCTTCGAGGAGGTCACCGCGATCTGTGCGCGCTGCGGCTCCGACGATGTGCGCGTGGCCCGCGACAGCGCCGAGCGCGACCGCTTCTGGAAGGCGCGCAAGGCCGCCTTCCCGGCGATGGGCCGGATCAGCCCCAACTACTTCGTGCAGGACGGAGTGATCCCCCGCACGAAGCTGCCCGAGGTGCTCGCGCGGATCGAGCAGCTCGCGGGCGAATACGGGCTGATCGTCGCGAACGTGTTCCACGCCGGCGACGGCAACCTGCACCCGCTCGTCTGCTTCGACTCGATGATCGACGGGCAGGCGCAGGCCGCCGAGGAGCTGTCGGGGAAGATCCTCGAGGCGTGCCTCGCGGTCGGTGGCTCGATCACCGGCGAGCACGGGGTCGGCGTGGACAAGAAGAAGCACATGCCGAAGATGTTCAGCGAGCCCGATCTGGACTGCTTCCAGCGGCTGCGCTGCGCGTTCGACCCTCAGGGCCTCGCCAACCCGACGAAGGTGATGCCGACCCCGCGGCTGTGTGGCGAGGTCCCCGGGCCCTACCGGCAGCATCCGCTCGAGGCCGCCGGCCTGGCGGAGCGGTTCTGATGCGTCCGGGGTCGATCGAGGAGGCATCCGTCGCGATGCGCGAGCTCGGCGCGGCCGGGCGCGCTATGCGTGTGCGCGGCGGTGGGACCAAGCGCGGCTGGACGAGCGTTGCGTGCGAGGTCGAGCTCGAGACCTCGGGGCTGGCCGAGATCGTCGAGCACAACGAGGGTGACTTCACGGCGGTCGTGCAGGCCGGGGTTCGGTTGGCGGCGGCCCAGGCGCAGTTCGCGCGCGCCGGGCAGATGCTCGCGCTCGATCCGCCGCTGTCGGGTGACGGCGGTGAGCCCGCGGCGACGATCGGCGGCGTCGTCGCCACTGCCGACTCGGGCCCGCTGCGCCACCGCTACGGGGGCGTCCGCGATCTCGTGCTCGGCGTCACGGTCGTGCTGTCCGACGGAACGGTCGCCAAGGCCGGCGGTCGGGTGATCAAGAACGTGGCCGGCTACGACCTCGGCAAGCTGTTCGCCGGCTCGCACGGCACGCTCGGACTGATCGCGTCGGTGTCGTTGCGACTGCATCCGCTGCCGGCGACGCATGCCACCGTGCAGGCACAGGGTGATGATGCCGCCGCGCTAGCCGGCGCGGCGGCACGGTTGGCAGCGCTGCCCCTGGAGGCCGACTGCCTCGATCTGAGTTGGGCCGGCGGGACCGGCTCGCTGCTGATGCGTTACTCGGGGCCGACCGCGGCAGCTCGGGCAGGCGAGACGACCGTCTTCCTTGGCGAGCTCGGCCTGGCCGATGCGGACGTGACCGAGGACGACGACGCGCTGTGGGCCACCCAGCGCGCTGCCCAGCGGCGCGACGACGGCGGCGTCGTCGTCAAGGTCAGCGCTCCGCCTTCGCAGACCGGCGCTGTGCTGGCGGCGGTCGAGGCGCTGGGTGGGCAGGTGGTGTCACGTCCGGCGCTGGGGTTGGCGTGGGTGTCGCTCGCACCGGACGACGACCTCGGTGAGCGGGTCGAGCGGCTGCGCGCTGCGCTGGCCGGCGCAGCGCTCACGGTGCAGGATGGTGCCGCGCATGTCGCCGCGCGCTGGCCCGCTCCGGCGCCTGCGGCGTTGCAGGTGATGCAGCGGATCAAGGCGCGCTTCGACCCGGCGCGGATCTGCGCGCCGGGCACGTTCGTGGGAGGGAGCTGATCACGTCCGGCGCCTGGGACGACCTGCGGGCACCCGAGCTCGACCTGATCCGCGACTGCGTGCACTGCGGCTTCTGCCTGCCCACGTGTCCCAGCTACGCGGTGTTCCCGGACGAGATGGACTCGCCGCGCGGCCGGATCCTGCTGATGCGCGTCGGCCACGAGCCGGGCGAAAGGGTGTCGCAGTCGATGACGACGCACTTCGATCGCTGCCTCGGGTGCATGGCGTGTGTCACCGCGTGCCCCTCGGGCGTTCGTTACGACCGGCTGATCGAGCGCGTTCGCCCGCAGCTCGAACGGCACGGCGCGCGCAGCCGGCGCGAGCGCGCACTCAGGGCGGCCATCTTCGGCGTGCTCACCCACCCCGGTCGGCTGCGGGCGCTCGCCCCGTTGATCGCCCTGCAGGACCGGCTCGGGCTCCGCTCACGCCTCGGCGATGCGCTGCCGTTCGTGCGACTGGCGCCGCGCACGCGGGCGCGAGCTGCGTTCGCCCGGCTGCCCCGGGTGACGCCCGCCGTCGGCGCCAGGCGCGGGACGGTCGCGTTCATGCAGGGCTGCGTCCAGCGTGTGTTCTTCGCTGACGCCAACGCCGCCACGGTGCGCGTGCTGGCGGCCGAGGGGTTCGAGGTGCACGCCCCGCGGGCGCCGCGCTGCTGCGGGGCGCTGCAGCTCCACGCGGGCGATGAGGGCCCTGCACGCTCGCTCGCGCTGTCGACGGTCGATGCCTACGAGCGCTACGACGCGGTCGTCACGAACGTCGCGGGGTGTGGCTCGGCGATGAAGGACTACGGGCACATGTTCGAGGGCGACGAGCGGATGCAGGCGTTCTCGGCCAAGGTGCGCGACGTGCACGAGTTCCTGGCCGGGCTCGAGCCGCGGGCGCGCCGCCACCCGCTGGCGATGCGCGTCGCCTACCACGACGCGTGCCACCTCGCGCAGGCCCAGCAGATCCGCGACCAACCGCGCGAGCTGCTGCGCTCGATCCCGCAGCTCGAGCTGCTCGAGCCGCGCGAGTGGGAGCTGTGCTGCGGCTCGGCCGGGATCTACAACCTGACCCAGCCGCACGCCGCCGCCGAGCTCGGCGCGCGCAAGGCCGCGAACCTACGCGCCACCGGGGCCGACGCGATCGCCGCCGCCAACCCCGGCTGCGCGAGCCAGATCGGCGCCTACCTCGACACGCCGATCCATCACCCGATGGTCCTGCTCGACCACTCGATTCGCGGCACGCGCCCATGAGCCTGCAGTCGGCATGCGGATCGTGATCAGCGTGACGCCGAGGAGGATGATCGCCGCGCCGACGAGCTCGGCCAGCGTCGGCCGCTCGCCGCGCGCAATCCAGGCCGCGGTCAGCCCGACCGGCGGCACGAGCAGCGTGAACGGCGCGACGCGCGACGCGGGGTGACGGTGCAGCAGCCAGGTCCAGGTGCCGAACCCGAACCCGGTCGAGATCACGACCACGTACGCCAGCGCCAGCACGCCGGCCGCGTCTAGCCCGCTGAAGGCGGCGCCGATCCGGTGCGGTCCCTCGATCGCGAGCGACAGCGCCAGCAGCGGCACGGGCGGCACGAGGCTCGACCACACGAGCAGCGAGAGCGCGTCGGGCGCCTGCGCGCGGCGGTTGCAGATGTTGCCGACGCCCCACGAGAGGGCGGCGCCGACGCACAGCAGCAGCGCTCCGATCGGCACGCCGTGCGCACGCCCGGCGGCGATCACCGCGAGCCCGCCGAACGCGGTGCGGCTGACTCCGGCCGCCGAAGCGGTGCTCGCGCACGCCAATACGGTGTTCGGCGAGCTCGAGCGGATGGACGCGACGCTCGCGGCGCTCGCCTGCGGCGAACGCGGGCGAGTCCGGATCGGCTCGTTTGCGACCGGCATCCGCCGGATCGTCGCCCCGGCGATGGCAGCGCTGTCGCGCGATCGTTCCGACGTCGCGCTGTCCGTGCTCGACGTCGAGGTGCCCGAGGCGTTCCACCTGCTCGCGCGGGACGAGCTCGACCTCGTGATCTCGATGGAGTGCAGGGGGGCTCCGCAGCGCGGCGACCAGCGCTTCACGAGGATCGAGCTGATCAAGGACCCGCTCGATCTCGTGCTGCCGGCGGGGCATCCGCTTGCAGGCCGGGAGGAGGTCGAGCTCGCGTCGCTCGCCACCGAGGAGTTCGTCGCGCCGCCCGCCGGCTGGTCGTGCGACGACGTGTTCCGCTCGGCGTGCGCGAATGCCGGCTTCGCGCCGGCGGTCACCCACCGCTGCGGCGACTGGCACGCCCTGATGGCGCTGGTCGCTGTCGGCGGTGGCCTCGCCTGCATCCCGCGTCTGGCGCAGGACGAGCCGCCGGCCGGCGTCGCGATCCGGCCGCTGTCCGGCGAGCCGCCGTGCCGCCACCTGTTCATCGCCTGCCGCCGAGGCGCCGACCGCCATCCGCTGCTCCAGGTGGTGATCGGCGAGCTACAGCGCGCCGCCGGCCGCCAGTAGGCGGCGCGCCCGGAGCGTCTCGGCGACCGACCATGCCTGGAACGGGCAGCCGGTGGCGGCGTGCGGCGGGTCTCCGTCGGCTGTCTCCGAGATCGAGCCGAGTCCCCATTCGCCCAGGTGCGCCTCCAGCCCGTCGAGCAGGCCCTCAGTCGGGATTCCCGCCCTGAGCGCCGCCTGCGTGTACGGCCCGGTCAGCCACGGCCAGACCGTGCCCTGGTGGTAGGCGCGGTCGCGCTCGGCGGGCGAGCCGCGGTGGCGGCCGAGGTAGGCGGGGTCGGCCGGGTCGAGGCTGCGCAGCCCCAGCGACGTCACCAGCGGCGCGCACGACCGGACCACCGACCGCGCGTCGGCGGGCGAGGAGCGCAGCGGCGCGTGCGGCAGCGAGACGGCCAGCAGCTGGTTGGGTCTGAGCGTTCGGTCCCCGACGAGGTCATCGCAGCGACCGGCCGTTCGGAAGGCCCGTGCGAACGAGGCGCGAGCACGCCGCTTGAGCGCGCGGGCGTTCGAGGAGTCGCGGTCCAGTCGCTCGTACAGCCCGGCGACCGTCGCGAGCGCGTTGATCCACAGCGCGTTGATCTCGATCGCCTTGCCGGCGCGGGGCGTGACCGGCACGCCGTCGACACGGGCGTCCATCCAGGTCAGCGCCACGTTCGGAGCCCCTTGGCTCAGCAGGCCGTCGGCCGGGTCCACCCGGATCCCGAACCGGGTGCCCCGGACGTGAGCCTCGATCAGTGCCTGGAGCGTCGGGGTCAGCTCCGCAGCGAGGTCGACGTCCCCGGTGCGCTCGACGTGCCGCCCGATCGCGTGCACGAACCAGAGCGTGGCGTCGGCCGTGTTGTACTCGAGCGTGCCCGTGTCGGCGGTGTTGGCGAGCATCCCCTCGCTCAGCGTCGCTGCACTGCGGACCAGCAACCGCCGCCCCTGCTCGGCCCTTCCGGACTCGAGCAGCAGGCCCTCGTACGAGGTCATCGTGTCGCGTGACCAGTCGCCGAACCATGGGTAGCCGGCCACGACGGTCGGACCCTCGACGACGAACTGGTCGGCTCCGAGCAGCAACTGCGCGTCGATCGCGTCGCGCGCATGCGCAGTCAGTTCGTGTGCGCGTGCGCGTGCCGTGGCGACGACGTCACCGTCCGGCTGGTGCGCGAGGTCGCCCGCCCAGGCTCTGACCGTCAGGGCCTCGCCCGGCCGGAGCGTGGCCCTGAAGCTGCCGGCGTGCCACAGATCCTCGTGGTCGTTCAGTCCGCGCGCGGCCTCCTCGCGGTAGCGCACGCCTCGGTACCACTCGCCGGCGGGCGCGAACGTGCCTTGGTCTGGATCGGCGGCGACGCGATAGGCGCCCTCGAACACGTAGCCGGCGGCGACATTCTCGACCCTGGGTGCGCCCGACGCGTACCGCTCACCGTGCGCATCGCGCCAGGTGCCGAGCGCCGCCAGCTCGAGCAGCTGCGGGCCGGGACCGGCGAGCAACCGGTGGACGATCGCGGCGGCGGCGCGCCCGTGGACTGCGGCGAGCTCTCGCTCGATGATCACGTCGCCGACTTGCCAGCGCCAGCGGGGGATCCCGTCGGTGAGCTCGAACTGCGCGAGGTGCACGTTGCCCCGTGGGTCGACCGTGCCGTCTCCCCACTCGTGGACGGCGAGCCGGACGCGCGCATCGCCGAGCGTGACCACCGGGTCGAGCGCCGCGAGGCCGAGCATCCTCCCGCCCGGAGGCTTGGTGGCGACGACCAGCAGGCCGTGGTAGCGGCGGGTGCGCAGGCCGCCCACCGTCCCCATCGCAAACCCGCCGAGGCCGTCCGCCACCAGCCACTCGCGTGCCGAGGCAGCGGCGAGGTCTCCACACAGCTGGCGGCCGAAGCGCATGCTCCGCGCGAGTCTGCCGGATCCGGCGTTGAGCGGCCGCACGAGCCGCCCACGAGCGGCCGCATAGACTCGCGCCGGTGAGCGCGGAGCGCGACAGGCTGCTGGAGGTGCCCCACGGACGCTCGCCATGGCGTCACTGGGGGCCATACCTGTCCGAGCGCGCGTGGGGAACCGTGCGCGAGGACTACAGCGCGACCGGCGAGGCGTGGGAGTACTTCCCTCACGACCATGCCCGCTCGCGGGCGTACCGGTGGAACGAGGACGGGCTGGCCGGGATCTGCGACGACCGCCAGACGCTGTGCTTCGCGCTGGCGTTCTGGAACGGGCGCGACCCGATCCTGAAGGAGCGGATCTTCGGGCTGACCGGCAACGAGGGCAACCACGGAGAGGACGCCAAGGAGTACTGGTGGTATCTGGACAGCACCCCCACGCACTCGTGGATGCGCTGGCGTTACATGTACCCGCAGGCGGCGTTCCCGTACGCGCGCCTGGTGGAGGAGAACCGCGCGCGCGGCAGGCACGATCCCGAGTTCGAGTTGCTCGATACCGGCGTGTTCGACGACGGCCGCTACTGGGAGATAACGGCGGACTACGCGAAACGCTCGCCCGAGGAGCTGCTGATCCGGGTCGCCGTCCGCAACGCCGGACCGGACGCAGCGACGCTCGACGTGCTGCCGACGCTGTGGTTTCGCAACACGTGGTCGTGGGGGATCGATCCGCGCCGGCCGTCGATCCGGCTCGACGGCGGGGCGCTGGTCGCCGAGCATCACGAGCTCGGCCGGCGCGTCCTGTCCGCGTCCGGCTCGCCGCAAGCGCTGTTCTGCGAGAACGAGACCAACTACGCGCGGCTGTTCGGTGCTGCTCCTGCGAGCGCCTGCCCGAAGGACGGCATCGGCGATCACGTCATCCACGGGGCGGACACCGTCAACCCTGACCAGTGCGGCACCAAGGCGGCGTTCCACCACCGCCTCGAGGTGCCCGCCGGACAGACCGTGACGGTCGAGCTGGCGCTCGGACCAGAAGGAGCTCCCGGTGGCGACTTCGAGCAGGTGATGGGTGCACGCGCAGACGAAGCAGACGCCTTCTACGCCGAGCTGACACCGGCTCGTGCCTCCGGCGACGAGGCGCTCGTGCTGCGCCAGGCGCTGGCCGGAATGCTGTGGTCGAAGCAGTTCTTCCACTACGACGTGCGCCGGTGGCTCGACGGCGACCCCGCCGGGCCGCCGCCCCCGGACGCGCGCAGGTCCGGCCGCAACCACGACTGGAACCACCTCAACAACATCGACGTGATCTCGATGCCCGACAAGTGGGAGTACCCCTGGTACGCCGCCTGGGATCTGGCGTTCCACTGCGTGGCGCTCGCACACGTCGACCCCGAGTTCGCGAAGTCGCAGCTGATCCTGCTGTGTCGCGAGTGGTACATGCACCCGAACGGACAGCTGCCGGCGTACGAATGGGCGTTCGGGGACGTCAACCCACCCGTGCACGCGTGGGCCGCGCTGCGCGTCTACGAGATCGCCGGCGACACGGATCGTGACTTCCTGGAGCGCGTCTTCCACAAGCTCCTGCTCAACTTCACCTGGTGGGTGAATCGCAAGGACGCGGAAGGTGACAACGTGTTCGAGGGGGGGTTCCTCGGGCTCGACAACATCGGCCCGTTCGACCGCTCGGCGCTTCCTGTCGGCGACCTGCTCGAGCAATCCGACGGCACCGCGTGGATGGCGATGTACTGCCAGAACCTGCTCGAGCTCGCGCTGCTGCTCGCCGCGCACGACGACACCTACGAGGACCTGGCGATCAAGTTCTACGAGCACTTCGCGCTGATCGCCTCGGCGCTGAACCACAAGGGGCTGTGGGACGAGGACGAGGGGCTCTACTACGACGCGCTGCGCTGTGACGGCGGCGCCCTGATCCCACTGCGGGCGCGATCGGTGGTGGGGCTGCTGCCACTCGTGGCGGTCACGACGCTCGGCCCGGAGACGATGGCGCGGCTGCCAGAGTTCCTGCGCCGTGTCGACTGGTTCACCAGGCACCGGCCTGAGGGCGCAGAGGTCGTCGACCACACCGAGTCGCCCGCGCACGCCGGCTGGCGGATGCTCTCGATCGTCGACGAGCGGCGACTGCGAAGGCTCCTCGCAGCGATGCTCGACCCCGGGGAGTTCCTGTCCGACCACGGGATCCGAGCGCTCTCCCGCTACCACGACGCGCATCCGTTGCGGATCGACGTGGACGGTATCTCGGCAACGCTCGACTACGAGCCCGGCGAGTCGACGACCGATCTGTTCGGCGGCAACTCGAACTGGCGCGGCCCGATCTGGTTCCCGATCAACTACCTGCTGATCCAGACGCTGCGCGTCTACCACCGCTACCTCGGCGACGCCTTCGAGGTCGAGTGCCCGACCGGCAGCGGCCGGATGATGAGCCTCGACGCCGTGGCCGACGAGCTCGCATCGCGGCTGATCGGGATCTTCACCGAGCGCGCGGACGGGAAACGACCGGTGTTCGGCGACTATCACCTGCTCCAGCAGGACCCCGCCTGGCACGACCTGCTCCTGTTCCACGAGTACTTCCACGGCGACACCGGTGCGGGGCTCGGCGCGTCGCACCAGACCGGCTGGACGGGGCTTGTCGCGGATCTGATCATCCGCCGTGGTGATCTGTGAGGACCGGCGGCGAACATCGCGGCGTCGTTTGCCGGCCCGCCGATGCCGGGCTCGGGCTCGGGCCTCGCAGCGTCAGGCGACTGGCGCTGCTGGCGGCGCTCGCGCTCGTCGGCGCCGTCGCTGCTCAGGCCGCCGGCTCGGCCGGGGCACAGCACCGATCGCCGGGCGCGGCCGGCGGCGCCGGCAACGCCCCCTCGATCGCCTCGCAATCAGGCACCCGTGATTACGAGTACGTGTTCGTCGACGCCGCCGCCTACGTATACGACATGGGCGCCGGGATGCGACTGGTCAGGACGTTGTCGCTGCCGGGGATCACCTCGATCCGCGGTGTCGGGGCGGATCTGCGCAACCACTATCTCTACATCAGCTACGGCGGCGACGGCGGCTGGACGGGGAACGGGTCGCTGGCCGCCTACGACCTGCTCACCAACAAGGTCGTCTGGAAGGTCCACTACCCGCACGGTGTCGACGACTTCGCGATCAGCCGCGACGGCCTGCGGATCTACCTTCCGGATGGCGAACGCTCCACCGATGGCATCTGGTGGGTGGTTGGCGCGACGAGGGGCGAGGTGCTCGGGCGAATCAACGGCGCGAACAGCGCCAACGTGCCCGCGAGGGTCTCGAGTGGAGCGGCGCCGCACAACACGATCGTCGGCCTCAGCGGCCGCTACGTCTACCTGGGCCCTCGCAACTACAACCACCTCGAGGTCGCGGACACCGCCACCAATCGCGTCGTCAGGCAGATCGGGCCGCTCTACTCGGGCGTGCGCCCGTTCACGGTCAACGGCAGCGAGACGCTCGCGTTCACGACGGCCACCAGCCTGCTCGGCTTTCAGGTTTCGAGCCTCACGACCGGCCGCGTGCTCTACACCGAGCGCTTCGGCAGCCGCTTCGGCTATGACCCCTCCTCGTTCCCGTTCACAGCTCCGAGCCACGGGATCTCGCTGTCCCCGAACGAGCAGCGGCTGTGGGTGATCGACACGCCGAACGCCTACGTTCACGTGTTCGACGTCGCCGGTCTCCCGTCGCGCGCTCCACGGGAGATCGCCAACATCAAGCTCTCGCACGACTTCGGCGGGCGCTCCGCCCAGTGCAGCGTGGATTGCGAGCGGTTTGGCTGGCTTCAGAACAGCCTCAACGGCTGCTTCGTGTTCGTCGGCAATTCGGGTGATGTCCTGAACGCGGTCACGATGCGTCGCGTCGGCTACCTGCCCGCGATGTACAACTCGGCCCAGACGGTCGAGATCGACTGGCGTGGCGGCGTCCCGGTCGCGACCTCGACGAGGAGCGGCGTCGGCTACGTGACCGCCGCTTACCGGCCGCCGGTCGCCCGCTGCCCCGCCGGCTGAGCGGGCCGTCACGGCTCCGTGTGGACGACGACGTCGCTCATGTGCGGCTGCGCCTCGCGGATGTCCTCCTCGAGGCGGCTCGCGAGCTCGTGTGCGGCCGGCAGCGGGCTCTCCGCGCCGGCTGCGACCGAGACGAACACGACCAGGCCGGCGTCGGTGTGCAGGAGGCGAAGCTCGCGTGGCAGGTGTCCGGTGCGCTGCAGCACCAGCGCGGAGATCCGGTCGCGCTCGGCGTCGTCGGTCGGCCTGGCCTCGTGCGCCACCAGGGGCAGCTCCAACGGCTCGAGATGCGTGTGGACATCCTCCACGCCCGGCTCCGCCCGCAACGCCGCCTCGACCCGACCGGCCACGTCGTGGGCGATCGCGAGCGGAACGCCGGGGTCCAGCTTCAGGTGCAGCGACACGCTCACACGCCCGTTGTGGCGGTAGATCGCGATGTCGTGCACGTCACGACCCAGCGGCTCGGCCAGCGCGACGGACAGCGTGCGGTCGCGCAGGCTGAGGCCCTGACGGCGCGGTTCGAGGTGCACGACGATCTCGCTGTCGGGAAGTGATCTGAGCACCGCCGCCTCGATTTCCTCGCTCATCTCCTGCCCCTCGATCGCCGCCTGGCCGGGCGGGACGGTGACGACTGCGTCGGCGAAGTAGTGGCCGCCCGACTCGCGAACGCGTAGCCGCCGGAGCTCCACGTGATCGCCCAGCTCAGAGATCGCAGCGTACGCGCGCGCATGCGCTTCCGCCGGTGTCGTGTCCATCAGCACACGCGCGTTCTCGAAGATCAATCGCCCCGCCGCTGCGAAGATGATCGCTGCGACGAGCAGCGCCGCAATCGCGTCGCCCTGATGCACGCCCGCACCGACCGCCACCATGCCGGCGAGCACGGCCACCGAACCAGACATGTCGCCGGCGAAGTGAAACGCGTTCGAGCGCAGCGCCGCCGACTTGTAGAGAACAGCTCCGCGAAGTGACACCACCACGCGGCTGACATCGACTCCGAGCGCGATCGCGATCACGACGAACAGATACCAGTGCGTTTCGAACGCCTGACCGCCACCGGTCAACCGCCCGACCGCCTCGACGACGACGACGATTCCGCCCGCGGTCAGGATCGCGGCCTCGCCCAGCGCTGCCAGGTTCTCGGCACGCCGGTGGCCGTAGGGGTGGTTCGCGTCGGCCGGAAGCCCGCCCAGCCGGACCGCCAGCAGCGTCAGAACCGCGGCGACGACATCGCCGCTCGACTCGATGCCCGCGGAGACGAGCGCGAGGCTCCCGGTCACAAGGCCGGTGCCGAGCTTGAGGACGACCAGGGCCCCAGCCGCCAGCACCGACACCAGCGCCGTCCTGCGTTGGCCCTCGTTCGATTCCGCGGAAGCCTCGGGTGCCGCGCTGGCGCTCATCTCCGCAGACGATAAGGACCTCTGCGAAACCCCACGCGGAACCGACCGCACCGATCAGCCGAGCAGAGCCGGTTTCCGTACTGCGCCGCGACCGGCGCCCGGGCGAGCCACGATGCGTGCGGGACCCCCGCGTTGCACGATCGGCCCTGATGACGGTCTGCGCAAGTGCAGCGACGGAGCGCGATCGCGACGGATGCGGCGGCGGGCTGATCGGCCGCGCCGGCCATGCGGGCGGGTGGCTCGACCCGGCAACCGACCCGATCGCCGACAGGCCGAAGGGCCGACCGATCGGCGACCTGCAGTGATCGCAGCGGTCAGTCAGGCCGGCATCGGCGGCTACGCGGTCCTGTTTGCAGGCGTCGCAGCCTCGTGGATCGGCATCCCGCTGATCGGCGCGGGTGCGCTCGCGGCGGCCGGGCTCCTTGCAAGCGAGGGTGATCTGAACATCTGGATCGTGATCGCGGTGGCGACCGCGGCCGCCTGGCTCGGCGGCTGGGTCGGCTACTGGCTGGGGGCACGGACGACCCGGACGATCAAGGACCGCGCCGGTCGGTCGCAGCGTCACCGTCGGCGCGCGATGGACGCCGGTGAGCGGATCTACCGCCGGTGGGGACCGCTTGCGGTGTTCTTGACGCCGACCTGGATGTCCGGAGCGATGCGCATGTCGCCCAGCAGCTTCTTGCTCTGGCACTCCGTGGCAGCGGTCGTCTCGACCTGCATCGCGGGGCTCGGCGCATACGGCATCGGGACGGCCGTCCTCGGCCCGCATGTCAAGCAGGGGGTCGTCGGCCTCGCTGTCGCGGCGGCCGCGATCGTGGTCGTCGTCGAGCTGCGCCGGCACACCGCCCACGGTGACGGGCGACGAACCCGGGCCGAGGCGACCGAGGCGTTGGGCCACGACGACGAACGGTGAGCGATCGAGCGATCGATTCGCCCTGGCGGCGACCCGACTCCAGCGTGCAGTGACCGATCGGGCACCTCTCCAGTAAAGACCTTCGCTTGCGTCGAAGGCATGCGTACTCCGTTCGCTCTGCCTTACACAACCTGTGACGATCTCTCGGCTCTCGGCAAGCTCCGCACCGGCCGCTACGTCCCCTTGCACCCACAACTCAGAGAGCTACTCGAGTGGGTGGCACGCCGACCGACCAGCCTGAGGGTGCCGTGGCTGTTCATGGACCACGGCCGCCGCCTCGGGCCCGAGAGCGTCCGCCAGCTCGCGCACGAGCACCAGATCGACCGACGAGCCGACGGGCAGCTCGAGCCGGTAACCGCACTCGGAAGTGACAAGCGCCACCCGGCCCCCGAAACAGACAAGCCCACGGCGAACCTCCCCGACCACGTTACGCAGCGACCCCGCCAGGCAGCCGGCGCGACGGCGCCCCAGGCAGCGTCCGCCACCGCCTCGCGCGAGACCTCACGACCAGGCTCGACGGCCAAGCGCGCGAGGAGCACGCGAGCGCGC
This sequence comes from Solirubrobacterales bacterium, assembly GCA_027315255.1. Lineage (GTDB taxonomy): Bacteria > Actinomycetota > Thermoleophilia > Solirubrobacterales > Solirubrobacteraceae > Palsa-465. The sequence continues at coordinate 2,957 of DAHUYL010000218.1, read as the reverse complement.
GGTCCAAGCACACGGCCGTCAAACGACACGCCCTCGTCCGCCAATCAGAGCGCCCCGAGCAGCGACACTCCAACCGCCCCCGTGCCAGCAGCAACAGACACCACCATGCGATCAGATCGTACGTGGAACAGGCGGCCCGGATCGCGTCGCACCCTCGGACGAGACTCGGTCCTCGGCTGGCGTTCGTATATACGGCGGCGGTGCGAGATATACTGCTCTCGTGGCGAAGCATCTGGTCGACATCGATGAGGACGTGCTGCGAGCCGCGCGCGACGAGCTCGGTACCAAGACGATCAAGGACACGGTGAACCTCGCGCTCAGACGAGTCGGAGCAGAGCACCGCGCGACGACCAAGGATCGGCTCGATGTCTTGGCCCGCGCCGGTCTTGCCGACCGCGAGCAAGCATGGCGCTGACGCATCTGCTCGACACGAGCGTGCTCACCCGTCTCGCGAACCCGGCTGTGCGCGCCGCAATCGAGCCGCGCGCTGAACGTGGAGAACTGGCTCGCGCCGGAATCTCCGATCTCGAGATCGGCTTCTCGGCGCGCAGCGCCCAGGAATGGGACCGGCTCGCCAGCGCGCTGGGCCTGTTCGCGCTGATCGAGACGACGGCTGACCACGTCCGTCGCGGCCGGCAGGTTCAGCGCCTGCTCGCGTCAAAGCATCAGCGCGGACGGAAGGTTCCTGACCTCCTGATCGCAGCGGCCGCGGAGGATGGTGACCTCATCGTCGTGCACTACGACGCTGACTTCGACCGGATCGCCGCTGTTACCGGCCAGCGCACCGAGTGGGTCGTTCCGGCCGGCTCAATCGACTGACTTTCCGCGTCCCGGTCGAGCGCCAGGCGGCGCACGTCGCTCGATGCGCGCAATCCGGAAACCGCCATCCGAGAAGCAGTCGCCTCCCGGGCGCCGAAACCGGGCCGAGGCGCCGCCGCATTCGGACAACCTCGGCCGCGACGTCCGAAGGCAGGTGCGTGACTGCTCCGCGTTTCGACCGGCAGCGCTCACCGGCGCGCGAGTCGGTCGCCGCTCGACGCCTCGATGCAGCGAATGCCCAGCGTGTTCGTGACTCGTTCTCTGGCTCCGGTCGATCGCTGCCCGGATGCGCGATCGATCGATGTCGGCTGCGGCTCGCGACGCGTGACCGTGTCGACGCGGTCGATCGTCTTGTCGTAGGACAGCACGGTCCCGACCCCGGTCGCCTCGGCCTGGGCAACCAGGTATGCCTCCGCGAAGTCAAGGCGGTGGACCTCGTCCGCCTCCAGCGCGCGCAGCAGCGAGGTTGCGTCCACGGTCTTGATCGCCGGGAGCGCGATCGCGGCGCGCTTCAGCTCCGCGACCCGCTCGCGCGGAACCTCGTAAGACGACTCCAGCACGTACACGCACTCGGCGAGCACGCGATCGGCCAGCAGCAGGTCCTCGCCGGCGGCGAGCGCCGGTTCTCCGCCCGGCCCGCCCGGGTTTTGGCGCAACACCTCATCCCACGCAGTGCCTCGCTTCCCGGACGGGACGGGAACGCTGCCGGCCAGATCGAGCAGGTGCGGCGTTCTGGCGATCACCGCGCGGGTCCGCTCGACCCGGAACAGCACTTCGCCGCCCTCGCGGAGCTCGAGCGCGTCACGAACGCACTTGGGGCTCCTCCTCTGGACGATGGACGACTATCGGTCCATCGTCCCGTGCGACCGCCGTCCGGCCGGGGGCTCTGGCATCGTCATTACAGCGATGAGCCCCACCGTGTTCCGCGAAGGCCCGTTCCGGTTCTTCTTCTTCTCACGAGAAGAGGAGCGGATCCATATCCACGTCCAGTCGGCCGATGGGGAGGCGAAGTTCTGGATCGAGCCCGCCATCGAGTTGGCGCGCAACTACCAGCTCAGCGACCAGGACTTGAGCCGCGCCCTACAGTTGGTGATCGAGCACGAGCAGGAGATCAAGGATGCCTGGCAGCGTCACTTCGGCCGTTGAGGTCACCAACATCTCAAAGCACGGCCTCTGGCTACTGATCGACGACCAGGAGCACCTCCTGCCCTTCCAGGAGTTCCCGTGGTTCAAGACAGCGACCGTTCAAGCGATCCTGAACGTCGAACGCCCAACGCCGACCCACCTGCACTGGCCGGAGCTCGACGTCGACCTGTCGCTGGACTCGATCGCGCACCCAGAGCGCTACCCGCTCACCTCGAAGCTCTGATAGACCGAGCCTGCCGGGCTCACGATCGCATTCGACATCCGCGGCCCGCCGACCTCAACGGTGCTTCGGCGACGATGAACGGGCTCGACCTACCGCTCCGCCGAGGTCCGAGACCGGCGCTTTCACCGACACAGCAGTCAGGTCGGGCGAGCCATTCCTTCGCTACCAAGCTACGGCCCCGGACCACGCTGGCAGCCGCCACCCCGTGGCATCTACCTATCGAACCCGGCTGAGGCCGTGGGGCGAAGCTACGCGGCTGTGTCACGGCGGGCCTCGGGTACTGGCGCAGCGTCGGTGTCGACCTCAGAACGCTTGTGACACATGGCTCGCGCGCATCTATGAGAGCAGCTCGTCGATCTCGGCCGCCTGTGCCAGCCGCTGCGACCTGGCGCATCGCTCGCTCCGGCGGCGCATCGCCGTACCGAACGACGATCTCGGCAAGGCGTGCGGACGGGTCCTCTCCGTCCAACAAGGGCAGAGTTGCATGTCCGACCCGACCAGGGCAACATGCAGCTCTGCAGCACGAAATTGGTTGGTGAGTGATGGCGAGACCCGGACTCGAACCGGGGACACCACGATTTTCAGTCGTGTGCTCTACCAACTGAGCTATCTCGCCGGGGGCGCCGATGCTAGCGATTTGGCCGCCGCCGCCCGCGGAACAATGTAGGCATGGATGATCTCAGGCGCCTGTACGTGCTGCGCCACGCGAAGTCGAGCTGGGAGGATGCCGGGCAGTCGGATCACGATCGACCGCTGGCGCCCCGGGGCC